>CAVABN010000006.1:0-42014 GCA_963586845.1 Bifidobacteriaceae bacterium
GGGATGCACTCCGCAAAACCGATCCGAAGCGGATCATGGCGTATCTCTCATCGCGCGGATGGGAGAAAGTCCGTTCAGGGGCTACTTTCGACGTGTATTCGGACAAAGATGGAAGATATCAGCTGACGGTCCCGAACGACAACACCCTCCGGGATTATCCCCGCAGACTCTATGAGTTGGTGTCGGACCTATCGAGGATCTACTCGGAATCCACGCAGAATATCCTCACGGGCATGTCCATGTCCTCATGCTCCGACACAGTGGAGTACCGCTACGAATCCGATCCCGATGAAGTGGGGATCATACCAGTCGACAGCCTCGTATCTATCCTCCGGGCAGGACGGGACATCAACACGTACGCCCTTCGTGATTTGACACAATACAAACCGTACTACAGAGGCTCCGGATGGAACAAGAAGGAACTGGACCGCATCCGCGTCGGCCCTCCAATCCCCGGTAGCTACATCGTGCAATTCCTGTATCCCACGGGCACAGGGCATACGGATAGGACCGAAGGCACCTCGCTAGATCTCAAAGTATTGTGCGACAAGATCGAGGATTCCATCGGATACATCAGGGACGCCGCCGAACGCGGCAGGAAGTCCCTGGATCCAGAACTCCGGATCTCGTACAACTTCGTGTCATCCGTGATGAGCCTCGGGTCGTCCGGCTCGGACATCGGGATATGCAGGACGAGACCGGGCGAACCGGAGAAGCAGAAGCCCCCGACGGTGCTCACCGAGAGGATCTTCAGGAACATCTCGTCCATCGAATCCGAGATGAGACCTCCGGAACTGAGCGAGGAGGGGAGATTCGTCGGCAGGATCGTGCAGATCAACGACCTGCGCGAGGAGTGCGGAGACCAGAAGATGACCATGAAGCTGAGATTCCTGGATTCCGAGGGCGGGAAGGCCATCACAGCCCGGTTCGAGGTCTCCGGTACGGACGCGGAGACGGCCTACAACGCGTCCAAGAGCAGGAACCTGGTGTCGATCGACGGCGTCCTGACCGGTCCTCCCGGGGCGAGGCGCATCGACGATATCACCGACTTCCGCATCCTGGACCGATATCCTTCGGACGGTAGCGCATATAATGGGCTTCGCTCATGACACGCCGTTACCATGAAAGCGCTAATCGACGGAATCAGGAAGGACATCAGAGCGGTCTGGTTCGAGAACGGCGAGGTCGTCATGATCGACCAGAGGGAGCTGCCCTCGAGGATCGCCATCGTGAGCTTCACCGACTATCTCGACGTGGCGGAGGCCATCCGCAACATGACCACCCGCGGGGCCCCCTCGATCGGAGCCACTGCCGCGTACGCCATGTGCCTCGCCGCGCTGAAGGGCTGCGACCTCTCCAAGGCCGCATCGGACATCAAATCCGCCCGCCCCACCGCATACGACCTCTTCCACGCCGTGGACTGGATGTCCGCCAGGCTCTCGGAGGGCGAGGACCCCGTCAAGGCCGCGGACGCCTACGCCCAGGCCACCGTGGACAAGTGCAAACTCATCGGGAAGTACGGAGCGGAGCTCATCGACGACGGCATGAAGCTCATGACCCACTGCAACGCCGGGGCCCTCGCCACCGTCGACTACGGGACCGCGCTGGCACCCATGAGGACCGCCCACGACGCCGGGAAGGAGTTCTTCGTCTACGTGTCCGAGACCCGTCCCCGTCTCCAGGGCATGCAGCTCACCGCGTGGGAACTGTGGCAGGAGGGCATCGACCACAGGATCATCCCCGACGGCGCCTCCGCCTACTACATGAGCCAGGGCGTCGACTTCATCATCACCGGGGCGGACAGGATCGCCTCCAACGGGGACTTCGCCAACAAGATCGGCACCTTCGACAAGGCCATCGCCGCCAAGCACTTCGGCATCCCGTTCTACGTCGCCGCGCCCGTATCCACGTTCGATCTGAACATGGGATCCGGCAAGGAGATCGTCATCGAGCAGCGCTCGCAGGACGAGGTCAGGAAGATCGCCGGCATCGACATCGCCCCCGAGGGCTCCCAGGCGCTCAACCCCGCCTTCGACGTCACCCCCGCCGACCTGGTCACCGGCTTCATCACCGAGAAGGGCATCCTCAGACCGGACGAGATCGGGGTCATGAGGGATTGATATGGACGAGGGATCGGCCCGCAGGGCGCTCGTCGAGACGTGCGCGAGGCTCTACGACAGGAACCTCACGGTATCCGCGGGAGGGAACATGAGCGTCAGGATCGACGACGGGGTGCTCATCACCCCCTCCGGGAGGAACAAGGGCCTGCTGAAGCCCGAGGACCTCGTCAAGGTCTCCCTGGACGGGACCGTCATATCCGGCGGGAAGCCGTCGATCGAGACCAGGTTCCACCTGGCCCTCTACCGCGCCAACCCGGACACCGACGCGGTCATCCACTGCCACCCGCTCAACTGCATCGCCCTCACCCTCAAGGGGGAGGAGCTCAGGTGCAGCCTCACGCCCGAAGGCGCCCTCCTGCTCGGTAAGGTGCCCACGATCCCCTACATAACGCCGGGGACGGACGAGCTCGTGGATGCCATAGCATCGCACAGCGGATCCAACGCCATACTGATGGCCCGCCACGGGTCGCTGACCCAGGGGAGGACGCTGGAGGAGGCGTACGACAGGATGGAGGAGCTGGAGTTCCAGGCCCGCCTGCAGCTGATGGCCGGCGACGCCGAGGACCTGCCCGATTCCGAACTCAGGAAGCTGGGGGTGCTCTGACATGGCCGTACTCGTGACGAAATGGTTCGGTTCCTTCCTCGTGGACGAGAAATCCGGCAGGATCCTCGACAAGAGGCTCATGCCCAAGGACGTCTCCGTCGCGGCCGAGAAGCTCGCGCGGATGCAGCGCGGGGGGATCCTCGACGAGGAGAGGGAGCTGGTCGCGAACGTCGACAAGCCCGGCGTCTCAGACAGGAGGCAGTCCGAGCTCGGCAGGCCCATGATGTTCGACTCCTCGTTCATCAAAGCCCAGGACTACGGGTACGACGACGCGTTCATGCACGAGGTCATGATCGGCCTCGGGAAGCTCAGGACATCCGAACCGGTCCCCCGCGACAGGAACCTGGTCCAGGCCATCAGGAGCCTCGACGACCAGATCTCGACGATAAACCTGTACAGCGAGCGCCTGCACGAGTGGTACGGGATGCACTTCCCGGAACTGGCCGACTACGCGCACGACAAGAGGTACGCCGAACTCGTGGCGCGCTACGGCGACAGGGACGCCGTGAAGGAGGAGCTGGGGATCGACATCGAATCCATCGGCGCCGACATGGACGACGAGGACATGCGCGCGATCATGGATCTGGCGGACACCCTCGACCGCCTGTACGAGGACGAGGACCGCACGGAGGCGTACATCCAGGGCATCGTCGAGGAGACCTGCCCCAACATGTGCTCCATGCTCGGGGGCCCGCTGGCCGCCAGGATGGTATCCCTGGCCGGAGGGCTGGAGAGGCTCGCCTCGCTGCCGTCGTCCACCGTGCAGCTCCTGGGTGCCGAGAAGGCCATGTTCAGGAGCATGAGGACCGGCAAGCGCGGTCCGAAGCACGGGATCATCTACCAGCATCCGGACGTCCACAGGGCGCCGTACTGGCAGCGCGGGAAGATCGCCAGGGCGCTGGCCGGGAAGGTCCTGATCGCGGCGAAGATCGACCAGTACCACGGGGAGTTCGCCGGGGACAGGCTCAACGCGGAGCTGAAGACCAGGGTCGAGGAGATCAAGAAGAAGTATCCCGATCCCCCCAAGAAGCCCCAGAAGTCCAAAGGGAAGGGCCGCAGCAGGCCCCAGAAGGGTAAGCCGAAGAGGCGCTGAAACTGCAACGCCCCCGGCCCGCGGCCGACCGGGGGACACACAGTAACGGCCGCATCTTTTCTCAATCTGGCTATGTGTCTTATGCCGAAGCCGTTGAGATAGTTTTTCAGATTACGACAACATAAAAACCCATACATTGATTTTTATCTTCGATAACGTATGTTCTAATTGGATGTTGAAGAGATTTACGGTTGAGAACTACAGGAACCTCGGAAAGAGAGTCACCGTGGACTTCTCGAAAACGAGACAATACCCGTTCAATGCTCATCTGATCCGTAACGGACTGATCGACAAGATGGTGATCATAGGGAACAACGGGTGCGGGAAGACCAATCTTGGGTATGCCATCATGGACATCACCAAGCTCCTGGGCGTACGCAATTACTGCGATGATACGGATGAGACGTGCTTTCTGAACGGCGACAGGGACCTCGAATACGCTACATTCGCATATGATTTCCAATTCGGATGTATGGAGATCTCGTACGAATACAGGAAAACAGGCCCCGAGACCATTGTTTACGAGAGATTCGACGTGAACGGTTCGATGGTATTCCTCAGAGAGGGTCATTCGATTTCGAATACGGGACTATCCGAGTACGGCATACGGGACATCAGCCTAGATTTTGAAGACGCGAACGCGTCGATGCTCGGATGCATTGCCATCTCCTCGGACCAACAACAGGGATCACCGTTCAAGATCACGGCTGACTTCGTAAGAGGTATGCGGTATATCGGGACCACCTGCGACAAAACCCCATTGGGTTCTTCGGAAGAGCCGGCATCAATCCTGGAATACCTCGCGGAAAATGACCTGGTGGCGGACTTCGCCTCATTCCTCCAAGAATCTGCCGGCATCGATCTGAATCTCGATGTCATCGAATCGGACCATTCGTCTAAGAACGTGGTGCTGAAAACCGGAAGGGGCTGCATTCCATTCGATCGCATCATGTCCGACGGAACGAAGTCGCTCATGATCCTGTATTATTGGAAGAAACGGTCGACTGGGACCACCTTCGCATTCATAGACGATTTCGGTGTCAACTATCACTACCGTCTTTCGGATAACCTGTTCAAGCTCATCGCCGAGACGACATCGTTCCAAACGGTGTTCACGACGCATAATCTGAACCTCATATCCAACTACATGTCTAGACCGGATTGCTGCTGGCACATGATCGACGGCACGATCCACCCCCTTCCCGATATGACCGACCGCGAGCTGAGGGAAGGACACAACATGGAACGCCTCATGCGCGGGGGCGAGTTCGATGAACCGCCGTCGCGCGCGTAATATTAATATGGACAACCGCCCGTAGGGGAGACCCAGATAGCATGACTATGAACAACATGCGTATCGACGCCTCCGTCTCGGGGGTGAACTTCCGGCCTTGAACGGCGGGAAGCCAATAATCTGAGAGAGTGAGACCAATGTGGGAGATGAAAGAGATCAGGGAGCTGAAAGAGGGCAGGTACGTCAACGTCGACGACGAGCCCTGCAAGATCATCAAGATCACTACGTCCAAGCCCGGAAAGCACGGATCCGCCAAGGCCAACGTCGATGCAGTCAGCATCTTCACCGGAGCCAAGAAATCCATCGTCGGACCCGTCAGCACGAAGGTCCAGGTGCCCGTCATCGACAAGAGGAAGGGACAGATCCTGACCCTCAGCGACGCCGAGGCCCTCATCATGGACATGGAGACGTTCGAGCAGATCTCCATCCCCATCAACGCGGACCACGAGCAGCCCCTGACCGAGGGCGGGGAGATCCTGTACCTCGAGGCCATGGGCCGCTACAAGATAATGTGAGGTCTGCGAATGTCGTACGGACTCGGATACGCCGGAGCGGAAGCCGAATACAGCGATGCCGAGGTGATGATCTACGGAGTCCAGTACGACCACACCGCCTGTTTCAAGGCCGGGGCCCGCGAGGCCCCGACCGCCATCAGGCGGGCTTCTTACAATTTCGAGGAGATCCATTTCGAGCACGGACTGGATCAGCGCATCCCCGAGGTCTGCGACTACGGGAATGTGGACGACTTCGTCCTCCCCGAGGACATGATGTCCGAGGTGGAGTTCGCCGTCGGGCCCGCCATCAGGGACGGCAAATTCCTCATCGGGATCGGAGGGGAGCATTCCATGAACATCCCCGTGATCAGGTCGTTCCCCGAGAGGAGCATCGCCCTGATCTCGATCGATGCGCACCTGGATTCCAGGGACGAGTATCTCGGAACGCCCTACAGCCACGCCTGCGTCATGAGGCGCGCCGCGGAGCACCTGGGATTGGACAACGTCTTCGTCCTGGGGGCCCGCGCCATAGGAGCGGAGGAGCTGGAGAGGGACGATGCAGTCCCGTTCATCAGCTCGTACGACATCTTCGACATGGGCATCTCCAAAGCGGTGGAGAAGGCGCTGGATTCCGTCAAGGCGGAGAAGGTGTACCTCACCCTGGACATCGACGGGATCGATCCCGCATATGCGCCCGGAACGGGAACGCCGGAACCGTTCGGACTGCTCCCAATGGACGTCAAGAAGACAATAAACATGATCGGCGACAGGCTCGTCGGATTCGATGTCAACGAGGTCTGCCCTCCGGCCGACCCTTCCGGGATCACCTCGATCCTTGCGGCCAGGATGATCAACGAGGTCCTGGCGGTCCACGCGAAGAGTCTGGCGTGAATCTCCACTTCTTCCGACGGGTCTCGGACGCCGTCACATGGATACTCCGGGCGGAGCCGCCCTGCCGGTGAGCTGTTCGGGTCCGACCAGGAGCACGCCGGCATCGTCCGCGAACTCCTTCAGATCTTCCTCGAATCCGGACCACGACATGATCATGAGGCGCCAGTTGGAGCGGTCCTTGAAGGGCTCCGCCCTGTCGTCTAGAGTGTTGAGCACCGCGAACCCCGCAGGTTTCCGTGTGAACTTGCACTCGGCGAACAGATCGATGTTCGACCGCCCCTCCCTGATCTTCGCCACGATGTCGATGTCCTCGTGGATGTCCCTCTTCGGATCGTCGATCCACCATCTCCCGATGTCGATGACCGAATACGACCTGACGATGTAGTCGCGGCAGTAGAACTCGAACCTATGACCGAGGAACTCGGACAGATACGGCTGGAGTTCCGACAGGGCCGCATCGGGATCATTGCGGAGAAGCATCTCGTGCCTCCTCATGAGGATCCCGTAGCGGAAGGCCAGGAAATCGTCCCTTATCACGAAGCGCCCGCGCTTCGGAGCCCCCATCATCGGATTGATGCGCTCGATGATCTCGTTGGACTCCATCTCGGCCAGCATCTGGGAGCATGTAGGCTCGTCCACCCCCGTGGATTCCGAGATCGTCTTGACCGACACGCTCCCCCTGGAGATGGCGTAGAGTATGGCGTCATGCTTCTCGCTGTTGGGGTAATCGGCCTTCATCAGGAAGGATGCCTCCGACGCCCAGGAATCGGAATCCAGACACTTGTCGCGGATGATGCCTTCGTATGTGTCCGAGCTCAAGTCCACATGGTACTTCGGGATGCCCCCGACCGTGAGATAGAGCCGCATCGAATCGTCATCGCTCATGGAGGGATGCAACAGGGAACATTCCGAGAACGACAGAGGGCGCAGGCGGATGATCTCCGCGAATCTGCCGTACAGCGGCTTGCTGCCGTCCGTACCGGTCTCCTTCATGACCGATACGGCCGATCCGCAGAGTATGATGGTCGACTCCGTCTCCTTCAGCACGAGGTCTATGATCTCCTGGAACATGGAATCGGAGGCGCCCTTGCTCCTCTTGACCAGATACTGATACTCGTCCACGACGATTATCGTTCCTCTCCTGCAGACCTCCTCCAGCCCCCTCTTCATCTGGGTGAGGTTCCGGTAGCTCGCAGGCTCCCCCGTGTACTCCTCGACCGCCTCGGCGAACTGGGTCATTATCACGCGCAAGGTGCTGTCGGGACAGGTTATCCAAAGGACATCCCTCCCTTTGCAGAACTCGCGCAGCATGAATGTCTTGCCCATGCGCCTGCGTCCGTAGACGAGGACGGCTCTGCCCTTCCCGACACACCCCTCGAGCCTCCTCAGCTCGCTCTCCCTGCCCACGAACGACTCCATGATTATGAATGCGGAAGGGTGTTTAAATACCTTATCAAAATTAGTAAAAAATTAATTTTGAATAAAAATTAGAAAAAAACTAATTTTCTTTTTTTTGATGCCCTGTCGAAACAGATATCGGACCGGCGAAAACCGAATAATCAGAGCGGTAGACGAGACCCCGACGGTCCGCGCGAAGAGCCTCGATCGAGGTTCTTGCATTCTTCCACGAAGGACTTGGCCATCTCGACGACGGACTCCGCATTGGATCCGGCCGCTTCCTCATCGGAGGAATCGGCGTAGATCTTCAGACACTCCTCGGTGGTGGACGGCCTGATCAGGACCCATCCGTCCTCATAGGACACCTTGAGTCCGTCGGTGGTGTCGATGCTCAGGTCGCTGCCTTCCAGCTCCCTGCTGAACATGTTCATGACCTTCCCCTTGAACTCGTCGGGGCAGTCGACGCGGAGCTTGACCGTATGGTAAACGGGGAATCCGGACATCTGATCCTTCAGGGGACCGCCCTTGGCGACGGTCTCGAGCATCTTGGCCAGGGCCATACCGCCGTCCCTGCACATCTGCATCTCCGGGAAGACCATCCCTCCGTCCTCCTCGATCCCGAACACCGCGGCGTTCTCGATCATCTTGCGGACCACGGAATGGGACCCGACGCCGGTGTATTTGACTAGACCGCCGTTGGCCTCCACGACATCCTCCACGACCTTGGAGGAGCTCACGGGCGTGACGACCTTCCCCTTCTTGGAGGCGAGGATCCCGCGTGCGATGAGCGCTCCGGCGGAATCGCCTCTGACGTATCCCCCGTCGCCGTCCACGAACACCGTGCGACCCCCGTCGCTGTCGTGCGCCGCGCCGAATGCCGCGCGCACGCGGGGCACCACGGACATCAGGTCCTTCAGGTTCTCGGGCGTGGGGTCGCTCTCCCTGCGGGGTATCCCCAGGGGATCGCATTCCAATGAGATCGCCCTAACGCCGAGCTTCTTCAGCAGCAGCGGCGTGGTGGCGCATGCGGCGCCGTTGGCGCAATCCACGCAGATGGTCAGGCCCGCTGCGCGTATCGCTTCCGAATCCACATGGGACACAATGGCGTCCACATAATCCTCCGCGGCGCCGGATTCGGACCTGCAGGAACCGGGTTTGGACGGGCCTCCCTCGGGGACCTCGCGGGAGAACAGCGATTCCAGCGCCTGCTCGTCCTCGCGCGTCGCCTCCACCCCGCCCTGGAGCACCAGCTTCAGACCGTTGTGGTCCTGGGGATTGTGGGATGCGGTGATCATCACCCCTCCCGCCACGCGGGGATGCGTCCTCACATAGTACTGGAGCGCGGGGGTCGGCAGCATCCCCAGATCGAGGACGTCCGATCCGGACGCCATGATCCCCGCCGAAAGCGCGGTCCTGACGGCATGGGCCGAATCCCTGGCATCGACGGCCAGGGCTATCTCCCCGGGGAAGGTGCGGCCCACCGCCCTCCCGAGCTTGAACACGACCTCCGGAGTCAGGTCCGAATTGACGATCCCGCGGACCCCGTTGGCTCCGAAGATGGTCGTGCTCACACCTTCTTGGAATAGTGCAGGATGGTGACCGTGTCCGAGCAGATCTTGCAGGTATCGGCCGCCATCTCGATCGCATCGACGATGCGGGACATCAGGATGATCGCCCTGTGGTCCAGGTCGGAAGAGAAGATCGCCTTCGTGATGTCGAAGTACGCCTGGTCGATGGTCCTCTCCATGGCCCTGACGCCGCGGACGCACTCCATTATGTCGCCCGACGCATCGGAGGCCATCATGGCCACCGCGTTGGACAGGTTGCGGACCTCCGACTCCAGGTCGGACACGGACTGCGCGATCATGTCCCAAACGGCCTTGGGGATGGTCAGACCGACCTCCTGGACGAGGCAGATGTTGATGGCCGCCTCCTTGCTCCAGTTGGCGATCTTGTCCGTCTTGCGGATGAAGTGCATGAGGTCCTCCCTCTCCTGGGCCCCGAGCTCGCCTATGCTGATCTGGTTGCACAGCTCGTCCTCCTGGGAGTCCGCCTCGCGTTCGCAGATGAACAACCTCTCGATCGCCTTCTTGGCCCTCTGGTCGTCGCCCTCGCTCATGGAGCGTACGGCGGTCCCGAGCTCGGCGACGCAATCCTGGACGTTCAGGAACATGGTGCGCAGGCCGTCGCTGACGACGCCCTCCTTCCTCCTCCCGAACCATCCGAGCAGACTGGCTGAATCCTTACTCAAGTCTAATCTCCTCCTCTATACCGCCCTTGGGACGCGGGAACACGACCGTCATCTTCTTGTTGAACACGAGATAGACGGTATCGCCCTCCGCGGGCACCTCGTCCTCTGCAGGCACGTTGTACTGAATATAATCACTGCTCTCGGCTATGGTGCGGATGCGCCAATAGGAGCCCATGAACACCACCGAGCGGACCTCCGCGCGGAGACCGTCCATGGCGGAGTAGACGTGCTCCGGCCTGACGGACAGCACCACCGGGTCCCCGGGACGGAAATCCGTCTTGGACGTGCGGACCTCGTGCCCTCCGCGCAGGACGACCTTGGTCTTCCCGCTCTTGGACCAGTCGGACACGGTGCACTCCAGCAGGTTGGTCTCGCCGATGAAGTTGGCCGCGAACACCGTCTTGGGACGGCGGTAGATCTCCAGCGGGGACCCCACTTCCGCCACGGCGCCGTAGCGCATCAGGACGATGCGGTCCGACACGGACATCGCCTCCTCCTGGTCGTGGGTGACATGGAGCACGGTGATCCCGAGCCTCTTGACGATCCTCCTGAGCTCGTACCTCAGCTCCACGCGGACGCGCGCATCCAATGCCGAGAGGGGCTCGTCGAGCATCAGCATCTTGGATCCGGAAGCGAGGGCGCGCGCGATGGCGACCTTCTGCTGCTCCCCTCCGGAGAGCTCCGACGGGAGCAGACCGGCCCTCTGGAACATGCCGACCAGCTTCAGGTACTCCTCCGACAGCTCGGACATCCTGTCCTCGCCCTGGTCCTTGACCCTCGGGCTGTACTCCACGTTGTCGCGCAGGTCCATGTGGGGGAACAGCGCGATGTTCTGGAACACGTATCCGACGTCCCTGTCCTCCATGGGGATCTTGGTGACGTCCTTCCCGTCCACGTAGACCTTCCCCTCGGTGGGAGTCCAGATGCCGGAGATCACCTTGATGAGGGTGGTCTTGCCGCATCCCGACGGTCCGAGGATGGTGACGTACTCCCCGTTCCCGATCTCCAGGGAGATGTCCCTGACGGCGTAGAAGTCGCCGAAGCGCATCGATATCCTGTCGAGCTTGATCCTGGCCATCGGTCCAACCTCATCTCCTCTTCCAGCCCGCATTCGGGCATCGGGAACACGGACGCCTTCCCGACCGGCCACGATATCCCCGCCGTGTCGCCGGCGGAGAACGATTCGTACTTCCTGTTCGGCAGCTTCGCCGATATGAGCCCCAGTCCTTCGACCGACAGCTCCACCGTTATCGTCGCGCCCTCGTAGAGGATGCGTTCGACCGTGCCGGTCATGAACGGCTCGGATTCGGAGTCCTTGGAGGACAGCTTGGTGAATCCGATCTTGACGGCCACGACCGCCTCGTCCCCGTCGGGGATGTCCGAGCGCCTGACGGGGACCGTCAACCCGGGGGCGACCTCCACCAGGGTGGAATCGTCCGTGTGACCGACGACCCTCCCGGCCATGATGTTGGACCTCCCGACGAAGTTCGCCACGAACGGCGTCGCCGGATCGTCGAACACCTCGCGGGGGGTCCCGAACTGTATGATGCGGCCCTTGCGGATGACCGCTATGCGGTCCGCCATCTCCAGGGCCTCGTCCTGATCGTGGGTGACGTGGATGCAGGTCAGCTGCATCTCCCTCGCCAGGGAGCGGAGCTCCTTCCTGAGGTCGATCCTCAGACGCGCATCCAGGGCCCTGAGGGGCTCGTCCAGCAGGAGGATCTTCGACCCCGATGCCAGGGCGCGCGCCAATGCGATGCGCTGCTGCTGCCCCCCGGACAGCTCGTCCGGGACCCAGTCGGCCTTCTGCTCCAGATGGACCATGTGGAGCATGCTCCTGACGATCTGCTTGGAATCCGCTTCGGGCCAGCCCTTGATCTTGGGCGCGAACATGATGTTGTTGTATACCGTGAGATGGGGGAACAGCGCATAGGTCTGGGTGAGCATGGTGGCGTTGCGGGCGTCCGGTGACTCCATCGTCACATCCTTCCCGTCCAGCACGACCCTCCCGGAATCCGGGCGGGTCAATCCGCAGATCATCCTCATGCACGTGGTCTTCCCGGCCCCGGTGGGACCGAGGATGCAGACGTACTCCCCGTCCTTTATCGAAAGGCTCAGGTGGTCGGCGGCCACGGTGTCGCCGAAGCTCTTGCACAGATCGTCGAGCAGAATCTCAGGCATCCCTTCCCTGCCTCCTGTGGGTGAGCGCCCTGACGACCATCATCAGGACGAAGCAGATAACGATCAGGATTATGGAGCAGATGGCCGCCTCGGCGTAGCTGTGCGCCTGGACCAGCTCGGTGATGTATATCGGCACGGTGTTCACCTTGTCGCTTATGGCGAGCGTCGCGCCGGTCTCCCCGAGGGACCTGGTGAACGCCAGGATCCCGCCGGCGATGATGGACGATTTGACGATGGGCATCAGGATCTTCCTGAACGCCTGGAACGGTTTGGCCCCCAGGGTCATGGCGATCTCCTCGCACTCCGGGTTGACCTCCTCGATGGCGCCGATCATGTTCCTGACCACCAGCGGATAGGTGAACGAGATGTGCCCCAGGATCACCAGGACCAGCGCCATGGAATCCCCCGCCCCGAAGCTCCCCCAGAACAATGCCAACGAGAATCCCAGCGCGGTGGTTGGGATGATCAGAGGGACGTTGACCATCCCGTCGAGGAAATTGGCCAGCTTCCCCCTGTGGTTCCTGGCGATGTACAGGGACAGCGGGACCCCGAGGATGATATCGACCACCACGGCCACGCCGGCCACCAGGAACGACGTCCCGATGGACGACAGAAGCATGCCGTAGTCGATGTCGGGGATCGGCTCCGCCATATACATGAATATATAGAACGAGGGGAGCAGGACGACCAGGAGAAGGAACGCCACCGTGAGGAAATCCTTCGTCCTCGGGAGGAGCCCGCGGCTCACTATGCGTCCGAGTTCGGGCCAGACCCTCCTCACGGGTATCCGGAACTTCCGGATGATCCATTTGACCACCACGAGCAGGATCAGGGCCAGGATGATCATGATCACGCTAATCAGGATCATCGCCCCCATGTAATCCGCCGACGACACCGCCGAACCGGATTTCAGCCAGCTGATGTAGGACGGACCGGTGAAGAACGTGCTCTCCACGCCCATCATCGCCAGAGCGATGTACGTACCGCCCGTTTCGGAAAGGGACCTCGCGAAGCACAGGATGAACCCGGTGGCGAGTCCGGCGCGGAAGAGCGGGATGGTGATGGTGCGGACGGCGGTCCATTTCGACGCTCCGAGCGTCATCGCCGCCGTCTCGTAGTTGATGTCGATCTGCTCCAGTATGCCCGACAGGGAGCGGACCATGTAAGGGTAGGTGAAGATGATGTGCAGGAGGATCAGCATCGCGTACGGCGAGAGATCCAATCCCAGTCCGGGGATGCTGACACCCTCGGGCGCCCCCCAGAACATGACCACGGATATACCGAGGACGGCTGTCGGGAACGCCAGAGGGAGGTCCAGGAGCGTGTCCAGCCACCTCTTCCCCTTGAAGTCCCTGCGGACCATGATCCAAGCCATCGGGAGTCCGACCAGGATGTCCACGATGGTGACGAGGAACGCTATGCTGAACGAGTTCCACACCGCGCCCTCGATCACGGACATGGCGGACGCGTCGTCGAGCACCGCGCTGACCAGGTCCCAGTCCGTGAACAGCTTGGTGACCACGAACACCGCCGGGACCACTATCAGACAGATGAACAGCGCCACGGCGAAAGCGAGCCAAGCGCTGCGAACCCTGTAGCTCCCGGAGAGCTCGTCCAGCCTGCTTAGAAGCGACATGGGTTCACCGTCGGTCCGATGCGGGCATCGGGACGGAACGTCCCTCCCCCTGTGCGGCGGTCTCCATGCATGAGGTCGGCTGGGTCATCTTACGGATTGCCCAGTCGCCTAGACGGATATAACCGTTTCTGATTCGCCCGCTGTCCGAGGCGTATCACTGGCTGAACAGCAATATAATTTCAATCGTATGGATGGAAGCATCCGGATGCGCTCGAGCATCGCGCATCCGGAATGCGATATAATCATTCGGACGTGCTGGCTCCGGAAGGCTCGGACCCGTCCTTCCCGTCCTTGCGAGGATTCGATGCCTGCGACTCGATCCACTTGCGGATGTCCGCCTTCCTGGTGGACCCGATCCCGAAGTACTCTGAGAAGCGCTTCGTCGTCGTGAGTTCCACGGTCTGCCCGCTCCGCTTGCCGGATACGAAGTCCATCTCGATCAGCCTGTGGACGTCCTCGTACGCCCTCGGCCCGCGGGTCCTTACCAGCTCGGACTGCAGCACGGGCTGGTTGTAGGCGATGGTGCTCAGGGTCTTCATCAGCCCCCCGGACATCTCCGCCTTCCCGAACTCGCCCGTGTAATCCGAATACTCCGGACGGAGCATCATGCGGTACTCCGACCCGATCTTCGCTATGACTATGGCGGAATCGCGCTCGTCGTACTCCCTGCGGAGATCCATCAGCGCGGTGCGGACCTCCTCCTCGGGGAAGCCGGTCCTCTCCGCTATGTCGGATATGCGCAGGTTCTCCGGACTGGAGTAGAGCGCCGCCTCGACGGCCCCCTTGACCTCCAAATCGGTTCACCGCCTCGGGTATCCTGTCCGGGGAGTCCTCGAGGGTCCCGGACATCCATTCGGTCCTGATCTCCAGGTAGATCTTGCCGTAGGGGTACTCGTCCTGCCAGGCGTCCAGCCTGCCGTCCCTCACCAGATGGAGCACGGAGACGAACGTGGTCAGGTCGTCCTTCAGGTTCCCGGTGTACAGGTCCGTGATCTCGATCTGCCCGGCGCCGAGCCTCTCGATCCTCTTCCAGACCGCCTCGACGTCGCGCTCGTCGTCCTCGTCGTGGGCCTTGTTGTCGAACCTCTTGGGCTCCCTGGCCTTGAGCTCCCTGCGAACGCGCTCGCGCTCCGCCTGGATCTCGATCTCGCGGCGGGCGTCCTCGAACGCGTCTATGAGCTCGTAGACCGTGACAGGCCTCTCCGGGCGCCTCTGGAAGGCCTCCCTGAAGCTCACCTCGGGCACGTACATCGGCTCGTCGAAGAAGAAGCTGTCATCGGGCTCCTCGAACTCCACCTCCACGGGGGGCTCGCTCCTCATGCGGGTGGACTCGGACTGCATCCTCAGGACCTTCCAGGCCATGAGGGTCAGCTTCCCGGCGACGATCATGTCGAACCTGTCGCCGGCGACCTTGGCCTCGTACATCCTGGCGAACTCCGACAGGTCGACCTCCCAGGGGTCGATGCCGTTCTCCAGCACCAGGCTGAAGACGGCGCGTATCGATTCGTCCACCGGGTCCTGGAGCCTCTCCCCGGTCTCGGCCCGGGAGAGGATGTCCATGTATCCCCCTATCCTCCTGAGCGACTCGTCGTCGTCGGCGAGCGCCTTGTGGAACAGCAGGTGCTGCTCCAGATCATCCATCCTTGTGTTCCCATCCATCATATCCCATCCTGCTGCTTGCCGGCGGCCTCCTCCTCGTAGCGCGAGACCTCGGCCAGATCCGGCTGCATTATAACCTTGCTGACGCCGCTGGGCGGCCTCGTGACGCCGATCAGATGCTCCGCCAGCGCCAACGTCACCTTCCTCAGCGACACCTGTATGAACTGCGCCTTCGCGGAGCTCTCCTTGACCCTCTTGGCCACCATCTCCGCGTTCACCGAATCCAGGAACATGTCCACCTCGTCCAGCACGTAGAACGGCGACGGCTGGTGCTCCTGTATGGCGAATATGAACGACAGCGCCGTGAGGGACTTCTCCCCTCCGGACAGCGCCTCCAGCCTCAGGAGCTTCCCGTTCCTGGGCTTCGCGTTTATCATGAGTCCGCCCGCGAACGGGTCGTCCTCGTTCTCCAGACCCATGAACGCCTCCCCTCCGCCGGAGAGCTGGGCGTATATGGCCTTGAAATTCTCGTTGACCGCGTCGTAGGACTTCATGAAGAGGCCCTTCTTCTTCGCCGTCAGCGAGGACACCAGGTCGTTGAGCTCCTTGATGTGCCTATTGAGGCTCTGGACCTCCGCATCCAGGGTGTCGTACCTGGTCTTCTTCTCCTCGTACTCCTCGATCGCCCTGAGGTTCACGTTCCCGATGCGCGCGATGGTTGCCTCGTGGGTCCTGATCGTGCGGCGGATCTCCTCCTCGGAGGGTATGGGCTGCGGGGCCTCGACGGTCAGCGCGGCGACCTCCGCCCTGCACTGCTCCACGGACTCTGCCAGCTGTATGGATGCGGCCCTCAGGGATTCGAGCACGCTCTGGGCGTTCTCGATCTCCTTGACCTTCTCGCGGATGTCGGAATCGAGCTTGTACCTCTGCTCGTTGAGCGCATCCTTCTGGTTGCGGAGGTCGGCGATCCCGCTCTCCATGTCCGCCTCGATCCTCTTCAGGGCATCCAGGTCCAGCTGGGCGCGGGAGATGGCCTCCGTCCCGGACTCTATGGTCCTGCGGTCGTCCTCTATCGCCCTGACGACGGAATCCAGCTGCATCTGCAGGGATTCGTTCTGCTTCCCCAGGCCGACGATCTCGGTCTCGGCGCCTGAGATCTCCATCCCCAGGTCGCCTATGGAGTTCCTGAGCTTGTAGAGCCTGTCGCGGACCGCCTGGATCCTCGCCTGCAGCTCCGCGGGCGCGATCTCGGCTATGCGCGCCTTGACCTTGGCGCGCTCGTCCGTCAGGGACGACATCCTCGCGGATGCGTCGGAGAACGCCTTCCTCGCCTTCTCCAGCTCGGAATCGGCCTCGGCCATCCTGGCGCGGGCCGCCTTCATCTCCTCCGACATGGTCTTCCTGGACTTCTCCAGCTCGTCTATGCGGCCCTTGGTCTGGGCCATGCGCTCCCTCTGCTCCATCCCGGAGGAGGATATCTTGCGCATCTCGTCGTCTATGGCGCGCATCTCCTCGCGGACCTGGCGGAGCTTGCCGCGCACATCTGCCAGGGCCTCCTGGGCGCTCCTCAGCTTCGCTCCCACTTCGGCGAGCTTGTCCTCCGACGCCGCTCCGAACTTCAGGAGGTTCTGCTGCGACAGCGTCCCTCCGACCATGGCACCGGAGGCCTCGACGAGCTCCCCGGACCTGGTGACTATCCTGATCCCGCCCATTATCCTGCGGGCCTGGTCCATGTCCCTGACGACCAGGGTGTCCCCGAGCACGTACCAGAACGCGTTCTGGTACTTCGGGTCGAAATCGATGAGATTGATCGCATACCCTTCGGAGTCCTTCTCGGACATGATGGCCTTGGCCCTGGGCTTCCCTCCCATCATCTTGGTGAGCGGGAGGAACGTCACGCGGCCGAGCCTCTCCTTCTTCAGGTACGCGATGCAGTCCGCGGCGACCTGGTCGTCGTCGACCACGACGGCGGACATCTTCCCGCCGGCCGCGACCGCCAATGCGGTCTCGTACTCCTTGTCGACCGTCGCCAGCTCCTGGATCGTCCCGTGGATGCCGTGCATGTCCCCGCGGTTCCTCATGGCGAGTATCGCTTCCACGGCCGCGCTCCCGCGGTTCATCCTGTCGGAGACCTTCTTCTCCGCCTGCAGCGAATTGTACTCCGCGTCTATCCTGCGGTACGCCGCGTCGAGTTCGGACTCCTGCTTCTCCAGCTCGGACTCCCTGCGCTTGGCGTCCAGGATCCTGCGTCCGTACTCCTCGGTGCCGGGGCCGGCCTCGGCCTTCATCTGGTCGAGGCTCCACTTGGCGTCCTTTATCTCGAAATCCACGCCCTGCATCCTCTCGTCGAGGGATGCCACGGCGGAATGGGCCTCGTCGGCGAAGGCGTCCGCGCTGGACAGGTCGCCCTGGGCCTTCCTGAGCTCCTCGGAGCAGGCGTCGATGTCCGTGTCGAGCCTGTCCTGGCGCTCCTGCAGCTCCTTCTGCTCCCCTCCGGTCTCGGAGATCGACTGGGAGATCTTCGCCTCCTCGGCCTCCGCCTCGGTCTTCTGGGATTCCAGGGCCGCCTTCCTCTCCTCCGCGCCGACGATGGTCTGGCGGAGGGTGTTTATCTGCTCCTTGTTCTCGGCGATCGAGCTCTCGAAGGTCTGCTTGAAGGATTCCTGCTCCTCCATGTCCTCCTGGGCCTTCTCCACGGAGTCCCTCTCCGTGGCCAGGACGATCCTCGCGTCCTCGATCTTCTTCTTGAGCTCCTTGTACTCGGGGCCGATCTTGGCGGCGATCTCCTCCTCCTTGGCGGTGACCTCCATGGCCTTGGCGTCGCGCGCTTCGACGAGTTCCGCCTGGACCCGGCGGCCGTCCTCGATCGCCTTCTCGGTCTTCCCGACCTGTTCCGAATTGGACTGCTGCTTCGCGGTCTCCATCTGGAGCCTGCGGTGGGCGTACTGCGCCTTCGCCTTGTCCAGAGCATCCTTGGCGTCCAGATAGGCCTGGGCGTCGAGCCTGTCCTTGTCCAGCTTCTTGACCTGGTGGGACAGCTCCTCCATGATGATGCCGACCCTCTCCAGGTTGGCCTCGGCCTCGGTCCTCTCGATCCTCGCCTTGTCGATGTCGGCGTCGAAGCTGGCGATCCCGGATATCCCGTCGATGATCCTGCGCCTCTCCAGATTCCCCATCTGGACGATGCGGGTGACATCTCCCTGCTGCACGAGGTTGTACCCGTCCGCGGATATGCGCGCCTTGGTGAGCAGCGCGTCGAACTCGGACATGGTGGACTTGCGGTCGTTGACGTAGAAGTACGAGCTGTAATCGGTGCCGTTGTCGGACAGCTTGACGAAACGGGTTAAACGGACGATATCGTCGTCCCAGGGCATGAGACGGTCGGAGTTGTCGAAGACCAGGGACACCTTGGTGAATCCGGCCTTCGCCTTGGACTTGCCTCCGTCGAAGATGAGGTCGGTGAGCTTCCCCGCGCGGACCGCCTTGGAGCTCTTGGGCCCCAGGACGAAAAGGATCGCATCGGTGATGTTCGATTTCCCGGATCCGTTGGGACCCGTGACCGCCGTGTACCCCTCCATCAGCGGAACGGTGATCTTCCCGCCGAAGGATTTGAAATTCTCCATCTCGACCGCTTTCAAATGCACCTGTACTACACCCCTTCCGGGCTAGGACCTCCCATAGGTCCTTCGCATCCCATATCGCGCTTGTCCGGTCTGAGCGGGGGCCCTTCATCACCCCGCACGCGCACGCGACAAAGAGCGTACGCGCTGTGCATATTTAAAGGACCGTATTATTGGCACTTATGAGCGACGGGATGTCGGCCACGGACCCGACGGTAGCGGTCGGTCTGATTTCGGACTCCTCGAGCATCCCCCGGTCGGTCTCGCCGGAGAGGACGAGGATCGACTGGGTCCCCGCGTTGTAGGCCATGGCTATGTCGGTGTACAGACGGTCGCCGACCATGACCGCGTCCTCCGGGCGGATCCCCATCTCGCGGGAGGCCATCTCGAGCATGAGACGGTTGGGCTTGCCGATGACCGTCGCCTTCGTCTGGCACATCTGTTCGAACATCCTGATGAACGGCCCGATGTCGATGTCGTAGAAGTCCTCCGTGGGGCACAGGTCGTCGGGATGCGTGGCTATGAGCTCGGCGCCCTTCTTCAGGAAATGGAAGGCTTTGTTGATCTTCTCGTAGGTGATGGTGGTGTCGAATGTGAGTACAACGATGTCGGGATCCTCGTCGACGATGTCTATCCCGGCCGCGGACATCTCCTCCACGACGCCGGGGACGGCGACGGGATACACCCTCCTGCCCATCCTCTCGGAGATCAGGAAGCGGATCGTGGCCGTGGTGGAGGTGAGGACATCCTTCTCCGAAGCGTCGAACCCCATGCGTTTGAGCTTGTCGCTGTAGAACGAGCGCGCATGGGACGAATTGTTGGTGAGGAACACGAACGGTATCCCCTTCTCCCTCAGGAACGAGATGAACTCCTTCGCCCCGGGTATCGGTATCCCGCCCTTGTAGATCGTCCCGTCCATGTCCAGCATGAACCCGCCGAACCTCATCCCTTCCCTCAGCTTGTCTCCGACCATCGCCATCGCCTCATCGAGCTTCGCGCGCGCTTCCTTGTTGTAGATGGTGGCCGCGGGATGGTACGTGGGCAGGAAGTCCACCTCCTTGCCTCCGATGTCCGTGCGGACCACCCTGTTGGCCACGTCGGCCATGGGGCCGTCGTAGCCCATCAGGTCGCGGACGGCGGATTTGCCTAATCCGACAACGAGTTCGGCATCCTCCAGCTCCGAGACCAGGAATCTCCTGCAGGCCGACATCTCGTCGGCCGTGGGGTCCCGGTTCCCGGGGGGCCTGCATTTCACCGTGTTGGTGATCAGGACGTCGGCGCGGGAGAACCCGTGCCTCGCCATGGCATCGGCCAGGATCTTGCCGGATTT
Organism: Bifidobacteriaceae bacterium; assembly: GCA_963586845.1. Taxonomy (GTDB): domain Archaea; phylum Thermoplasmatota; class Thermoplasmata; order Methanomassiliicoccales; family Methanomethylophilaceae; genus Methanoprimaticola. Next base: position 20,512 of record CAVABN010000006.1, read on the forward strand.
ACCGACGAACGGCCTCCCTTGGACGTCCTCGTTCTCCCCGGGACCCTCCCCGACCAGGACCACCTTGCTCTCGGGGTTCCCGTCCGGGTAGACCACCTGATTCCGGCCCTCGCACAGGCCGCAGAGCCTGCAGTCGGGGTCCGGCCTCATCTCTCTCCCAGGAACTCCGAGCCCTTGACCAGGGGGATGAACTTCACGCCCTCGGCCTCCAATGCCTCGGCACCTCCGGCCTCGCGGTCTATGACCGAGATGACCCACCTGACATCGGCTCCGGCCTCCCTGAGGGCGTGGATGCCCTTGATGCAGGAACCGGCAGTGGTGACCACGTCCTCGACCATGAGGATCCTGTCGCCTTCGTTGAGATCGCCCTCGATCTGCTTCCCGGTCCCGTGGTCCTTCTTCTCCTTGCGGACCATGACGAACGGGAGTCCGGTCTCGAGTGCCAGCGCGGCCTCGAGAGGCACCGCTCCGAGCACGACGCCGGCGATCCTGTCGGCTTCCACGCCCGCTTCCCCGGCCTTCTCGGCCATGAGGCGTGCGATGAGACCCAGCACCTTCGGGTCGGTGCTCGCCTTCTTGATGTTGATGTAGTAGTCGCTCTTGGCGCCGGAGGCGAGGGTGAACTCGCCGAACTGCAGCGCTCCGCATCCCTTCAACGCGTCGGACAGCTCGCTCATGTAATCACCATGGTTCTTTCTTGAGCCCCATCTTGAAGCCGATGATGTTCACGACCCTGTGTATGCCGAACATCACCACCAGGATGAGGATGAGGGCGGCGATGTGCCACCCCTCGATGTAAGTCGAATAGACCCAGTCCGGGAAGAACAGGGCCGTGACGCAGAACGCCCCTATGACGAAGTCGTACTGGTCGAGGACGGGCGCCTTCTGCCCCCTCTCCATGCCGAGCCTCCTCTTGATGAAGGCTCCGCACAGATCCCCGAGGACCGCTCCGAAGGAGAGGCATGCCAGGATGCCCACGTTGCCCCAGAAGGCCCCGTAGCCCCAGTAGTCCTCGGATCCGAACAATGCGGAGATCCCGATGAGGATCAGTCCCAGGACGATCCCCGAGAAGGCGCCTCCGAAGAAACCCCTCCAGGATTTCCCGTCGCCGAATATGCGCTTGCCTCTCCAGGTCTTTCCGAAATCCATCTTCGTCCCGCCTCCGAAGACCACCGCGGCGGAGTTCGGGAGCATGGCGGGGAGGAAGAGCCAGAAGCCGTTGAGCATGATGGCGATGACTCCCAGGGCGTCCATGTTATCGGAACCCCATCGGACACCGACGTAAATAACTACGCGGGACGGGATGCACGTGGCATGCTCGTCCTCGACACGTCGGCACTGTTCACCATGGACGCACCCCCCGATGAGGACTACGTCTGTCCCCCGGGGGTCATCAGGGAGCTGGAGAGCTTCGACGACCCGCGTCTCGCGCTGTGGGGCGACATGCTGAGGATATCGGACTGCACCAAGGAGTCCCTGGAGAAGGTCGAGGAGGCCGCGAAGAAGACGGGAGACGACGGGAGGCTGTCACCGATGGACCGCACCGTGCTGGCACTCGCCCTGGACGTGAACGGCACCATCCTCTCCGACGATTATTCCATACAGAACGTTGCGCGCGTTCTGGGGCTCGGCTTCCGTCCCGTGGGGACCAAGGGCATAACCAAGGTCGCCAAGTGGAACTACAGGTGCGTCGGATGCGGGAAATGGTACAAGGAGAAGTATCCCGAGTGCCCCGTGTGCGGTTCCGCGATGAGAGCGTGCAGGAAGAAGCGATCACGGGAAGATGCGCTTGCACCTGATCAGGTTGCCCATCCTGCGGGCCCCGAGGATGCTCATGCAGAGGGCCGTGCTCCTGTCGGACCTGAACGCGAACGTGTCCGCCAGCTTCTTGTTGAACGCCGCGGTCTTCAGGGGCTTCTCCATGATCCTGCGCCATTCCTCCTCGTAACGCGACAAGGGGGAACCGGAAGAGATGTTGTCGGCCGCGACGCGTCCGCAGATCCTGCCGGCGATCATCGCCAGGGGGATCCCTCCGCCGTTGACCGAGATGACCTGTCCCGCCGCGTCCCCTACGACCATCCCGTTGCCCTCGACGGTCTTGGGTATCGGACCCTCGCTCGGCACGTATTTGCCTTCGAGCTTGGAGTGCTCGGCGAATCCGCGCTTCTCCGCGAACTTGTCGAAATACTCCGAAAGGCTGCCGGATGCGAACTTCGGGGAGAATCCGACTCCGACGTTGGCGCGTCCGTCCTTGGGGATGATCCATCCGTAGGCCCCGGGCGCGATCCCGCCGAAATACATGCAGGTGTAAGGCTCGAAGTCGCCCTTCACCTGAGCTGTGACCGCGGGATACGGGTTCTGGTTCCTCTGGAGCCCCAGGCTCCTGGCGACCTTCGATCCGGGACCGTCGGCCCCGACCAGGACCTTGTAGCGTATGTCGCCCTTGGAGGTGTGCGCCACGTTCCCCTCGGTGGAGATGAACATGCGGTCGTTCTCCAGGACCGCTCCGGACTCCTGGGCCAGCCTCGCCAGGTACTGGTCGAACCTGTCCCTGTCCGTGGTGTAACCGTCGAAATCCAGCAACGCGACCTTCTCCTTCGGGTCGATGAGCTTGATGCCCTTAATGTCGAGGCATCTCAGGGAATCGGGCATGTCGAAAAGGGAGACGGCGTCCTCCAGGTTGGGGAACATGGATTGGATCTCGGTCAGACCGGGCATGAACTCCCCGCATCTGACCGGCACGCCCACCTGGTCGCGCCTCTCTATGAAAAGGACCGATGCTCCGCTCTCCGCGGCGAACCTGGCGGTCGTGCTCCCGGCGGGGCCGGAACCTACGACGAGGATGTCCACGTTCTCCATGGTATCACTTCTGACGGCGGATGGCGTAGGCGGCCAGGTCGATCAATGCGTCCTTGTACACGGAATCGGGGAGGCACGCTATGTCGGAAGGCGCCTTGGAACCGATCTCGTTGGCCTTCGCGAGGCAGCGCTCGATCGCATCCGTTCTCTGGATCAGCTCCAGGGCGTGCGCGACGTCCTCCTCGGTGGGGACCTCGGTCTCGAAGATCGCGCGGATCTCGTCGCCGACGGTCGGGTCCTCCATCGCATAGATGACGGGCAGCGTAGGCTTCCCCTCGATGAGGTCGGTACCGACGGCCTTCCCGGTCTTGCACGGGTCGCCGGTGACATCCAGCGTGTCGTCCACGATCTGGAACGCCAGTCCGACGTCCAGGGCGAACTGCCCCAGCGCCTCCAGGGTCTCGGCGTCCGCTCCCGCCACGGCCGCGGCCGACTTGGCGGCGGCCTCGAACAGCTTGGCGGTCTTCTTCTCGATGATCTTGAGATAATCGGCCTCGGTCACGGATGTCTCGTGCTCGAAGTCCTTCTGTACGAACTCGCCGGCCCCCATGGATGCGGAGGCTTCGACGATGTAGTCCACGATCTGGGGCGCGGCCGCGGCCAGCAGCCTGAATCCCATGGCGAACATGAAGTCGCCCGCGATGATGGCCTTGCTGATGGTGTACTCCCTGTGGAGGGCCTTCTTCCCGCGCCTGACCTCGCCCTGGTCGTTGATGTCGTCGTGGACGAGCGTGGCGCTGTGGACTATCTCGAACCCCGCCCCGATCCTCACCGGGACGGAACCGTCCTTCCCCCCGCATGCATAATAGGACAATATGCAGAGGGACGGCCTCAGACGCTTCCCGCCTGCCCCTACGACGTAGACGCACATATCCGTCAATTCGGGGTTGTCGGACCCGAGGTCCCTCTTCATGAGGTCTTCCACGGATTGCAACTCCTCGGATATGCAGGAATGCCAAGACTCGGACATCGGGTGGAGATATGCGTGCCCTATTTAATGGGTTCACTGCGCGATTCGAGTGCCAGCATTCTTACGCGGAAGGAGGAGAAACGGGGTAAGGGGTTTGGGTAAGGGGTTTGGAGCCGGTCTCAGCCCAGGAGGGCGGAGGCGGCCGACTCGCAGTAGTCGAAGATGAGCTGGGGGTAGACTCCCAGCACGATCACGAACACGACGCAGATCACGATGGCCGCGAGGAACGGCTTCGGGATCCTGATCTTCTCCTCGGAGGAGCCCTTCTCGATGTACATCGCCTTCACGACCCTCGCGTAGTAGTACAGCGAGATCGCGGAGTTGAGGATGGCGATGAACGCGAGCCACGCCCACTGGGACGTGACCGCTCCGTCGGCACCCAGGGCCGCGTTGAACAGGAAGAACTTCGAGGTGAATCCTGCCAGGGGCGGGATACCCGCGAGGGAGAACAGGAACAGCAGCATCGCGGCCGCCAGGAAGGGCGACCTCTTTGCGAGTCCCTTGTAGTCCGAGATCTTCTCGCCGATGCCGGCGCAGATGAGGGCGCCGACGATCAGGAACGCGCCGCCCTTCATGAACACGTGGGTGAACATGTGGAACAGGCCGGCGGAGAGCGCGTACTCGTTCATGACGACCAGGGCGATCAGGATGTAACCGGCCTGGGCGATGGAGGAGTAAGCGAGCATCCTCTTGATGTTGTTCTGGGCGATGGCGACCACGTTTCCGACGGTCATGGTGAACGCCGCGATGATGGCGAAGAGGTACTGGACCTCCTCGCCGCAGATGGCGCACATCGATGTGCCGGCGACGAACATGACCACGAAGATCTGGAAGAACACGCTCAGACCCATCTTCTTGGATCCCGTTGCCAGGAACATGGAGACGGGGGTGGCGGATCCCTCGTACACGTCGGGCGCCCACATGTGGAAGGGCACGGCGGCGATCTTGAAGCCGTATCCGGCGACCATGCAGACCAGTCCGACGGCCAGCATCCAGTTCATGCCGGTGACGGCGGTCTGGGATGCGATGGCGGCGATGTCGGTGGTCCCGGTCAGACCGTAGATCATCGAGATACCGTAGATGGTCAGCGCGGTGGACAGGCCTCCGACGATGACGTACTTGACTCCGGCCTCGGCGGCCCTGGAGTCGTTCCTCTTCATGGTGACCAGCGCGTAGGACGAGATGCTGGTGAGCTCGACTCCGACGAAGATCGTCAGCAGGTCGCTGGACCCGGCGACGAACATCATACCGGTGGAGGCTCCCATCAGCAGGGCGTAGTACGCTCCGACGTGGAGCCTGGTGACCTCGGTGCTCGCGTTGGAGACCAGGATCGCCAGGAACAGCACGATCTGGAAGAGCAGGACCATGAGTCCCGTGTACTGGTTGTATTCGTAGGCTCCCAGCGTCTCGCCGACGAACGAGTCCGTCAGCATGACGAGGTTGACCGCCATCGAGGCGATCGCGAAGACCAGGGCCACGATCCAGGTGACGGTCCTGTTCTTCCCGAAGATGTGGACCGCGGGAAGGATCAGGGCCGCCACGAGCAGCAGGATCATGGGCGCGGTGGCCGCATAGGATCCGAAGATATCAGACACGAACATCACAGCACCCCCATAAGGAAGTCGACGTAGGGGTCGATGAAGCTGAGAGCCGCATCGGGCCATACTCCGAACAGGGCGACGAGCACCGCCAGGATGGCGAGGGACGCGAACTCGACCTTGCTCAGGTCGTGGACGTGCTCGAGGTCGATCTTGGTGGTCTCGGGACCGAAGAGGGTCCTCTGCATGGACCACAGGTAGTAACCGGCGGTCAGCATGAGGGTCAGCAGGCAGAACACCAGCAGCCAGAGGACACCCTCCGACTGGATGAACTCGTAGAACCCGTAGACCAGAGGGAACTCTCCCCAGAATCCGACGAGTCCGGGCAGTCCGAGGGACGCCATGAAGGCGATCATCATCATGAGGGCGAACATGGGCATCTTCCCGGCGAGGCCTCCGAGCAGGGGGATCTCCCTGGTGCCGAGGGCATGTCCGGTGAATCCGCACACCATGAACAGCATGGCGCTGATCAGTCCGTGCGCGAACATCTGGAAGATGGCGAACGTTATTCCGATGTCCGAGAGGCATCCGATGCCGAGCATGACCATTCCCATGTGGCTGATGGACGAGAACGCCACCATCTTCTTGAGATCGGTCTGCGCGATGCAGGCGTATGCTCCGTATACCATCGAGATGAGTCCGATGGCGATTATGACCCACTGCCAGTGCTCGGCCCCGGAGGGGAAGCACTGGAGACAGATCCTGATGATTCCGTAGGAACCCATCTTCAGCATGACGCCGGCCAGGATGACCGATCCGGCGGTGGGTGCCTCGACGTGCGCGTCGGGCAGCCAGGTATGGAACGGAACGGACGGCATCTTGACCATGAATCCGAAGAACAGCAGTGCGAACACGGCCGCCTGGAACGCCTCGGAAGTGAGAGGCATCACGGTCTGCATGGTCTCGAAGCTGAAGTTGACTGCTCCCGTCAGGTCCATGCACATCCAGCCCATGGCGAAGATACCGATGAGCATGACGAGCGAGGCCACGTGGGTGTAGATGAAGAACTTGATGGCGGCGTAGTGCCTCCTGGGTCCTCCGTACCAGCTGATCAGGAAGTACATGGGGATCAGGGTGACCTCCCACATGACGTAGAACAGGAAGTAGTCCGCCGCCATGAAGACTCCCATCAGACCGACCTCCATCGCCATGAGGAGCGAGTGGAAGTAGTTCGGCCTGTCGCTCTCCCCGAAGGAGAACAGGATGACCAGGGGTGTCAGCAGCGCGGACAGGAAGATCATGAGGATGCTCAGTCCGTCGACTGCCAGTGCGAAGTTGATGGTGATCGAGGACGTCTCGATCCAGGTGTAGTTGACGCTGTAGTCGCCCCAGTTGCCCAGTCCGACGTACATCAGGTAGACGGTCAGCACGAGCGTGATGACGGAGAAGACTCCGGCCACCATCTTGGCGTACTTCTGTCTCTCGCCGCCCATGAACAGGGTGGCGAGGGTCCCGATGAACGGGATGATCAGCAGGAGAGGCAGGATCATTGTCTCGATGCTCATATCACATACCTCCCAGGGCCATGGCGATCACGACGAACAGAACGGAGAGGATTGCGACTCCGAGGAGGACCACGGAGGCGTAGTCGTGCACGTTACCGGTCTGGACCTTGCTCATGGCGTCCCCTCCTCCGACGACGGCCGCCGACAGCCCGTTGACGGTGCCGTCGATGACCTGCCTGTCGAAGTAGTTGACACCCTTGGCGACTCCGAATCCGAGCTTCCAGGAGAGCTGGTTGTACAGATCGGGGAACCACCATCTCTTGGTGAGCGCCTTGTAGATCCAGGCGTTGCCGTCCTTGTTGAACTTGCCGGGGTTGACGGTCTTCTTCGCGTACATGAGGTAGGCGATTCCGATACCGACCAGGGCCAGGACGATCGTGAGATAGGTGTACGGGTTGGTGAACAGCTCGGAGAAGTACTCGAAGCCCTCCGCGTGCCCTCCGCCGACGGTGAGGTCGGTGGTGTTGAAGGACACCATGGCGTCGAGTCCGAACATGATGAGGAATCCGCTCAGGACGGCGAACACGGACAGGATGATCAGCGGCGTGGTCATGGTCTTGGGGGATTCGCCGTGGCAGTGCTGCGTGGCGTGTCCCTCCTCGCCCATGAACGTCATGAACCACATGCGGAACATGTAGAACGCGGTCATGAATGCCGTGATGACGGCGAGCAGCCAGAGGACGGTGAACCAGACGGTTCCGTCGCTTCCGGCGTCCATCGCGACCTCGAGGACGAGATCCTTGGACCAGAATCCGCTGAAGAGCGGGAATCCCGCGATGGACAGGGATCCGAGGAGCATGGTGATCGAGGTGATCTTCATGTGCTTCCCGAGTCCGCCCATCTCGCGCATGTCCTCGGTGCCGACCGCATGGATAACGGAACCGGAGCACATGAACAGCAGGGCCTTGAAGAAGGCGTGGTTCATCATGTGGAAGCAGCCGGCGATGAATCCGGCGGCTCCGGCGGTCATGAGGGCAGCGCCCTCCTCCCCGCCCATATCCATTCCGAGGGCGATGAGGTATCCTCCGGCTCCGAGCGCCAGGATCATGTATCCGAGCTGGGAGATGGTGGAGTACGCGAGCACCCTCTTGATGTTCATGTTGTTGAGCGCCATCGTGGCGGCGATGAATGCCGTGACCCCTCCGATGATACCGACGAACAGCATGACGTCGGCATTCTGGATGAACAGGGGGTATCCCCTCGCGACGAGGTAGACACCGGCCTTGACCATGGTCGCGGCGTGGATGAGCGAGGACACAGTGGTGGGTCCGGCCATCGCATCGGGCAGCCAGTCGTGGAGCGGGAACTGGGCGCTCTTACCGATGACTCCTCCGAAGACGAGGAGCATTCCGAGCGTCAGGTTGTTCGAGTCGACCAGCGCGATGTTGGCCGGGTCGAACAGATCGACGTAGTCGAGGCTGTGGAACTCGCCGAGGAGGACGAACAGACCCGCCATGAGGCAGACGTCACCCATCCTCGTGACGAGGAAGGCCTTCTTGGCCGCGGAAGCGGCGTTGGCGGAAGCCGCATCTCCCTCGGGGTGCCTGAAGGACCAGAACCCGATCAGCAGATACGAGCACAGTCCCATGACCTCCCAGAAGATGAACAGCTCGAGGAAGTTGCTGGAGACGATCAGTCCGAGCATTCCCGTCAGGAACAGGGACACTTCTGCGTAGTACCTGTTCTTCCTCTCTCCCTGGTCTCCCATGTACCCGATGGAGTAGATGAAGATCAGAGTGGAGATGAACGACGAGAAGAGCATCATCATGCAGGTCAGGCCGTCGACGTAGTATCCGAGGTGAATCGTGATATCGCCGATGTCGAACCATGCGATCTGCTCAGTGACGGCGGTCGGATAGACGTCGCCGGTCAGGTACTCGTACGAGATGATTGCGGATATGATGAACGCCAGAAGCGCTCCGGCGATCGCGATGTACCCTCCTTTCTCGGGGGTCTTCCTTCCAACGAGTCCGATGACAAGGAAGCACAGCATCGGGATGAGGGGTACGAGCCAGGTGTATTCTATCAACATGCTTACCACCTCATGGATGTGAGACCGTCCTCGTCGAGTTCGGTCGTCTTCCTCATCTTGTACGCGTTGAGCAGGATGGCGATTCCCACGGCGACCTCGGCCGCCGCGACGGTGATCGTCACGATGACGAATGCCTGCCCCATGATGTCGGGGTGGAAGGCTCCGAACGCGACGAAGTTGATGTTGGCCGCATTGAGCATGAGCTCGATGCACATCAGGACGATGATGGCGTTGCTCTTGGTGACCACGCCGTACGCTCCGATGGCGAACAGGATGGCCGCGAGGATCAGGAAGAATTCAATCGGTATCATCGATCTCAGCCTCCTCTCTCGAAATGACCACACCGCCGACCATGGCACCGAACATCAGCAGCGCCAGGGGGATCAGCATCAGGCCGTACTTCTCGAAGATGGTGTACGCCAGGCTGTTCTCCTTCAGGTCGCCGCTCTCGTCCCAGATGCTGTCATCGTCATCGGTGGGGAACGTGGGCTGCTCCACGGGCTCGTCGGAGCCCATGTAGTCGCTCCAGTCGACGGAGAAGATCCCGACGGCGAGGACCGCGAGCAGGACGACGGCGACGGTCGCGCCGACGGCCTTCTTCTTGGACTCGAATCCGCTCATTGGGACTCCTCCTTCTTCATGATGTATCTTCTAGTCAGCATGATGCTGAACGCGAACAGGATGGTGATCGCTCCGACGTAGACCAGGATCTGGATGACGCCTATGAACTCCGCTTCGAGGAAGAAATAGACGAATCCGACGCACAGGAATACGAGCGCCAGGTAGAAGGCGCTGTGGACGACCTCCTTGTCGGTGACGACGTAGAGAGCCGCAAGGACGGCGATGGCCGCCAGCAGGATGAACGCCACCAGGTCGAGGTTGCTCAGGAGATAGTTCCCGAAGTCCCCGACTCCACCGCAGAACGCGTCCCAAATGTCTCCGATGATTCCCATCAGAGCACCTCCTTCATCTCGAGCGCATCCTTGGGACAGTCGTCCACGCAGTTGCTGCAGCAGATGCACTTCGAATCGTCGATGACCGGGCGAAGTATGGGCTTCCCGGTCTTCTCGTTGGTACCTTTCTCGACCATCTCGATGGCGGTGACGGGGCACACCTTGGCGCACTTCTTGCACCCGATGCACTTGCTGTCGATGAGGACGGGCCTGTCCAGGTCGGCGAGGGCGACGCGCCTCTCGGCGTTGCCGTTGTCGATATCGGACTGGAGCGTGACCTCCAGCTTCACCTTCATGCCTTCGGTGGTCTTGTCGTAGGCGAGCCTGCGGGGTCCGTAGATCAGGTCGAACCTGGTGAACTCGGCGAGCTCGTACTCGGGGGTGACCGTCATCGCGTCTACCGGGCAGTACTCCGCGCAGTATCCGCACATGGCGCACCTGCCCATGTTGACCTGGGGCCTCTTGACGGTCTTCCCGTCGGAGTCCTCGGCGTCGACGAGCTTGATGCAGGACGTGGGGCACATGCGCACGCACATGCCGCATCCGACGCACTCGTCGAACAGGAGTCCGGGGCGGCCGCGGTAGTTGTCCGGGACCCACTCCTTCTCGTAGGGGTACAGGACGGTGACGGGCCTGTGGACGATGTTCTGGAAGAACAGCTTCAGGACCGCCCACTGGGGCTTCAGGACCCAAAGGTGCTTCGCGTTGTTGCAGGGGTACTTGTCAAGATATCTGATGCTCATCAGAACATCCCTCCGGTCTTGAGCAGCAGGACGACTGCCAGGTTGATCACGGACAGGGGCATGAAGACCTTCCATCCGATGTTGACGATCTGATCGGGCCTGACACGTCCGAGCGCGGCCCTGACGAGGATCATCAGGAAGAACACGAACCAGGCCTTGACCAGGAACACGATCTCGGGCACGGGTCCGTTCCCGATTCCCGGGAGTCCCCATCCGCCGAGGTACATGAGCGCGAACATGGCGCATGCGACGTATCCCCTGAAGTAGTCGGCCAGCATGATGAGACCCCACTTCATTCCGGCGTACTCGGTCTGCCATCCCTCGACCAGTTCGGCCTCGGCTTCCGCGATATCGAACGGCGTCCTCTCGGACTCCGCGGTGGCGCAGAAGAAGAACGTGATGGCACCGATGATCTGCGGGATGAAGTACCACATGGAATCGGTCTGGGCATCGACGATGTCGCCGATGTTGAAGCTGCCGGCCATCAGGGCGGTGGTGGCGATCATGATGAGCATGGGGACCTCGTACGAGATCATCAGCTCGGCCGCACGCATACCGCCGATCATGGCGTACTTGTTGTTCTGTGACCATCCGGACACCAGGATGAAGAACGGCGCCAGGGCGAAGAACGCCATGACGATGAGGAGTCCGGAGTCGTAGTTGACGACGAACCATCTCTGGGACAGAGGGATCATGCATGCCAGGAGAACCGAGACTCCCACGATGAGGGAGACGGTCCACATGTAGGTCATGTTGTCGACCTTCTTGGGGATGGTGTTCTCCTTCATGAAGGTCTTCAGACCATCGGCGACGCACTGCAGGAATCCTTTCATTCCCACCATGGTCCCCCTTCTGTCCATCATCCTTCCGAGGCACTTACGCTCCATCCACAAGGATAGAAGGGTGCACACGAACACCACGATGAACACGAGGAGCATGAACACGATGAGCGCGAACAGCACGCAGACCGGTTCGCTCATGAGCCAGGTGGAGACGCAGTTGTCCGGGAAGATCAGGTTGATCAGCCAGGCGATGGCGCCCCCGATGATCTCCCACAGCTTGTAGGAGATGTCGAACGGGAGGTTGTAGACTCCCTCGAACGGGTAGAACTCGTTCTTCATGGGGTCCTGGAAGAAGTCGATCCAGTCCAGGATGCTGCTGTATTGAACTGCCATCCTGAATCACCTGTCCGTCTCGCCCAGGCACATGTCGATCTGAGCCAGCACCGCCGGGACATCGGCGATCCTGACCCCGACGCACTGCGCCTTGGCGGATGATACGTTCACGAAGATCGGGCTGCGGACCTTGAGCCTGTAGGGCTTGTCGGTGCCGTCCGATACGAGATACATGAGGGACTCCCCGCGGGGGTCCTCGAGCCTTGTGAAGTGCGTTCCGGCGGGGACCCTGGAGGGCGCCTTGACCCTGTACGGGGCGTTCTTTCCGAGCGCCTGGATCTTCTGCACCGCCTGCCTGATGATGTCGCAGGACTGGAACATCTCCTCGGTACGGATCATGTACCTGGCGTAGGAGTCTCCCTCGGTGAGCACGGGGACCTCGAAGTCCACCTTGTCGTAGTTGTCGTAGGGGTCGTCCCTCCTGATGTCGAAGTCGACTCCGCATCCCCTCATGGCGGGTCCGGTCAGTCCGAGGTTGGCGGCCTGCTCCCTGGTGAGGTAGCTGATGCCTTTCATCCTCGACACGATGATCGAGCTCTCGTCCATCAGGGTGATGATGTCCCAGAGGGCCTTCTCGAACCTGTCGACGGTGCGGATGATGTCCCTGTCGAAGAGCTCGGTGGTGTCGTTGCGGACACCTCCGATCCTCGGGTAGTTCGTGGTCATCCTGGCTCCGCAGAGCTTGACGTTGAGGTCCAGGAAGTACTCCCTCTCCCTCATGGCCCACAGGAAGACGGTCAGGTTACCGAGGTCGGTACCGACGGCCGCGAGCCACATGAGGTGCGACTGGATACGGCAGACCTCATCGGCGACGATCCTGATGTACTTCGCCTTCTCCGGGATGTCCATGCCCAGGGCCTTCTCCACTGTCATGCAGTAGAGGTGGGTGTAGGTCATCGACGCGGCGTAGCACAAACGGTCCGCCATGGGGATGATCTTCGGGTAGGTCCTGTTCTCGGTCTCCTTCTCCCATCCCCTGTGCAGGTATCCGACGATCGGATCCGCATCCACGCAGATCTCTCCGTCGACCTTGATCTTCAAGGTCCAGAGTCCGTGCGAGAACGGGTGCTGCGGACCCATGATGATCCACATCTTGTCCGTGTCCATCTTCTCGGCCTGCGCCTGGATCTTCTCCTCGGCGGCCACGATGGGCGCTATTGAATCTGCCATCACTCCTGCCCCCTGAGCTTGTATGATTTCCTGAACGGGAAGAACTCGTAGGTCTGAGGCGTGAGCAGCCTCTCGAGCCTGGGGTGGCCGTCGAAGACGATGCCGAAGAGCTCCCATGTCTCCCTCTCGTGCCAGTTGGCACCCTCCCAGATCAGCGCGACGGAATCCACGTGGGGATCCTCGGAGGGAAGGTCGGCGGAGAGCTCGATCATGACCCCGTTGTAGTAGTTCGTCAGGTGATAGACGACGGTGAGATGGTCCACGTAGTCGACGCCGATGACGGTGGAGCAGTGCTCGAAGGTCAGGTTGTCGTGGATGTACGTGCACACCTCCTTGACCTTCTCCTTGGGGAGCTTGGCGAAGACCCTGCGGGTCTCGGTGCCGGTGACCTCCACTTCGGGGAATTTCTCGGTCAGGAGCGTTTTTATCTCGTCCTCGGTGGGCTTCTGATAGACCGCATTCGTATCCATCTTCAGTCCTCCAGGAAGGCGCCTCTTCTGAAGTAATCTTCAATCTTCTTCTGAAGGAGCATGAATCCGTCGATCATCGCGTCGGGACGTGCGGGGCATCCGGGGATGTAGACATCCACCGGGACGATCTGGTCGAGTCCCTGGACGGTGTTGTAGGAGTCGTACCAGGGTCCGCCGGAGATGGCGCACTCGCCCATGGCGACGACCCACTTGGGGTTGGGGATCTGTTCGTACAGACGCCTGAGGTCGGGACGGATCTTCTTGGAGATCCAGCCGTTGACCAGCAGGATATCCGTCTGCCTGGGCGAGGAACGGTAGATCATACCGTAACGCTCGGCATCGTACCTGGGGGCGGACGCGGCCGCCATCTCGAGAGCGCAGCATGCGAGTCCCCAGTGGAGGGGGTGCATGGAGTTCTTCATCGCCCAGGACCAGATGGGTCCCGTCAGTTCGTCGATGGTCTTCTTCGTACCGGAGCTCAGAAGGTCGTTGATCATCGCGTCGGACCACGACATGAACTCGTCGGCACTCATGGCCACAGCATGGGGGTAGAGGCTCATATCCATACGTCTTCCTCCTTTTTCAGCGAGTAACAGACGCCGAGAATCAGAATCGCGAAGAAGGCGATCATCATGACCTGAGCGGTGGTCGACAGTCCGGAGAACGCGACTGCCCAGATCATGAGGAAGGTCGCGACCAGGTCGAATACCACGAAGATCAGAGCGAACGTGTAGTACTGGAACCTGAACTGGACCTGTGCCTCTCCGATAGGTTCTGAACCGCACTCGTACGTGGATTCCATCCACTGAGTGGGTTTCTGGGGCCGAATGAACCTCGATGCCCACCATGCCAGCGGGGCGAAGCCGAGGGCGATGACCGCGACTATCGCCAATGGCATGTAAAATGCTACTAGAGACATTGTACGCGCGCAAGGTGTCGAAGTATAAAATATATGATGGCACCCAGTCTTTGTATATTTATAAAGGCAAGAAGGACGCTCGACGCGTGTACGAGGGGTTGTTTTAAAGCGGGCCCGCCGATTGCCCCTGCATGACATCACGCATCGGATTCATCGGCGCGGGGAAGATGGCCGAGGCCCTCATTGCGGGACTCATCTCGAAAGGGGTGTTCGGCAAGGACGAGATCGTCGCCTGCGCACCGAGCGAGAAGACCCGCAAGCACATGTCCGAGACCTACGGAATCAGAATGTGCCAGACCGCTAAAGAAGTGACCGCCGAGACATCTCTGGTGGTCCTTGCGGTGAAGCCCTATCAGGTCCAAGGGGTCTTCGTGGATGAGGGTACCCGCGTGAAGGCGGGATCCACTGTCCTGAGCGTGGTCGCAGGACTGTCCATAGAGAAGCTGAAATCATATGTGCCAGACTCGAAGATTGTAAGGGTCATGCCCAACCACTGCGTGGCCGTTCTCGACGGCGCGATGGGGTACTCGACCGACGGTTCCCTCACGGGCGAGGAGCTCGCCGGGATCGAGGATATCCTGAAGGCGGTAGGTCTCGCCGTGGAGATTCCCGAGAACAAGATGGATGTCATCACGGGGCTCGCGGGAAGCTCGCCGGCGTTCATGTACATGATAATAGACGCCATGGCCGACGCGGGGGTTCTCAACGGGCTCCCGAGGGACGATGCCATCCTGCTGGCGGCTCAGAGCATGCTCGGATCGGCGAAGATGGTCCTGGAGACCGGCAAGCACCCCGACAAGCTCAAGGACGAGGTCTGTTCGCCGTCCGGCACCACCATCGAAGGAGTGCGCGCAGCGGAGGAGATGGGCCTCAGGGCTGCGATGATCGCTGCAGTGGATGCGGCGGTCGAGAAGTCCAGGCGCATGTAAACGGGGAAGGGCGGCTCTCCGCCCACCCCCATCATCATATCCGGAACCTTTTCAAAAACAGCACACCACTCGATGCAGGAGTGGAGCCTTGCCGGCGTGTAAACCGCCTTAGAACAAATACAGCATGATTGTTGCCCCGATCAGGAATACCAAGATTTCCACCGCATCGACCAAATCACAAAAGCGGATTTCCTGGCATATCAAACCGTACGCCTCCTCTTCTATGGGCATATGGATAGCATCGTCGACCTCCAGACGCTTCACTTTGTATTCACGGGGGAATTCGCGAGGTTTCGTGTATACAGCGTGATAATAGAATCTCGGAGCAGAATCATCGATCAAGTCGAACTCTCCCACCGCCTCTTCACCGCGTCTGTAGAACCTTACCTTTTCAGAATTAGATGGAACGTTTACCGCGACCGTATTATCGCGATATATGCTACAGATCTGCTGATCATCCACATACATCTCGAGATTCTCGTTGAACGGAACGAATCTGGAGTACTCCACCACAAGTTGTTTGTCCCCCTCGTTCCGATATATGATGGGTCTGTGCTTGATCCTGCGAGTGTCTTTCGATGTGTAGATGCGCCTCAGAATCATAGCACATCCTGGTATCGATATGCCCAAGGGCGCCAATATTCTCGGACCGACTACAAGGCCGGCTATGACCAGCGCCACGCCCAGGCATAACATCGAGATGCAGATGATTGCCTTGAGCCTCTCATTGGGATTCTGTTGCATATCGAACTCCCAATCGAGAGATTCAGCGACGTTTGAAGAACGACTTCATCAGACCGCGGACGACCCTAGGACCGTTGGACCATATGGAACCGGCGTCCCAATCCAGGTCCTTCTTGTTGGCGATGGTCGAGTTCATCATCCTGGTGCCCTCGTCCTTCGTCTCCCAGAGCCTGGCGTTCCTCTCTTCGAGGTCTTGGATGAGCATGATCTCGTCCACCCGGTGCATCAGCGCCCTGGCCTGCTCCGTGCGGTCCACCCTGTCCCTGTACTGCTCCTCGGTGAGCCTCCCGGCCCCGAACTCGCACGCCGCCAGCTCCAGGGCCGCATCGTAGGAGATCTCGGCCACATCGTCCCTGGACATCCATTTGGTCTCGTAGGAGAGCACGTGCTTCCACGACGGATTGTCCAGAAGCTTCCTGTGGTCCTCCAGGGTCCTCGCGCGCAGGGTGTACCCCCACTCCTCCGGATTCTCGAATATCCTGCTCCCGGGATCGACGAACGGCGCGAACGGAGCGTTGTAGATGAACAGATTGTCCTCCTTCTTCACAGATGCCCACAGCTTCTTCGCCACCCTGGCGCTGTCTATGGCCGACTCCCTGTCCTGATACGGGAGACCGTTCATGTAGAACAGGTCGAACCTGCTGCATCCGCACTCGAACGCCGTCGGGATAGTCTGCTCGATCGCCTGGTTGGTGTACCCCTTCCCTAGAATCGAACGCACCTTCTCGTCGTGGGAATCCGGCGAGAACTCGATGGACCATCCGTTCTCGAAAGTCCTGTTCAGGTCGGTGAAGTAATCGGGTCCGGCGCCGTTGAACAGCTCGACGACCACATGATTGTCGATACGGCGCTCCCTGCACTCCTTGAGGAACCTCTGCGCGTATCCCGCGCTGTGCTGCCTCAGGTCCCCGACGATGAATATCGGCGTGTCCAAGTAGGATTGGATCAGATCGATGTCCTCCGCCAGCTTCTCCGGGCTCCTGAACGCCGGCTTGCGCCTGCAGACCACGTTCCCGTTGGCATAATGGGATCCGCCGCATTCGGCGCAGTTTATCGAGCATCCGCGGACCGTGAAGACCGAAGTCAGAGGCAGTCTGTCCCACCCCAGCCAGGGGAGGGCGCCCTTGATGTCCATGTTCCTCATGACGTTCTTGATCATGGTGCCGTAGTCGAACCTGATCGAGTCCAGTGAATCCAGCGAATAGGTCAGGCCGTTGTCGTGCACCTTCCCCTCGGAGTCCTTCCACACCAGATTGGGGACATCCGACAGGTCCCCTCCCCTCTGGAGCGCCTCCATCATCCTGACGGTGGGCTCCTCGGTGGTGTCCCCGCGCATCACGAGGTCCACCTCCGGGCGCTCGATGAGCTCCTTCCAGAAGTAGGACGACGTGAACCCTCCCAGTTCCACCTTCGATTCCGGGTGCAGGCGCTTGACTATCTTCGCCAGCTCCAGCGCCCCGTGGGCGTGGGGCATCCAATGGAGGTCTATGGCGAAAACATCCGCGTCCAGCTTCCTGATGCACTCCTCCGCGTCGAAGGACTCGCTCTGCAGCATCCTCACGGCGATGTTCACGATCCTCGTGCGGAACCCCGCGGCCTCCAGGTGGGAGGATATGGTCATGAACCCCATGGGATACATCTCGAACACCGGGGACGACGGGATGACATCTGACACCGGGCCGTAGAAGATGGGTTTCTTCCTGAAGTCGTACACGCTCGGGGCGTGCAGGAAAATCACGTCCTTCTTCACTCGATCACTTTCCGAAACGTCTGGTGCGCTGCTGGTACGTGCGTATCGCGCGCAGGAAATCGATGTGCCTGAAACCGGGCCAGTACACATCGGTGAAATACAGCTCCGAATAGGCCAGCTGCCACAGCAGGAAGTTGGACACCCTCACCTCGCCCGAGGTCCTCAGCACGAGGTCCGGATCGGGGATGCCGGTGGTGGAGATGTACTTGGATATGGTGTGCTCGCAGATGTCGTCGACGGAGATCTTGCCGTCGGAGACGTCCCTGGCGATCTCCTTCACGGCGTTGGTTATGTCCTGCCTCCCGCCGTACGCTATGGCGAGATTGAACGTGTGGCCGTCGAACCCGCGAGTCTTATCCAGCGCGTAATCCATCGCGATCTGGACCTTCTCGGGCATGGCCTCCCTGTCGCCTATGACCCTCACGGCCACCCTGTTCTCCTGGACGTCCTTGTCGTCGGCGAACTCGTACAGGGACTTCTCCAGCAGGTCCATGAGATAGCTGACCTCGTCCTCCGCCCTGTTGAAGTTCTCCATGGAGAACGCGTAGACGGTCAGGACCTTGATGTCCAGATCGAGACACCAATGCAGGACCTCCTCCAGCTTCTTGCGGCCCAGGCGGTGCCCCTCCATGGGGGCGGTGCCGAGGACCTCCTCGGCGTAGCGCCTGTTGCCGTCCATGATGATGGCGATGTGCTTCGGTATCTCCCCGGCACGGACCTCCCTCTCCAGCTGGGCGTCGTAGGTGGCGTAGGCCTTGTCTGTGAATATGCCCTTGAGGTCCATCGGATCACTCGAAATCCTCGGGTATCCCTGCGGACCTCTCCCCCAGGTCGAAGCATCCTATGGCGGCGACGGCGCCGATGACCCCTTTCATGCCGGTGACGGCGATGATCTGCACCCCGTTCTCCTCGGCGACGCGGATGGCGTCATCGGTGGTGTAAAGAACCGATTTGCAGGACCATCCGTACTCGCGGAGCGCCTCCGGGATCTCCAGACCCTGGAAGACGGTCAGCACGGCGTCCTCGGAGTAGCTCTCCTTGCGGACGAAGTCCACGGCGTACTGGATCAGGTCGGGTATGTCCTCCTCCTTGACTGCGAACGACACGGCGGTGGAGCAGCAGTTGGTGGTCTTGTTGGGGACCTTGGGGTTCAGCTGGATGATCTTGTGCTCCAGGAACTTCCCGTAGGGGCACGTGGTGCCCAGTTTCAGGGAGACGACCCACGATGCGCCCTTCTCCTTGGTGTCCGTGTCGTCGATCCCGATGATCACCCTGACCATCTTGGGCGTGATGATGTCCACGTGGGCGCGGTGCGCCCCTCCCATCTTGAAATCGTCAGGGTACTCGGTGCGGATCACGTCCGGGCACTGGGGTATGCATGCGCCTATGCCCACCGTGGCGCCGGCGATGCCGTACCAGGTGGTGCGCACCTCGTTCCCCTCGACCTTCAGGGCGCTGAGCCCCTGTCCCCCCACATCGGCCGACACGGGGCCGAAGCTCAGCTCCTTCTCGCCGATGGAGACGTCCATGACGATGGAATCCGATTCCATCCTGATCGCGTCGATGACGCCGCCGGTGCGGCGCCTGTTGACGACATCCCACTCCCCAGGGCCTTTGGACACGCATTTCTCGACGATGCGGGCCTTCCCGGCCTTCTCGTCCACCAGGGTGAAGAACCCGCGGCAGAACATCGGACCGTACTTGGCCTTCACCTCATCGGGTCTGAGGACCTGCATCACTCCTCATCCCCTTCATCGTCGTCTTCCGCCCCGGTGTCCCAATCCTCCGGATCGGCGATATCGATGGCGTCCGAGGGCACGTGCCTGCACAGGAACACCGTCTTCGCCGCCCTGCCGATGTCCGAACCCATCTCCATGCAGACGCCGGTGTCGATGACCAGTATCTCGGGCTCCTCCATCCTCACCGCTCCGGCCCTCAGCGCGTCCCTGAATGTCAGGGACAGGTGGACCATGTTCCTGTCGGTCGGGGATATCCCGTCCCTCAGGATGTCGTCCGCCTCCTCCGGATCGACCGGATAGAACAGCTCGGGAGGGATGTCCTCGTTGTCGAGCTTCAGATCCAGCGGGATGGTGTGGCCGTAGGTGGCGTGGATCTTGCCGTTGGCGACCGAATACCTGCCCTTCGGGTCGGTCTCGATGAGAGCCTCGATGTGCCTGGGCCTGAGCCAGTTCATGTAGGTGTGGCGGCCCCTTATGAGCGAGACGACCTCCTGCATGCTGACATACCCCTGGTCGTCCATGTCCGGGTCGAACTTGCCGTGCCTGAGTATGGCGGCGAGGGTGCGGCCGATCCTCTCGACCTCCTTGTCGGACATGATGAACTTGCCCTCCTCCCCGCAGATGGGGCACCTCTCCGCACGGAAGTAGCCGTGGTCCTCGCATTCCCTTATCATTGTGATCCCTCGGTTGCCTTCTCCGCCGCGCGGACGGTGTTGGCCATTAGCATGCATATGGTCATCGGTCCGACCCCTCCGGGAACGGGGGTGATGGCCGACGCCTTCTCCTTCACTGATTCGAAATCCACGTCGCCGACGAGCCTGCTGCCCTTCGGACTGGACGGGTCCTCGACGCGGTTCGTCCCCACGTCGATGACCACGGCGCCCTCCTTGACGTCGTCGCCCGTGATGAATCCCGGTTTGCCGATGGCGACGACGAGGATGTCGGCCTGCCTCGTGATGCTCCCGAGGTCCTTGGTCCTCGAGTGGACCACGGTGACCGTGGAGTCGGCCATATCGCCCTTCTGCATCATGAGGGCGGCCATGGGCTTGCCGACGATGTTGCTCCTCCCGACCACGACGACGTGCTTCCCGCGGGTCTCCACGCCGGAGCGGACCAGCATCTGCTGGACGCCGGCGGGGGTGGCTGGAACGAAGTCCGGATTGCCGGTCAGGAGCTTCCCGACGTTGGACGGGTGGAAGCAGTCCACGTCCTTCTCCGGCGCGACCGCGTCTATGACGGCGCGCTCGTCGATGCCCTCGGGCAGCGGGAGCTGGACGAGGAACCCGTGGATGTCCGGATCGGAGTTGAGCTCCGCGATCCTCGCGAGGAGCTCGTCCTGGGTGGTGGCCGACGGCATGCGTATGATGGTCGAGCGCATCCCGAGCTGCTCGCACATCTCGCCCTTCTTGCGGACGTAGACCTGCGATGCCGGGTCCTCCCCGACGAGGATGACCGCGAGGCCGGGGACGGTCCCCTTGGCCTTCAGCGCCTCTATCCTCTGCCGGAGTTCGGTGTAGATCTCCTCGGATACGTCCTTACCCAGTATGAGCCTAGCTGTCATCCGTCCACCTCGTTTCTGACCGTCTAACGCGCGTGTCCTATAAGAGTGCGCGTACGGAAAACCAGGACCGATTGCGGGAAATCGAATTGCCCTACAACACATATATGCGGAAAGGCATGCGTATTCAGGTGATTCGGATAACCTGTTCCAGCATCGATGAAATGGAGATCCGCGACAGGGACGACCTGGTCGGAAAAATCGAAAAGGGCGTCAGGGACGCCAGGGAAGGGCGCGTGATGTCGATCGAAGAGACCATGGATGGCATCAGGAAGGAGCTGGGTCTTCAGAACGTCAAAGAACGGACGGTTCGAAACCGAGATCCGCGATGCCCTCGAGGATCCTAGACACCTTCTCGATCTCCTGCTTCTCCCTCTCCTTCCCTATGG
>CAVABN010000007.1:0-38524 GCA_963586845.1 Bifidobacteriaceae bacterium
TGTACTGCGCAAGCGTACGGGAACTCAGACACGCTGTCAACCACTTTTTCCATTCTACCCCTCGAGCGTCAGCTCTCCTTCTGGTCGCGCGGGTGCGCATCCTTTATACCCTGAAGCAATAGCCCCGATTCGATGATACTGATCAAACTTGGCGGAAGCGTCATCACCGACAAGTCCCAGTACAAGAAATTCAACCAGGAACGGGCGTCCCGCCTCTGCAGGGAGATCGCCGAATCCGGCCGTTCCGTCATGATTGTCCACGGAGCGGGGTCCTTCGGGCACATGCTCGCCAAGAAGTACTCCATCCAGAACGGACTCGTGGACTACGGTCAGGTCGCGGCCGCCGCGATGGTCCACCACGACGCCATGGAACTCGGGATGCTGATGACCTCCGAGCTGATGGCCTGCGGGATACCCGCGGCATCCGTCGCGCCGGGCAACTGCTTCGTCGCCGAGGACGGGAAGCTCGTCCCCAACGACACCGAACCGATCCGCAGGCTCGCCCACGTCGGGATCATGCCCGTGATGTTCGGAGATGTCGTCATGGACCGCAAGAAGGGGTTCTGCATAGTGTCCGGCGACCAGCTCATGGAGCTGATGGCCGACGTGTTCAAGCCGGAGCGCGTGGTGTTCGTCTCGGACATCGACGGACTGTACGACAAGAACCCCAAGCTCCACGGGGATGCGAAGTTCATCCCCGAGGTGACAAGGGATATCATGGAAGATGTGGATTCCGAGGAGGACGTCGCCGACGTCACCGGAGGGGTCCGCAACAAGATGGAAGCCATGCTGGACATGTGCGCCCCCGGCAGGGACTGCGTGCTGATCAACGGGACCGTCCCCGGAAGGCTTCTGTCCCTTCTGAAAGGAGAGGAAGTGACCTGCACGGTCGCCAGGATGTGACTGCCATGACAATCAGAGACAGGAAGGCCGATCATATCGAGATCTGCATGAACGAGAGGATCGCGCCCGGACACTGCTACTGGGACGACGTGAGGCTCGTCCACAACGCCCTCCCCGAGATCGGGACGGACGACATCGACACCACGTGCTGGCTGTTCGGCAAGAAGCTGAGCTTCCCGCTCATCGTCACCGCCATCACCGGAGGATTCCCGGGAGCCACGAAGATCAACGCCAACATCGCCGAGGCCTGCGCCGATCTCGGCATCGGCATGGGCGTGGGGAGCGAGAGGGCCGGGATCACCGGCACCTGCCCCGAGAGCTACTCGGTCATCAAGGATTACGATGTGCCCCTGGTCATAGGGAACGTCGGAGCGCCCCAGCTGGTCCCGCAGAAGAGCAAGGACATGTTCACGAGCGAGATGGTGGGTCAGGCCAAGGACCTGATCGACGCGGACATCATGGCCGTGCACCTGAACTTCCTGCAGGAAGTTGTGCAGCCCGAGGGGGACACCAACGGGGCCGGCGTCAGGGACGCCATCAGGAGCCTCGCACTCGAATACCCGATAATGGTCAAGGAGACCGGCGCCGGGATCTCGAGGGACGTGGCGGACAGACTGAAGGGGATCGGGATCCGCGGCATAGACGTGGCCGGCATGGGAGGGACGAGCTTCGCGGCCGTCGAGCTCTACCGCGCCATGAGCGCCGGGGACGAGATCCGCACGAGCATGGGCGAGACCTTCTTCGACTGGGGGATCCCCACTCCGGCATCCGTTCTGGAGACCGTCGGATGCGGACTCCCGATCATCGCTTCCGGAGGAGTCCTGGACGGCACCCACGTGGCATCCGCGATATCGCTGGGCGCGACGTGCGCCGGAGTGGCCAACGCCGCCATCAGGGAAGCCGCGAAATCGGCCGAGGCCGTGAAGAACAAACTTACGATCATCCAAGAGGAGCTGCGCGCGGCCATGCTGCTGACGGGTTCGAAGGACCTGGCGGCGCTGGCGAAGACGCGCCACGTGATCCTCGGAGAGACCAGACAATGGGTTGATGCGTTATGATTGACGCCAAGGAATATCTGAAGAAGATGTCCGCCGAACTGGACGGACCGATCAAGAGCTACATCGGGGACGAGGAGCCCTCGAACCTCATGGAGGCTTCGAGGCAGTACCCGTACCGCGGGGGCAAGAGGATGAGGCCCGCCATGGCCGTCGCCTGCTGCGGTGCGGTCGGAGGGGACAGGTCCAAGGCCATCCCCCTGGCCGTCGCCGTGGAGTACATCCACAACTTCACCCTGGTCCACGACGACCTCATGGACGGGGACGAGGAGCGCAGGGGCATGCCCACGATCCACGTGAAGTTCGGGATGCCCACCGCCGTCCTGGCCGGGGATGCGCTGTTCGCGAAGGCGTATCAGATCATCTGCGACCTGGACATCCCCGCCGACAGGATGAGGGGCGCCCTGCGCTACGTCAGCCAGGCCGTCTGGGACCTGGCCCGCGGGCAGCAGATGGACGTCAACAACGAGGGCAACATCGTGTCCGAGGAAGTGTATCTCGAGACGATCAAGCTGAAGACCAGCGTCCTGTTCGCCGCCGCCGCGGCCGGAGGGGCGATCGTCGGAGGCGCCGATGACAGGACGGCCGAGGCCATCCACGACTACGCCATCGAGACCGGCCTGGGATTCCAGATCTTCGACGACTACCTCGGGATCATGGGCGATCCTGCGAAGACAGGCAAATCCAACTGCAACGACATCAGGAAGGGCAAGTGCACCGTCATGGTCACGCACACCATCGCCGCCCTGAAGGACGACCCCGCCAAGCTGGCGGAGTTCAAGTCGATCCTCGGCAAGATGGACGCCTCCGAGGAGGAGTGCGCCCGCGCCAAGCAGATCATGATCGACGCGGGATCCATCGACTACGCCATGGATATGGCGAAGTCCAAGGTCGAGCGCGCCATCGAGACGATCGAGTTCCTTCCCGAGAGCGAGGACAAGGAGTTCATGATCGCCCTCGCCAGATACTCCATCGACAGGGAGCTCTGAACAAACATTTCAGGCGTCTTCTATCCCGGTCTCCGTGATCCGGTAGAAGACGCTCCTCCCTTCGGGGAGGCTTCTATGCTTCACAATGACGGCCTTCCTGCGACCGTTCTCCATCTTCTCCAGACGGAGGATGGTCTTCGCGTTGTGGTTCAGCGCATGGCCTCCCAGGAACTCGACGCGCCCGCTGGAGATGTTGGAGTAGACCTGCGACGTGACCAGGATGGTCATGTCGTACTTCCTGGCGATCTCCAGGAGGAGCTCGGTCTGCTTCACGAACTCGTTGCGTGCCTTCGGCTCGTCGTGCCTGAGCCTGTAGAACATCGTGAGGGAATCTATCACGACGAACGAGATCGCCTTGACCTCGGCCAGCTTCCCTATCTTCTCGATGCGGTCGGTCTGCTCCTCCAGGCTGTGGACCTGGAAAATCAGTATGTTCCTCATGGCGTCCTCGTCGCCTGTGAAGACCTGCTCCAGCCTCTCCGAGGACAATCCTTCGTTGTCGATGTAAGCGACTTTGGATCCTTTCTCGGCGACCTCGCGGGCCGCCTGGAGACAGACGTTGGTCTTGCCCGCGCCGGCCTCTCCGTAGAGCAGTGTGACGCAACCGGACTCGATCCCGCCTCCCAGGAGACGGTCGAACTTTGGGCAGCCTAGAGGTATCCGCATCTGGATTCCTGAAAAACGACAGCGTATATAGAAAATGGGTTCTCGTGCAACATATCGTAGAAATCTCCAACGATAGGTCATCTGATGATACATACCTCAGAATGGATAATTGACCAAAATCACGACATGCATCGTATCAAAAAGTGGTTCGAATCAAAGATAATCATGAAGATACTTGCCGACCCATTCGAACTTCGATGCTTCTTCGAATACCGTAATCCTGCCATCCTTTTTGGAAAGAACCAACACAAGACTATCGCCACTGTTGTCGAATACTTCTGCATGATCGGCGAGCTCGATGTACTCTGGAAGAAAGGCCATTGTACGCTCATATCTCGAAAATACCTTGTCCCGAGGTACATCGTGCCCCCCTGCTGCAACTCTTTGAGCTATCCTGTTACAGCACTGCTCCGGACTGCCCGCGGTTACGAAGAGCAACATCACGTAGTATCCCAACGACTTGGCTTTCTTCGCGAACTGAAGTTTATCTTCCCGAGATGCCACCGTCTCAAAACCGAATGACTTACCGCCTTGAAGCAGTTCTTCCCGGTATACCTTGCACAAATTCATGGCGAAGCGATATTTTTCATATTCACTCTCGTCGCCTATCATTCCACGTGCGTAATTGTCTGGATTGATGATTCTGTTGTCTGCAAAATCAAGCTCTGCGGACGTGACAAGAGATGATTTTCCAGATCCGTTCGGTCCGGCGATGATCAAGAGATGCTTACTTTGATTCATCTGCGTTTGCCGGAGGAAAAGACTTCTCCCGAGTCACAGGGGTTGGATCAAATATACACCTGTATCTGAACTCAGAACCGGGACCTACTTTCTTCACACCCTCCCAGAAGGTTTTCGTATCCAAAAGATCCTCTGCCATGATCATTCCTCCCTCTGATTGTCATTAATGAAGTATCATAAATTCGTTTCGAAATCTCGATCCGCTTCACAGAAACGTATGACATCCTTCTCATCCGAGAAACAGGGGTTGCCCCCTGTTCGGATCAATTCTGACCCTTCTCTTCGGAAACCAGATCGTTGCGGTCGTCGTCGAGGGTCCTCCCCTCGACGCCCCTGACATCGTCGATGCTGTGGTCCACTCCCTTCTGGACCACCTCGCCCTTGCTCGCGTAGAACGCGACCGCCAGGAAGGCGTACGCCACATACGCTATGATGCAGATGATCACCAGCACTACGACAGTGATGACCAGGACGTTCGCCAGCTCCTCCATGAACCCGGGCTGCGAGAAGGCCCACACGATGGCCCCGAACAGCGCGACGATCAGCACCGCGATGATCAGGAGACCGACCGCCGACCTCCCCGTACCCTTCCTCTCGTTATGCATCCCCTTGTCTTCCATTCGAATCGCCTCAGCTGGAGCTCTGCGGCATGTACGGGTACAGCGACATCGCCAGGTCCCCGAGGGTCATGGACTGCAGCACGACCCTGCCGGGTCCGGTCAGGGTGGTGACGAACAGCCCCTCGCCGCTGAAGAGCGCGTTCTTCAATCCCCCGATCGAGGTGATGTCGTACTTCACAGTGTCCTGCCACGCGACCGCGTGGGAGGTGGACACCTTGAGTATCTCTCCCGGCGCCAGATCCTTCACCACGAAGTCCCCGCATCCGCAGATGAACACGATCCCGGTGCCGGAGACCTTCTGCAGGATCAACCCTTCACCGCCGAACAGGGCGGAGGAGAGCTTCTTCTGCATGGCCAATTCCAGCTCGACGTTGTCGTCGGATGCCAGATACCCGGTCTTCTGGAGGAACCACGCGCCCTTCGACGTGTCGATGTCCATGATCTTCCCGGGTGCGGCGTGAGCCAATCCAACCACCCCGCGCCCCTCCGACCTGTACTGCACGAGGAACAGCGAAGCGCCGGTCAGGGACCTCTTGATGCTGCCCCAGACGCCCTGTTTGGCTTTCGCTTCCAGGGTCACGTTGCCGGTCATGTACGACATGGCCCCGGCGACGGAGTTCAGGATCTCCCCCTGCTCGATCTCCACGTTGAGCATCTGCAGGTTGTCTCCCGTGATCGTGTACTTCATGCCCGCAACATCGACGCGGGTCGGAGATAAACATAGTGGTCCGGGGTTCGGAGGATGCGCAGGTTCGAATAGGCGCACCCCAATCGGCGGCGCATGTCCGATGGTTCCGGAGAATCGATGGGCGCGGAAGCCCGTATCACGCCCGTGTCGTTCCTTGGGAGGGACGCGGTCGAGAAGGTCCGCCCGGCCAAAGGCTACCGCCTTCCTCAGTTGGATGCGCACATCCGCTCGTCCAGGACCAGGAGCGAGGCCCGCATCATGCGCGAGGCCAGGGATGCGGGCGTCAGGACGCCCTGCATCTACGACCTGGACCTGAGCAGGTGCTCCATCGTCATGGAGAGGATCGAAGGGACCGTCGTCAAGGAATACCTCGACGGGCACCCCGACGAGGCCTTCGAGGTGTGCGGGGAGATCGGGAGGACCATCGCCAAGCTCCATTCCGCCGGGATCTGCCACGGCGATCTGACGACATCGAACATGATCCGCGACACGTCGGGCAGGATATGCCTCATCGACATGTCCATGGGCAAGACGAGAGCGGAGCTGGAGGACATCGGCGTGGACCTGAGGCTGCTGGAGAGGGCGTTCTCGTCCGCGCATGTGGACCTGCCGGACGCTTTCGCCCGTCTCATGGACGAGTACTACGCCGGGATCCCGAATCCCGCGGCCGTGAGGAAGAAGGTCGAGGACATCAGGAACAGAGGGAGATACACATGAGGCTCAGCGTCATCACATCGAATCCGGGGAAGGTCAGGGAGTACGAGAAGGAGCTGTCCGAGTTCGGTATCGAGATGGCGCACCTGCGCCACCCCTACGACGAGGTGCAGACGTCGCATCTCGAGGAGGTGGTCGAGAAGGGCATGGACGCCATCATCGCCGAGGGAATCCGCGACTTCATCATCGACGACTCCGGATTGTTCGTCGACGCCCTGAAGGGATTCCCGGGCGTGTGGTCCGCTTACGCCCAGAAGACCATCGGGAACCCGGGTCTGCTGAAGCTCATGGACGGCGTCGAGGACCGCGGGGCGGAGTTCAGGTGCTGCATCGGATGCGACTTCAAAGGCCAGAGGATCGTCGTCACCGGGGTGTGCAGAGGCTACATCACCGACTCCGAGAGGGGTTCCGACGGGTTCGGGTTCGATCCCATCTTCTCCCACGACGGGGAGCGCACGTTCGCGGAGATCCCCATGGACGAGAAGAACGCCGTATCCCACCGCGGGAACGCCGTGAAACTACTCATCGCCGCGCTCAAGGAGCGCGATCTCATAGAATGAGGTCCGTGGGCCCCCGACGGGGCCCGGACCTCCGTGTTTTCAGAAGTGGCAGTCGCCCTTGATTATCGGGATCTTCGGATCCATCGGGAGCATCGGGAGGATGTCCTCGTCCGGGTCGATCATGATCTCGACGATCGTGGTCACGTCGGACTCCAGAGCGTCCTTGATCGCATCCCTTATCTCCCCGGGCCTCTCGACGCGGACGCCCCTGGCATGGAATCCCTTGGCGACCGTGACGAAGTCGGGATCCGCACCGAGTTCCTGCGAGCTGAACCTGCGTCCCCAGTAGTGCTTCTGCATCTGCCTGATCATGCCGAGGCATCCGTTGTTCAGCAGGACCACGGTGACCGGCAGATGGTCCGCGACGGAAGTCGCCAGCTCCTGGATGACCATCTGCAGTCCCCCGTCGCCGGTGATCGTCATGACCTTCTTGTCGGGGCATGCGGCCTTGGCTCCGATCGCCGAAGGCAATCCGTATCCCATGGTGCCGAAGGTGCCGGAGGAGAGGAACTGCCTGGGGTGCTCGATGTTCAGGTAGTGCATGGCCCACATCTGGTTCTGACCGACGTCGGTGGTGACTATCGTGTCGTCGTCCAGCAGGGAGTTGATCTCCTGCATGACCCTCTGGGGCTTGATAGGGACGGCATCGTTGTCCGGCGCGATGTAGGACCCGTTCTTCAGGGTCCTGGCGTGCTCGCACCACGTGTTCCACGAGACCGGGGCGGGCGCGGAGCCCATGGCGCAGATCAGCGCCCTGATGGCTTTCTTAGCATCCGCCTGCAGGTTGACGCAGGCGTGCCTGTGCTTGCCGAACTCGGTGGCGTCGATATCGATGTGGATGACGCGACCGCTCTGCATGCGGTCGTGGGGGCTGTAGGTCCTGTCGGAGAACCTGCTGCCTATGGAGATTATCAGATCGGCCTCGGACGCCAGCTGGATGGACGCGAGTCTCCCGTGGAGCCCCAGCGGTCCGATGTTCATCGGATACGACGACGGGACGACGCCCATGGCCATCAGCGTGTTGACGACCGGCGCATCCATCAGTCTGGCGAGCTCCATGACCTCCTCGGAGGCATCGATCGCTCCGCCTCCGACCAGGATCAGCGGCCTCTCGGACTCGCGGATCCATTGGACCGCCTCGTGTATCCCGGCGAGGTCCTCGGTCATGGGCTTGACGCCGTAATCCTCGTGGATCAGCGCCGGATCCATGTCCTTGCCCATCTGGTCGACGGGCATGTCGATATGGACCGGCCCCTTCCTGCCCATCTGGCAGATGTCCCACGCCTCGCTTATGGCGTGGGGGAGACGGTTGACGTCGAGGACCCTGTAGCTGTGCTTGGTGATCGGCATCAGCAGGCTGTACGCATCGACCTCCTGGAACGCCCCCTGTCCGAGGGACCCGGCGGCGACCTGGCCGGTCAATGCGATCATCGGTACGGAATCGGCGAAGGCCGTGGCTATGCCGGTGACCAGGTTCGTGGTCCCCGGTCCGCTCGTCGCAAGGCAGACACCGGGTACGTTCTTGGCCCTCGCATACCCGTCGGCCATGTGGGCGGCGCACTGCTCGTGCCTGACCAGGACATGCCTGATGTCTGAGTCGAGCAGCTCGTTGTAGATGGAAAGGACGCTTCCTCCGGGATATCCGAAGATCGTGTCGACGCCTCTCTCCTCCAGCATCGTAAGGAGCGCTTCTGTGCCTCTCATTCGATTCCTCCGCGCTGGCATCGCGGGCGGATTTCTTAATTATAGCGGGGGACGCCCGCTCCGCTCAGGGATCGGAGGGCCTTCCTTCCCGTGACCGCCTCGAAGTGGTACCTGACTATCCCGAGGTCCACCTTCGCGTACGCTCTCCTCCCGCAGGTGGCCTTCACCTCTCCGCTCGGAAGCAATTCGAAGAAGAACCTCTGCTGGTTGACCGCCGTGGGGGCTAGGAGGGCCGCGTTCACGCCGTCCAGGAACCAGTCCGGCATCCCTTCGGCGTAGTTGCTGACCTCCGACACGCTCTTGCCCTTATGGGGATAACCGTTCGTGCAGCTGTATCCCAGCGCGATGATGCATCTCTGCTTCTCCCCCTTCGACACCTCCGCCAGGGACTTGCCGTGGGTCAATGCGACCCAGCACGTATTGAGCCCCATCTCCTGCGCTTTCAGGACGATCTTCTCTCCCCAGTACCCCAGCGTCTCGTCCGCCTCATCGCCCTTGGGTCCGACGAGGGCGATGTAGTTGCTCACGCCCGTGAACTTCCCGTAATGCGCCATGAACGAGTCGAAGCACTTCGGCTCATCGTAGAATATCTGGATATGCAGTCCGTTCGCGCTGTTGATCTCCTCGATCATCCCGCCCAATTCGGCCCTCTTCTCCGGCTCTATCGCCCTGTCCGTGTATTGGCGGACGCTGTGGCGCTGCCTCATCAGTTCCATCGTATCCATCTTGTCATCCTCCTCGCTCGGAACGGGTGTCCTCCGGGTCGTGCAGGGATCCCGCCACCTCCTTCGCCAGCTGGAGCGCGGAGACGAGGTCGTCGAGGGGCTTCAGCTCCCGGTCGAAGTAGTAGAACGTCATCGTCCCCTCCTTGCGGACGCGCACTATCCCCGCATCCTTCAGGATCTGCATGTGATGGGACACGGCGGGACGGGACAGGTCGGTCCTCTCCGCTATCTCGGTGACCCTGGCGCCGGTGCACTTCCCCATCCTCATCATCTCGAGTAACAGATGCTGGCGCGTCTCGTCACCGATCGCTGTCAGCACCTTCGAGCACGATTCGAATCTCTCCGCCAATTCCTCTATCCGGGCCGTCGGTTCCATATCGAACACATCCGTTTAAGCACTTGAACAGATGAACGGATGCAAGTATTTAACGAGCACGGAACGAACATCGCAAAGCCCCGAACGGCCCCGGAAAGCCTTCCGACGTCGGAACCCCACACTCGCCCGCGCGCCCGTGCGCGTGGCAGGCATAGGGCTAATAAAGCGCCCGCACATAACCGCAACCAGGTAGTACACATGTCGAAGGTCAGGGTTGGAGTCAACGGCTACGGCACGATCGGAAAAAGGGTGGCCACGGCCATCGCCAAGCAGGACGATATGGAGCTCGTCGGCGTCACCAAGACGAGGCCCAACTACGAAGCGAAGGACGCCCTCGCCAAGGGCTACGGGCTCTACGTCCCCGAGGAGAGCGTCGAGGCCTTCGCGAAAGCAGGCGTCCCCATCTCCGGTACCGTCAAGGACATGCTCGGAGCGGTCGACATCGTTGTAGACTGCACCCCCGGCACCGTCGGCGAGTACTACAGGGACATGTACAAGGCCGCCAGCGTCAAGGCCATATTCCAGGGCGGGGAGGACCACAGCCTCACCGGCATATCATTCAATTCCACCGCGAACTACGCGGAATCCTGGGGAGCCCAGCTGTCCAGGGTGGTCTCCTGCAACACGACCGCCCTCCTGAGGACGCTGTACCCCATCGACAAGGCGCTCAAGATCCAGAGCGCGTTCGTCACCATCGTCAGGCGCGCCGTCGACCCCGGGGACAGCAAATCCGGACCGGTCAACGGCCTCGAGCCCTCCGTGAAGCTCCCGACACACCACGGCCCCGACGTGCAGAGCGTCATGCCCTGGCTGAACATCAACACCATGGCCGTCAAGGCGTCCACCACCCTGATGCACGTGCAGACCGTCGTGGCCCAGCTCTCCCGCGAGACCACCACCGAGGAGGTCCTGGAGATCATGAGGTCGTCCCCCAGAGTGAGACTCGTCAAGAGCTCCGACGGAATCAAATCCACCGCCCAGGTGATGGAGCTGGCCCGCGACCTCGGAAGGGACAGGTCGGACATGTACGAGATCGTCGTCTGGGAGGATGGCGTCAAGGCCGTAGGCAACACGCTGTACTACTACCAGGCCGTGCACCAGGAGTCCGACGTCATTCCGGAGAACGTGGACTGCATCAGGTCCATGTGCAAGATGGTGCAGGACCCCGCCGAATCCGTGTCTAGGACCGACGCCGCACTCGGCGTCGGCAAGATGTGAGGCGATTCATTTGGAGAAGCAGTTCAACACTCTGGAGGATTTCGACTACAGGGACAGGACCGTGCTGCTCAGGGTGGACATCAACTGCCCCCTGGACAAGCAGACCCTCCGCATCGTCAACGATGCGAGGATCAGGAGGATCGTCCCGACCGTCAGGGAGCTGGCGGGCAAGAGGGCCAAGGTCGTCATGCTCGCCCACCAGAGCCGCAAGGGCGGGTGGGATTTCATACCCCTCGAACAGCACGCCGAACTGCTCTCCAGGCACCTCGGCATGCCCGTGGAGTACGTCGACGACGTCATCGGCGGGAAGGCCGTGGATGCCATCAAGAATCTGCAGCCCGGACGCGTCCTCCTTCTGGGCAACGTCAGGGAGATCGACAGCGAGACCGCCAAGGGCGACATGAAGATGCATTCCGAGGGGGAGATCGTCAAGACCCTGGCGCCCCTGATCGACTACTACGTGTGCGACGCCTTCGGCGCCGCGCACAGGTCGCAGTGCTCCCTCGTCGGATTCGAGGCGAAGGTGCCTTCGGCATCCGGCAGGCTGATGGCCAAGGAGCTCTACGCCCTGGACGCCATCTTCGGGAACCCCCGCAGACCCTCCGTGTTCATACTCGGAGGGGCGAAGTTCGGCGATGTGTCCGACATGATCGACAGGGTCCTGGGAAGCGGCACCGCCGACACCGTGATCCTCGTCGGACTGGTGGGCAACGCCTACCTCCTGGCACGCGGGGTGGACATCGGCGAAGCGAGCATGAACGTTCTGAGGGACGAGCTCACGCCCGAGAACCTCCAGGCCGCCAAGGACATCCTGTCCAAGTACGGGCAGAGGGTGCTCCTTCCGGTGGATGTCGCCGTCGAGAGGGACGGGAAGCGCGTGTCCGTGAACATCGGGGACCTCCCCACGAAGGAACCGGCATTGGACATCGGCGATGCATCGGCGGAGAAGTTCCGCAAGGTCGTCATGTCCTCCAAGACCAGCTTCATGTCCGGCCCGGCCGGCATGATCGAGAAGGAGGGATTCGAAGTGGGCACCCGCATCATCATGGCCGCCATGGTCGACAGCGGAGGACAGTCCGTCATCGGAGGAGGCCACACCGGAGGAGCGGCGGAGAGGTTCGACCTCGCGGACCGCTTCTCGTACGTGAGCACCGGCGGAGGAGCGCTGGAGACATTCCTTCTGGGGAAGCCCCTCCCCGTCATCGAGGCGCTGAAGCACGCCAAGGACGAGTTCGGGTCCGCGCGCGACGCTTGAGAAAGGGTTTAAAAACAGAACCAGGATGCGGACGCGATGGCCAAGAAGAAGAGGCGGATAACGGAAAAGCCCGAGGAGGAGTACGAGTTCACTCCCACCGAATTCAACGAGAGGGAGTTCATCCTCAAGGACCTCTACATGACGAAGATCTTCGTCGTTGTCATGGTCCTGGCGTTCATCACCGGCATCATCGGCGCCGCCGTCACCTTCAACGTGGGGGACTACGGATGGATCATCGCGACGGTCATCTCCTTCGCGGTGTGCGCTTCGCTCACCAAGATCCTCGGGGCCCTCGGATTCAGGATGGACATGGTCGAGGCCAAGTCTATGGCCGGCAACTACCTGCTGTTCCTGGTCCTGGCGCTCGGTATCTGCATCCTGCTCACCAACGAGCCCTTCAACTTCTGATCCAATCAGGACCCGCCCCCGCGGCGGGTCCGACCTCTTCTGTCCCGCGCGCGACGCGCACCCATATCCTTTTTTATGGTCCCCATCTAAGGGACCACGATACCTATGAAGGGGACCAAGGCACTGGTAACGATGCTCGAGCGCAAGGGCGTCGAGACCGTATTCGGATATCCTGGCGGAAGCGTCATCCCCATTTACGACGAGCTCTACGATTCGAACCTCAGGCACATCCTCGTGAGGCACGAGCAGTGCGCCGCCCACATGGCCGACGGGTACGCCCGCGCCAGCGGGAAGCCCGGCGTGTGCATCGCCACCAGCGGACCGGGGACCACGAACCTGGTCACCGGCGTGGCCACCGCCTTCGCCGACTCCGTGCCGATGATCGCCCTGACCGGACAGGTCGGGGTCGGTTCCCTCGGGCTCGGGGCGTTCCAGGAAGTCGACGCGTACAGCCTCCTGATGCCCATCACGAAGCACAACTTCAGGGTCCTGGACGTCAACAGGCTGCCCCATGCCATCACAGAAGCGTGGGAGATCTGCCAGACCGGACGCCCCGGACCGGTGCACATCGACCTGCCGGTGGACCAGATGAACTCGTCCATCGACCCGTCGATCCTCGACGAGGAGTACTACATCAAGCCACTGAAGGAGGACCTCCGCGATCTGGAGGAGGCCATCCAGTGGATCAAGGAGGCCAAACGCCCGCTGATCCTCGTTGGTGGAGGTGCTGTGAACGCATCCGACGAGGTCATGGCCCTCTCCAAGCGCCTGAACGCGCCGGTCGACACCACCCTCATGGGAATGGGAGTGGTTCCATCGTCCTACGGGCTCAACATGGGACCGCTGGGGATGCACGGCAGGATGGCCGCCATGACCATGATGAACGAGGCCGACCTGGTGATCTCCGTCGGAAGCAGGTTCTCCGACAGGACCTACGGCAAGAAGTGCCGCATGAAGGACCCCGACGGACGCGTCGTGCACATCGACGTCGATGCGACGGAGTTCGGGAAGCACGGCCACCGCTGCGCCAACATCCAGTGCGATGCGGCCAAGGCCATCCGCATGATCCTCGACCGCCTGGGAGGAGTCGGGACATCCCCGGACTGGACCTCCAGGGCCGAGGACGCCAAGAGGCGCTGCACCTGCGTCCAGAACATCGAGGGATCCCCCATCGCGCCCCAGATGGTGATGCGCGAGATCAACAAGATCATCGACGACGACACCATCGTGACCACCGACGTCGGTCAGAACCAGATGTGGGCGATGCACTACCTCAACATCGAGCATCCCCGCCAGCTCCTGTCCTCCGGAACGTTCGGAACGATGGGATACGGCCTCCCCGCCGCCATCGGCGCCAAGGCCGCCAGGCCCGACAAGAACGTCATAGCCATCACCGGCGACGGCGGATTCCAGATGGTCATGCAGGAGATGTCCACCTCCCTCGCAGAGGACCTGCCGGTCACCGTGGTCCTGCTGAACAACGGCACCCTCGGCATGGTCAGGCAGTGGCAGAAGCTGTTCTGGAACGAGAGGTACTCCGCCACGACCCTCAGATGCGAACCGGACTTCGTCAAGATGGCCGAAGCATTCGGCGCAGAAGGCATCCGCGTCGAGAGGCCCGGAGAGATCGGCGATGCGCTCAAGCAGGCCCGCGAATGCGGCAGGAGCTGCATCGTGGAGATCATGTGCAACCCCGACGAGCACGCGCTCCCCATGGTCCCCTCGGACCCCAACGCTGCCGTCGTCATGGGCAGATGCCAGTTCAAACCCTGATCCGACGGGCCTCCGGGCCCGTCCCTTTTTATTGTCTGCAGTCGGTCGTGCATCGATATGAACGGATTGGAGCAGGAGGTTCTGAGACGGATCGTGCCGTCCCCCGAGACGGTCGCATCCATCAACGACAGGGCGAACCGCCTGAAGGCGGAGGTGGAATCCTACGTGGCGGCCCACGGGCTGGACGTCGAGGCGAGATACACCGGCTCCTTCTCCAAGAACACGTACCTCTCCGATCCGGATCTCGACCTGTTCCTGCTGTTCCCCGAGGACACCGACCCCGAGGAGCTGAAGAGGGTCGGCCTGAAGGCCGGGGAGGACATCCTCCACGGGATCAGGATGTTCTCCGACCACCCGTACACCCGCGGGATGTACGAGGGATTGGACGTCGACATGGTGCCGTGCTTCCACATCAGGAGCACCGAGCACATGAAGAGCGCCGTGGACCGCACCCCGTTCCACACGCAGTTCATCAGGTCCCGCCTGACCGACGACGGGTGCGACCAGGTCCGCCTGCTGAAGAAGTTCATGAAGGGCATCGGCGCCTACGGCGCGGAGCAGGACTCCCGCGGGTTCTCCGGATACCTGTGCGAGATCCTCGTCGTGAGGTTCGGATCCTTCGACGGCGTCCTCCAGGCCGCGGCCAGATGGAAGAAGGGGACGAGGATCGCCGTGGACGGCAAGGGACCGGATTTCGATGCCCCGCTGGTGGTGTACGATCCGGTGGACAACAAGCGCAACGCCGCTTCCGCGGTCCACGTGGACACGCTTTCGCTCTTCATAACCGCCGCCAGGGCGTACCTCGAGGAGCCGAGGATGGAGTTCTTCTTCCCCGCCCCTCCGACCCCCAGGTCGCGCGAGTGGTTGTCTTCGGCCACGGCATCCCGCGGCACCCGCCTGGTGTCCGTGTCGTTCAGGAGACCCGAGGGTCTGATAGAGGACAACCTGCAGTCGCAGCTCTGGAAGACGCAGTACGCCCTCCAGAGGAAGCTCGACGAGCACGGCTTCGTCGTCGTCCGCGCGGTCCATTCCATGACCGACTCGAAGATGGTCGTCGTGTTGGAGCTGGAGGCAGACAGGCTGTCCCTCACGCGCAAGCACAGGGGACCTCCCGCATGGGCGGACTCCACCGGATTCCTCGCGAAATGGAAGCTGAACCCCCACGGCGAGCCGTTCATAGAGGACGGGATCTGGACGGTCATAGCTCCGCGCCAGTACTCCGAAGCGGTCCCGATGCTCCGCGAGGAGGCGGTGAGGTCCGGGATGGGGAAGGACATGCACGTCGATACGATGACGGTCCTCGGACACGAGGAAACCCTGGAAAGGGCCGACCTGTCGCTCCTGACGGAGCTCCTGGACCCCATGCTGCCCTGGGAGAGATGACGAAGGCTTAATTACCCGTCTGACAATCGAGCGTCGGCGGGTCTGTGGGCTAGCTTGGTATACTTGTGGCTTTGGGAGCCATTGACCCCGGTTCAAATCCGGGCAGACCCACCAAGAATCCTCACAATGTTATGGTCTCGCTCTTGACGGCGACATCGGTCCCGCGGAACGCTATGCCGTACAGCAGCACGGTCCCTTCCAGCCGATTGGTGTACGCTTTGTCGTGGATCTGTTTCAGACCGCCATCGGCCAGCACATCGATCCCGGGATCGTTCTCCCTCCAACGCTTCAGCTCGATGATCGCATGCGGATAGCTGCGTACGGTGCTTTTGAGCAGGATATCGCAATAGCCCTTACCCTGATGGATCTCGTTGGAGACCTCGTACGGCCCCTCCAGATGCATGA
Source organism: Bifidobacteriaceae bacterium (assembly GCA_963586845.1). Taxonomy (GTDB): domain Archaea; phylum Thermoplasmatota; class Thermoplasmata; order Methanomassiliicoccales; family Methanomethylophilaceae; genus Methanoprimaticola. Next base: position 16,184 of record CAVABN010000007.1, read on the forward strand.
GCAGCCCTATGCACAGAATCTCGTACGCATGCTCGTGCGACATCACCTTGGGATCTATGGACATCACGAAGCTTTCCAGCAGATCTGACACCCTGTCGGGATCCCCGGATATGAGGGATTTCTCGAGATCCCTCACCCTCTTGCCGGAGACGCCCATGCGTCTGACGAACATGTCCTTGAAGACCCTGGACACCTCCAGATTGGGTATAGAGAGATCGAATTCGTTGGCGTTTCCCGTGGGTACGGCGCGGAGATATCCGGACATGGCCATGACCGAGAACAGATCTCCGGCATCCCCTCCGTGCAGTATGTCCTCGTAGACCACCGTGTCGCTGAGCACCTGGGAGACCTCCTCGCCCTTGACGATCATCTCCAGATTGTCGAAGACGTCGGCGCTCAGATCGTCCATCAGGTTGTCGATGATGTCGTTGCCGCTGGTGCCGGCCCAGTACGATTTCGGCTCGAATCCCGAATCGATGTAGTTGAGTATACTCCAGGGGTTGTACACATCCGCTTTACCGAACCTGTATCCGTCGTACCATTGTCTGGCCTCTTCGTATCTCTCCGAGTGGCCGTAATCCTTGCAGATCCCCTTCACATCCTCCGCGGTGAAACCGAAGGCTTCGCTGAATTTCGAGTCGAACACCGTGTCGACCATGAAGTTGTTCAGACCTGAGAAGATGCTCTCCTTGCCTATCCTCATGACTCCCGTCAGGACCGCGAATCTGAGGTCGTCGTTGCCTTTCAGGGCCGAACCCAACGAGGTGCCCAGGAAATCCAGGATCCTGCGGCGGTTGGTCTTCTTCCCGTCCGCACTGAGCTCGTCGTCGGCCTTGTTCGCCGCGTCGTCGTATTCGTCGATCAGGAGTATGACCTTCTTGTTCCGGCGCCTGCGGACCTCCCCCATCAGATCGGTCAGGGAGGTCATCAGCTTGGTCAGCCCCTCGTCGGTCTCCAGAGCGGGGAACAGGACCCCTGGGTCGCGCCTGATCTCGTCGGCATTCTCGAAATCCAGTGTGTTGAGGTAGAGCTTCACCATCCTGTCGCGGAACAGATAGATGAATTGCCCGAACGTGCCGTCCCCGAGGCACTTCATGTCCAGGTGTATCACGGGATTGGAGTTCTTCTCAGGGTCGTCCGGACGCATGACGGAAACATCCAGATCGTCGAACCAATCGTTATCGGGGTAATCCTCGCTCAGGTACGCGTCGAGCATGGAGAGGTTCAGAGATTTCCCGAAACGTCTGGGGCGGTTTATGATGAATGCCTCGGCGCCTCTGTTGAGGACATCATCGATGAACTTGGACTTGTCAACGAAGTAGGATCCCGAGTCGCGGAGCTTCTTGAAATCCTGGATTCCGATCGGGACCTTCATCATAGATTGCGCATCGCGAATCCGCATTTAGATATTATCTACGCGGACGCAACGTGCGTGACGGGACCAATCAATGGGCGGGGATGTCCATCGCCTTCTCGTACTGCGGGCCGTAGTGCTCCTCGAGGAATCCCTTCAGATCGTCGGTGGGACGGCCCTCGCAGACATCTATGGCGCACTTCAGCATCATCGCGACGGTGACGCCCTTCTTGGTGAGATAATAGCGGGTGACCAGCTTGCGCTCCCTGACGTTGCGGTCCTCCATCAGGCCGGCATCGGACATCTTCACGCACAGCCTGCGGACCGTGTCGAAGTTCTTGGTCACGCTGTATTGGAGATCGCTCATCAAGCACCCCTCGTTGTTCAACACGAATAGCAGCAGGGGTATCGCGTGCTTCTCCGTGAGGATGCTCTCGCCGTCTTCCATGCAAATCCGAAAGCACAGCCTAACTTTAAATTTCTTAACAAAAATGTACGTATGTACAGTTTGATAGACCTACAGTATATACCATTCGCGTTGGAAGCATCCATGGGCATCCATCCGGACAAAAGGCAGTCGTCGCGACCGATATGCGGCGTCCGCCCTCACCGAAGCGTACAACCGGTACCCTCCGGCGAGGTTGGTGCATTCGAACCCCTCCTGCTCGAGGATCCTCGCCGCGATGTACGACCTCAGACCGCTGTGGCAGAACACGCACACCGGCCTGCCCCGCGGGATCTCGGATATCCTGGGCCTGAGCTCGTCCAAGGGGATGCTGAGCGTCCCCTCGATCGGATACTCCGCGTGCTCCCTCTCGGTGCGCGTATCCAGCACGGTGACGCCGGGATCCGCGATAGCTGCATCGAACCCGTCCCAATGGGTCTGCCTCACCAGCCCCGACATGACGTTCGATGCCACGAACCCGGCGTAGTTCACCGGGTCCCTGGCCGAGGAGTACGGGGGAGCGTAGGACAGCTCCAGCTCCGCCAGGTCCTCCACGGTCATCCCGGCGCGGATCGCGGTGGCGATGACGTCTATGCGCTTGTCCACGCCGTCGTATCCGACAATCTGGGCCCCGAGGACCGTGCCCGTGACGGGATCGAACAGCGTCTTCACGGTCATGTGGCGGGCGCCCGGGAAGTATGTGGCATGGGAGGCGGAATACGTGTAGACCTTGTCCGACGGGATGCCTGCGGCCTTCAGCTGCCTCTCGGTCGGTCCGACGGATGCGACGGTCATATCGAACACGCGGATCACCGACGCCCCGATGGAACCCCTGTACTCGGAATGCCTGCCGGCGATGTTGTCAGCGGCGATGCGCCCCTGCTTGTTCGCCGGTCCTGCGAGCGCTATATTCGCCGGGGATCCGGTCACGAGGTTCTCCACCTGGATCGCGTCGCCCACCGCGAAGATGGACGGGTCGGAGGTCCTCATCCCGGGATCGACGGCGATCGTTCCCTTGACGCCCATCTCCAGCCCCGCATCGCGGGCCAGATGGGAGTCGGGAACCACCCCCAGCGCCACGACGGCCATATCGGCCTCCAGCGCCCTCCCGGACGCCAGACGGACAGTGAGGCTCTCGCCCGTATCGAATCCCTCCAGAGCGTCGGAGAGGATGAGCTTCACACCCTTCAGGCGCAGATGACGATGGACATCGGCGGCCATCTCCCTGTCCAATGTGGGAAGGACGTGGTCCGGCCTCTGGACGAGCGTCACATGGAGCCCGTGGCGCACCAGGTTCTCCGCCGCTTCGAGACCGATGTACCCTCCGCCGCAGACCACCGCATCCTCCGGTCCGTTCTCCTCGATGAACCGGCGCATCCCCAGGGCGTCCTCGACGGTGCGCAGCGTCATGACGCGCGGGTCGCCGATGCCGGGCATGTCCGGGATCAGGGGCTTCGCGCCCGTCGACAACAAGAGGACGTCGTAGGACTCCCGGTACTCCCTGCCGTCGACCGTGCTCCGAACCAGGGCCGTCTTCCCGGCCCTGTCGATGGAGACGACCTCGCTGTTCACCCTCACGTCGATGCGGAACCTGTCCGCCAGCGATTGGGGCGTCTGCAGGGTGAGGACGGACCTGTCCCTGATCTCCCCTCCGACGTAGTATGGGAGGCCGCAGTTGGCGTAGGAGACGTACGCGGTGCGCTCGAATACGATGATCTCGGCGTCCTCCCTCAGCCTCCTCAGCCTGGTGGCGGCCGAAGCGCCTCCGGCGACGCCTCCGACGATGAGTACCTTCATGGTATCCTATCGTTCGAACGACTTATAACGGCGACCGTCCGCAGATCTTGGACCATGCTTCGGCGCATTCCACGGCCTTGGTCCACCCTGCCATACGCGATTCGCGCTCCTCCTCGGACATCGAGGGCAGGAACTCCCTGTCGAGGGACCAGTTCCCGGCCAATTCGTCGCGGTCGTCCCAGAATCCGACGGTCAATCCGGCCATGTACGCCGCCCCCAATGCGGTGGATTCGATGACCTTCGGCCTCACGACCTTCACGCCCGTTACATCCGCCAGGAACCTGCACAGGAACCCGTTGGCGCTCGCTCCCCCGTCCACGCGGATGGACGGCACGTCCTTGCCGGAATCGGCTCTCATGGCGTCCACGACCTCGCACGCCTGGAACGCGATGGATTCCAACGCCGCCCTGGCCAGATGGTTCCTGTTGGTCCCCCTGGTCAGGCCCATGATCATCCCGCGGGCCCCCTGGTCCCAATGCGGGGCGCCCAATCCGGAGAACGCGGGCACGACGGTGCATCCGCCCGTGTCCGGCACGCTCTCGGCCATGCGCTCGGTCTCCGCGGAGGACTCCACGATCTGCAGTTCGTCCCTCAGCCATTGGACCGCGGCGCCGGCGATGTAGATCGAACCCTCCACGGCGTAATCGGTCCTGCCGCCGGACGTCCATCCGACGGTGGTCAGAAGGCCGTTGTCCGAATGCAACGGCTCGGATCCGATGTTCATCAAAAGGAACCCGCCCGTGCCGAAGGTGACCTTCACGTCCCCTTCGGAGAAGCACTGCTGTCCGAACAGGGCGGCCTGCTGGTCGCCCATGGAAGCCGCTATCGGAACCTCGATCCCGGCCACGGAAGGGTCCGTGGTGCCGAGCACGCATCCGGTCGGACGCGGTTCCGGCAGGATGGACCGGGGGACGCCGATGAGATCGAGCAGCCCGTCGTCCCAATCCAGCTTCGAGATGTCGAACAGCATCGTGCGCGACGCGTTGGAATGGTCGGTGACGTGCTCCCTCCCGCCGGTCAGATTCCAGATCAGCCACGAATCCACGGTGCCCGCCATGGCCCTGCCGGAAGCGACCGCTTCCTTCACCGCGGGGACGTTGTCGAGCATCCATCTGAGCTTGGTCCCTGTGAAGTACGGGTCGATGTGAAGCCCTGTGAGCCCGAACACCTCCTCGTCGCAGCCGTCCGCGATCAGCGAATCGCAGAAATCGCCCGTCCTGCGGTCCTGCCAGACGATGGCGTTACAAAGGGGGTTCCCGGTCCAGCGGTCCCACATGACCGCGGTCTCGCGCTGATTGGTGACGGCCACCGCGACGCATTCGGAACGGCCCAGGGGGCATCTGTCCAGGGCCTCGTTCATCGTCTCCCTGCACAGCCTCCAGATCTCCGCCGCGTCATGCTCCACGAGCCCCGGTTCGGGATAGATCTGCCTGAGGTTCCTCTGCGATACCGCGAGCACCTCGCCCCTGCGGCCGAAGAGCATCGTGCGGACGCTGGTGGTCCCCGCGTCTATCGAGAGGATGAATCCCATGTTCACCCTTCGTAGACCTGTTCCAATGTCACGAGGACGACGTCCCCGCCCTTGCCGGCCGCCCTGACCAGATCGGAGGTGAATCCCGCGCCGGAGAACAGCGCGTACGTCTTCCTGGAGCCGTCGACCTTCTTGGCGCGGGCCATGAGCTCGTCCAGGTCCTCCCTGCCGAAGGGCTCGCCGTTGAGCCTGCACCTGGCGACCATGACGGAGTCGCGGCCATTCTTGGATATGGATGCCAGGAAGTCGATCACCGTGTCGACGGTATCGTCCTTCTTCCTGAGCTTCCCTATGAACTTGAACTCGTAGTTCTGCGTCACGTAGTCCATGCAGACGGACTTGAATCCGCGCTCCATGTACTCCGAGATGTCGTCCTTCGCGGCCTCGTAGGCCTTGTCGGGCGACTCGAACTCCACCATGTGCGTGTACTTGTAGACGACCTGGTGGTAGAACCTGAGGATGTTGCTGTTGATGGAGTACACGGCCCTGCGGGACATGCCGGAGGACACCTCCTTCAGGACGATGCCCCTGTGCTCCATCTCCTCGACCATCTTGGAGCAGAACGACGACGGGAGGTCGGTCTTGGACGTGATCTCGCGCAGGCTCTCCGCCCCGCCCGCCAGAGCGGACAGGATCTTGGTGCTGCTGCCGACGGTCATGGAATCGGAATGCATCATGCCCTCGGCCTCGAGGGAGAACACGGACATGTGGTCGAACATCTCGTTGCGGATGACCTTCTCGGGGTCCCTGTCCCCGAAGAGGCGATGGTACGCCGGGGTGCCCCCGACCATGGAATAGACCTCGAGCTGCTGGAGGGGCGTGTACTTAGGATGGAATCCCTTGCACTCGAGATAGGTCATGGGCTTGAGCTCCAGCGTGTAGTAGAAGCGGCCGAAGAGGGAGTTGTCGTCGTCGCACACCACGAGGAGGATCTGAGTCCCTCCCATCTCGCGGCTCATGAAGTTGCGGATGATCGAATAAACCTCTTCGAAATTGGATGCGAGGTCAGAGACGCGGTCTATGATGACGACGACCTTGCGCTTGCCGCAGATCTGCCTTATGCGGGGGAACAGGTCGATCAGGTCGCCGACCTTCTCCTTCTTCCCGGTGAACGCGCTGAGGGCGCGGTTTATCTCCTCCAGATTGTCGGAGCGGAGACCCTGGGTGCCTGTGATGTAGATGTAATCCTTGTCCTTGGTGAACTCCCTGAGGAGAGCCGTCTTGCCCAAGTGGCGGCGTCCGCACACCGCGCAGGACATTGGCACCTTCTCCCAGAGTTCGTTCAGGAAAGCGAGCTCCTTCGTGCGTCCGACGCATCCATCCATGCTATACGTATCTGCGACATTAAATAAAAAACCAATGTGCCAGACATCCGATTTTCGCACCATGTCCCGAAGGGTGCGGGGACCCCTCCGGCACCCTCTTCTCCGGGTCCGGTTCGGGACGGCGCGATGGGTGCAACCAAAATGACATATATTCGGCCACGACCTGTAGTCGCAACCTTTACACAACGACAAGGGGCATAGCATGAACGACATCATCACTCTGATCATCCTCCCGTTCGCGGTGGCATGCGTCCTCCTAGCTCTCAAGAGCGATAAGGCGCGCGGCATCGTGGCCGTGGTCGGCGCGGCGGCGACGATGATCGCGTCCGTGGCGATAGCCTGGACCTACGCCGGGGACCCCCGGACGTTCGGGCTCTGCGACGAACGGATAGACCTGTCGATGTTCGCGATCGAGACCGTCCTGAGCCTCGCGATCATCTACCTCGGACTGAAATACAAGAAATACGCTGCGTGCGTGCTGGGCGCGATCCAGCTGATCCTCGCCGTATCCTTCGAGTTCCTCTACAAAGGGGACATCGAGGTCGAGAACGGGCTCTACATCGACGACCTGAGCGTGATCATGGTCCTGATCATCGGCATCGTCGGGAGCCTCATCTGCGTGTACGCCGTCGGCTACATGCGCGACTACCAGAAGCACGCCGAAGGGAAGGACAGGAGGCCGTGGTTCTTCTTCCTCCTGTTCACGTTCCTGAGCGCCATGTTCGGGATCGTCCTCTCGGACAACATGACGTGGATGTTCTTCTTCTGGGAGATCACCACGCTGTGCTCGTTCGCCCTGATCGGATTCACCAGGACGGAGGAGGCGCGCAACAACTCGTTCCTCCAATTGACATTGAACCTCATAGGGGGCATAGCGTTCGTCCTCGCGCTGATCGTGATGGCGGACAGGGAGGGCACGCTGTCCCTCTCCGACCTCCTGGCCAACGGAGGGGACGTGGCCGGATGGGTGCTCCTGGCGGTGATGCTGCTCGCTCTCGCCGGGATGGTCAAATCGGCACAGATGCCGTTCCACACATGGCTCCTCGGAGCCATGGTCGCTCCGACCCCCACATCCGCCCTCCTCCATTCATCTACGATGGTCAAGGCGGGAGTGTTCATCCTGCTGAAGCTGTCCCCGCTGCTCCACGGCAACTTCGGAGGATACATGGTCATGGCCGTCGGAGGCCTGACCTTCCTGTTCGCATCGATGGCCGCGATCTCGCAGAGCAACGCCAAGCGCGTGCTCGCCTACTCGACCATCGCCAACCTCGGACTGATCGTCGCATGCGCGGGCGTCGGAACACCCGAAGCGGCATGGGCCGGGGTCATGCTGATGATCTTCCACGCGATAACCAAGTCCCTGCTCTTCCTCTGCGTCGGAACCGCGGAGCACCACATCGGCAGCAGGGACATCGAGGACATGGACGGGCTGTTCGAGAGGATGCCCCGCCTCGCCATGATCATGATGGTCGGCATATCCGCCATGTTCCTGGCCCCGTTCGGAATGCTCGTGTCCAAGTGGGCCGCCCTGGTGTCGTTCGTCGACCCGTCCGACCCCCTCTCCATCCTGCTCATCGGATGCATAGCGTTCGGGAGCGCGGTCACCGGCCTGTACTGGACCAAGTGGCTCGCCAAGCTCTCCTTCGCCGCGAGAGGCGAGGAGAACATCGAGGGGACCGTCTGGCCCCACGAGTGGGTCGTGCTCGGGGCGCTGGTCGTCATGGCCATCGGAGTCTGCTTCGGATACCCGCTGGTGTCCGACAGCCTCGTCGGACCCTGGACGGAGCACGCGTTCTCCTGCATCCTCGACATGCAGGTGCTCGACTCCACCAACGTCATCCTGCTGCTGATCATGGTCTGCGCCCTCGTCCTGATCTTCCTGCCGTTCTTCGGGAGGGGGAGGACGGAGAAGGCGTCCGTCTACATGTCCGGCACCGGGATCGACGACCGCTCGTACGAGGGTTCGATGGGAGCTGCGGTTTCCGTCACCCTGAGGAACTGGTATCTGGACGGATGGTTCGGCGAGGACCGCATCCGCGTCATCGGACGCGTCTGCACCATAATCGCATTGGTCGCGTGCTTCGCCGCCATACTCCTGGAGGTGATGTGATGGACGATTGGATCCTCATCGCATCCGCGGCGCTGTTCCTGATACTCGGGCCGTTCATCGGATGCCTCATCGCCGGGATCGACAGGAAGATCGCCGCGAGGATGCAGGGCCGCAGGGGACCTCCCCTGCTCCAGCCCTGGTACGACGTGCGCAAGTTCATGGCCAAGGAGGATTCGGCACCGAACAGGTTCCAGGACTTCTACGTGGCCTGCTACCTGGGATGGGTCGTGTTCACAGGCGTCCTGTTCTTCGGCGGGATGGACCTCCTGCTGGTGCTGTTCACTCTGACGCTGGCCGAGACATTCCTGATCCTGGCGGCATCGTGCACCGGATCCCCCTTCGCCCATGTGGGCGCCCAGAGGGAGATCTACGCGGCCATGGCCTACGAGCCCATGCTGCTCCTGGTCGCCATCGGGTTCTATCTGTTCACCGGAGGGACCGACGGAGGGAGCTTCAGGGTCTCCGACATCGTCGATTACGGCGACCCCGCCATCGTCCCGATGATCGGGCTGTTCGTCGGGTTCGTGTTCATCCTGACGATGAAGCTCAGGAAGTCCCCGTTCGACCTCAGCATGTCGCACCACGCCCATCAGGACATCGTGCGCGGTATAACGACGGAATTCACCGGGCGCACCTACGCCATGGTGGAGATCTCCCACTGGTACGAGTGCGTGATGCTCCTCGGCATGGTGGCGCTGTTCTTCGCGGACGGCACCTGGCTGGGAGTGGTCGCCGGTATCGTGGTGGCCGTCCTGGTCTACCTGCTTGAGATCTGGATCGACAACGGGTTCGCCCGCATGAAGTGGCAGACCGCCGTCAAGAGCGGCTGGGCGGTCGCGCTCGTCCTCGGGATGGTCAACATAGCCGTTCTCCTGGTGATAGCATGACGGCCACATCGAAATCCCCCTGGATACTGCACTACGACGGATCCAGCTGCAACGGCTGCGACATCGAGGTGCTGGCGTGCCTCACGCCCCTGTACGACGCCGAGAGGTTCGGCGTCATCAACACCGGCGACCCGAAGCAGGCCGACATCTTCCTGATCACCGGGGCGGTGAACGAACAGAACAAGAGGGTGGTCCAGCAGCTCTACTCCCAGATGCCGGAGCCGAAGGTCGTCGTGGCCGTCGGGATCTGCGCGTGCAACGGAGGGGTGTTCAGGGACTGCTACAACATCATCGGCGGGGTGGATTGCGCCATACCGGTAGACGTCTACGTCCCCGGATGCGCCGCCCGTCCGGAATCTATCATCGACGGCATAGTGAAGGGCGTCGCCGTCCTGGAGGAGAAGCGCGCCCGCGCCAGGGAGGTGAAGGAATGAGTCAGGAACAGGTCTTCCGCGACGCGGACATCGGGTCCGTGAAGGCGGAGGCATCCAAACTGAAGGAGGAGGGATACCGCATGGTGCAGATCTGCGCCATACCGCAGGATGGATCCGCGGAGCTGGTCTACAGCTTCGACAGGGACCTGGCGATGGTCAACCTCAAGGTGATCGTCCCCGACGGGACGCACGTGGAGAGCATCACGCCGTCGTTCTGGTCCGCGTTCATCTACGAGAACGAGATCCACGACCTCTTCGGCGTGGATTTCGACAACATGGTCCTGGACTACAAGGGCAACTTCTTCCGCACCGGTCAGCCGACCCCTTGGAAGAAGGACGTGAAGGAGGGGGAGTGAGATGGGCAAGAGAACCATAGTGCCCTTCGGCCCCCAGCATCCCGCCCTGCCGGAACCCGTACATCTCGACCTGGAGGTCGAGGATGAGACCGTCGTCCGCGCAGTGCCCTCGATCGGATACGTGCACAGAGGGCTGGAGAAGCTCGTGGAGCAGCGCGACTACCAGCAGATGACCTACATCATGGAGAGGGTCTGCGGGATCTGCAGCTTCGGGCACGGCTACGGCTACGCCGGCGCCGTCGAGGGGCTGATGAACGTCGAGGTGCCCGAGAGGGCCCAGGTGCTCAGGATCGTCTTCCACGAGCTGTCGAGGGTCCACAGCCACCTGCTGTGGCTGGGGCTCCTGGCGGACGGCATGGGATTCGACAGCCTGTTCATGCAGTGCTGGAGGATCAGGGAGCGCATCCTGGACGTCTTCGAATCCGTCACCGGAGGGAGGGTCATCATCTCCTTCTGCAGGATCGGAGGGGTCAGCACGGACATCACCCCCGAGCAGGCGCAGAAAATCGTCTCCATCGTCGACGACATCGAAGACGAGGTCAGAAAGACCGGGCTGGTGTTCATCAAGGACACCTCGGTCCGCAACAGGCTGAAGGGTGTCGGGGTGCTTTCCAAGGAGGATGCGATCGAGCTCTGCACGGTCGGTCCGACCGCCCGCGGCTCCGGGATCGACAACGACATGCGCAGCCTCGACCCGCTGTACAAGAGCCTCGGATTCTCCCCGATCCTATACGACGACGGCGACTGCCTGGCCAGATGCCAGGTGCGCATAGACGAGCTGATGCAGTCCCTGGACATCATCCGCAACGGCCTGAGGAGCCTCCCCGAGGGGGAGTGGCGCGTGCCCGTCAAGGGCAACCCTCCTGCCGGGGAGTACGCGTTCAGGATCGAACAGCCCCGCGGCGAGGCGTTCTACTACGTCAAGGGCAACGGGACCAAGTTCCTGGACCGCGCCAGGGTGAGGACGCCCACGAACATCAACATCCCCGCCATGGTCCGCATGCTCCAGGGATGCGGTCTGCAGGACGTGTCCATGATCATCATAACGATAGACCCGTGCATCAGCTGCACGGAGCGGTGATACCATGGGCGTCATGAAGATGGGCGGCAAGCTGCTGTCCAACATGTTCAGGAAGCCTGCGACCAGGAACTATCCTGCCGAGCCGAGGGAGTATCCCGAGGCCAGCAGGGGGCGCCTGGAGTTCGACCCTTCGGACTGCATCCTGTGCAACATCTGCGGGAAGAAGTGCCCCGCCGGGGCCATCCGCGCCGACAAGGCGGCCAGGACCCTGACGATCGAGAGGATGCAGTGCGTCCAGTGCTCCTACTGCGCCGAATCCTGCCCGAAGCACTGCCTGAAGATGGTCCCCGGATATCCCGAGCCGGGATCCGAGAAGACCGTCGACCAGTACGCCGTCCCCGAGAAGGAGAAGGACACGGCGCAATGAACCGTCGGGAGGGGGTTCGGGCCCCCTCCCGCAAACCTCTCAACCCCTTCTCCATCAATGTAGGTAATTCTAAATTATTTTAGTCAAGCCTAAATTATAAATATTCTTTAGGCATTCCTAAACTCAGATGACTGACATAGCGATCGTCTACTGGAGCGGGACCGGGAACACCGAGGCCATGGCCCAACTCGTGGCCGAAGGGGTGAAAGGGACAGGCAAGAACGCCGACCTCATCCCCGCGGAGAATTTCAGCCCCGCCGACGTGTCCAAGTACACGAGCTTCGCGTTCGGATGCCCCTCCATGGGGGACGAGGTCCTCGAAGAAGAGGTCTTCGAACCCATGTTCTCCGCCATCGAGGGTTCCCTCGGAGGCAAGACCGTCGGACTCTTCGGATCCTACGGCTGGGGGGACGGACAGTGGATGAGGGATTGGGTCGACAGATGCAGGGCGGACGGGGCCGTCGTCGTGGGCGACGTGATCGCCAACGAGTACCCCGGGAGCGCCGAATCCGAGGACTGCAAGGCCCTCGGCGCCAAGGTCGCATCATGACTCTGGACATACGCAGGTTCGTCGACAGGCTGGGATGCGTCTACGACGATCCGCTGATGATGGATTTCGAATACGGAGAGAAGGAGGAGGTGGATATCAGAAGGATGGTCCGAGGAAGCCGAATCACTCAAGTCACAAGCCCGGCCGGAACCGCGACATAGTATCCTCGGCCGGGTGCCTACCGTTCTCAAACGCTCCGAATCTCACAGCTCTTTCAACAATCTGCCGTACATCTCCGGACGCCTCTTGTCCAGGAAGTACACGTCGCGCATCGACTCGTAATGCCCTGCGCGGATGCGGTCCATCTGCTCCGGATCCAGATCGGCGGTGACCTCGCACGTCCCTTCGGACGCCGCCATGCGGAACCCGCGCACATCGTAGATGCAGGCTCCCCCACCGAGCGTCACGCCGCGTCCGTTCTCCCCCGATGCGTTGCATGCGGCTACGAAGACCGTGTTGTCATAGGCCCTGGCGGGAAGGAACCTGTCCCACGATGACTGCCTCCTCTCGCCTCCGAGTCCGGATGCGAACGGCATCAGGATCAGGTCCGCACCCTCCAGCGCGTACGTCCCGGAGATCTCAGGGAAGTGCGCTTCCCAGCACAACGAGATCCCCACGTTCGCCTTCGAGGTGCGGATGATCGGGAATTCCGAACCGAGCTCCATGACGCCGACCTCCCTCTCCCCCAGATGGGTCTTGGAGTACCTGCCGGCGATCCTCCCGTCCTCGACGACGGCCTGCGTTATGCGGTTCTCGGAATCGACGTATCCGAAGCACACCGCCATCCCGAGCTCCGCGGACAGGTCCGACAGCTCCACGATCGGGGCATCGCCGTCGCTCAGCGCGAAGGACCTGCTGTCGGGCATGGAGTATCCGGTGAGCGACAGCTCCGGGAAGCAGATCAGGTCGACATCGTCGGAGGCGGCCTTCCTACAATGCGATGCCATCGTGCGGAGGTTTCCCTCGATGTCCCCCACGACCGAACCCATCGCGACCATGCGGAGGCGCATCTCATCCATGACGGATCCTCCTCGCCGGGTTCCCGACCCACGTCTCCCCCGCGGGGACGTCGTGCGTAACGACCGCTCCCGCGCCGATTATGACCCCGTCCCCTATGGTGACCCCGGGGAGTATGGTAGCGTTCGCGCCTATCCACACATCGTCCCCAATCCTCACCGGCTTCGCCAGGGTCTTGATGTTCCTGCGGTCCTCCGGAGGGAAGTTGTGCCCCGGGGTGATGATGCAGACCTTCGGCGCGATCATCACGTAATCGCCGATCCAGATGTCCGCCGAATCCAGGAACACGCAGTCGTAGTTGATCCTGGGCCGCTTCCCCAGATGGATGTTGGTCCCGACGTCGCAGTGGAACGTCGGACATATGTCGGACTCCGCGTCCAGCTCCTGTCCGAACAGCTCCTCCAGGATCGCGTCGCGGCCCTCCTTCGGACCGACATAGGCGTTGAACCTGTCGCAGAGCCCCCTGGCGCGTTCCATATGCTCCAGAAGCTGCCCCACATCCGGGTCCAGTTCGCTTGTGGGTATCCCCGAGCGGGCGCGGTCCATGAAATCCATGCCCGATGGATGGGCTGGAGAGAAAAATGGGTTTCGGGGAAGGAGGGGGATCGCTCCCCCTGTTTCACGTCCGGCTCACTCGCCGGACTCGACCTTCTTCTTGGCCTCCTCGAACTCCTCATCGACGTCGGGGGCCTCGGCCTTGAAGATGACGCCGATGACGACCAGCACCAGGATGATCGCGCCGCCCGCGAGGAACGAGAAGTCCACGCTGTCGGCGAACGCGGCCATGATCTCTCCGGCGTGCATCGGGAACTCCATGATGTGGTTCAGGATCCCAGTGTTGATGACATCGCCGTTGGCCGCCTTGATCTGCTCGAACAGCCCGGGGGTGTTCGACAGGTGGGACTCGAGGTCCCCGGACAGCTTCGCGTTGATGATCAGCGAGAAGATGGCGGTACCCATGGTGCATCCGATCGACCTGAGCAGGTTGACCGACGACGTGGTCATCCCGATCTCGGACGGCTTGGAGCTGTTCTGGACCGCGGTCATGACGACGGACATCATGCAACCCAGACCGAGGCCGAGAACGAAGATCCCGGTCAGGTAGCGGGTCATGTAGACGTCGCGGGCGCCGTAGACCAGCTGATAGGTCGCCGGGTCCTGGATCATGGACGCGTCGACCGTCATGCCGGACAGGTAATACAGTCCGATGAAACACAGTATGGGTCCGATGATCAGCCAGGGCTTGTATCCGGTCTTGTGAAGGAACATACCCGAGGAGATCGAGGTGATCATCATCCCGGCGATCATCGCCAGGGACCAGATCCCGGCCTCGAGGGTGTCCAGACCCATGACCGCGATGACGAACATGTTGGTGTACATCATCGCACCCACCATCCCTATTCCGAAGAGGAACATGAACACGCCGGCCATGATGACCGTCTTGTTCTTGATCAGATGGGGCGCGAGGATGGGCTCGATGGCCCTCTTCTCGGCCAGGACGAACAGCAGCAGCAGGACGACCGCGGCGACGATCATGGCCGCGGACTGGGCGCTGACCCACTCGAACTTGGATCCGCCGAATTCGATGAACAGCAGGATGTCCGCGAGGAACAGCGTCAGGAGGGCGATGCCCTTGGTGTCGATGTGCCTGACCCCGTCGTCCATGGGCGTCGGGAACTTCTTGATGGTGAGCACGAAGGCGATGATGGCCAGCGGGATGTTGATGTAGAAGCACCAGTGCCAGCTCGCCGCTCCCTCGATGTATCCTCCGAGGAGGGGACCGATACCGCTCCCGACCCCGAAGATGGCCCCGAGCATTCCCTGCATCCTGGCCCTGTCGCTGGGCGAGTACAGGTCGGCCACGGCGGCCATGGCGACGGGGATGAGGATACCTCCTCCGAGTCCCTGGATCGCACGGCACGCGATGAAGAACTCCATGCTCTCGGACATCCCGGCGAGGATGGATCCTCCGACGAACAGCCCCAGACCGATGAGGAACAGGGGCTTCCTACCGTACAGGTCGGAGAGCTTCCCGGCGATGGGGATCATGATGGTCTCGCACAGCATGTATGCCGTGGCCATCCATGCGTAGAGGTCCAGGCCGCCGAGGTCCTGGGCCACTATGGTCCCGATGGTTCCGACGATGGTACCGTCGAAGCAGGCGGCCAGCATGGCGACGCACAGGCCGATCATGATGGTGTTGCGAACCTTCGGGTCGATATTTTCATAGGTGATTTGTTCGACTGCTATTCTGATCCCTCCCTGGAATCAGTACGGAAGCGTCGAGAGATTGAACCTCTATATGAAGGTTGGGTAAACAACCAAGTCGGTCCCGAATGAGACGGAATGGCGCCGCGACGACGTTCCGCCGTCCTTTCCTTATAAATATAGAAATGCCGACGGTCCCGAATCCCGGGATCATCGCGATAGTTTTGTTGTCAACTATCCTTCTCGTCCATGCGGGCTATCAGCTCGTCGGCGTGCATGTCGACCTTCTTCATCAGCGAGACGAGAGTCTGCCTCTCCTCCTCGGAGAGCACCCCGAGCAGGGAATTCTGGATCAGATCGAACATCATCGCCCCCATGGCCTTGATGTCCCTGCCCGCATCCGTCAGCTTCAGGCTGTGGACCTTGCCCTCGCTCTCGTTGTACACGAGGCCCATCTCCATGAGCTCGCGGACCCCGGTCGAGATGTAGGACTTATCGAACGGGAGCTCCTCCGCCAGGTCCTTCTGGGATATGCCGTCGCCGAGCCCGATGTTGTGGATCAGCATCAGGTGGTAGGGCTTGATGCGGGTGTCCTTCAGGTACTTGGAGACGAGCGTACGGCTGAACATGCCCATCTTCCTCGGGAAGATCATCATCAGGTCGATCAGCTCGTCGCGTTCCGGCTCCGTCCTACCGCACATCTCGTCCCTTCCGAGAGGGCTCCCACGATATGAATCCCGCGCCCTTCGCCTCGTGCGCGGACGCGCAAAAAAAGTATATCAAGGACCTAGGAAATCGGCGCCCATCAGGTGTACATCATGAAGCTATACCATGACAATGACGCGGACCTCAAGGTCCTCGACGGAAAGAAAGTCGCCGTTCTCGGATACGGTGCGCAGGGAAGGGCCCAGGCCCTCTGCTTCCACGACTCCGGGATCGATGTGACCGTCGGCGTCAGGAAGGACGGTAAGTCCTGGAACAAGGCGAAGGAGGACGGCCTCAAGGTCGCCGAGTTCGCTGACGCGGTCAAAGGCGCCGATGTCGTCATGATCCTGCTGCCCGATGAGATCCAGCCGGACATCTACAAGGAGTTCGTCGCCCCCAACCTCAAGAAGGGAGCCGCCCTCGAGTTCGCCCACGGATTCAACATCACCTACAAGCTCATCACCCCTCCCGCGGACGTGGACGTCATCATGATGGCCCCCAAGTCCCCCGGAGACAAAGAGAGGGACGAGTTCGTCGCCGGATTCGGCGTCCCCGCTCTGATCTGCGTCTACCAGGACTACACCGGCAACGCCAAGAACGTCGCCCTGGCCCTCGCCAAGGGACTCGGATCCACCCGCGCCGGAGTCTTCGAGACCACCTTCGACAACGAGACCTACACCGACCTCTTCGGCGAGCAGGCCGTCCTGTGCGGAGGAATGACCGCCCTGATCAAGGCGGGATTCGAGACCCTCACCAAGGCCGGATATCCCCCCGAGATGGCTTACTTCGAGGTCCTCCACGAGACCAAGCTGATCGACGACCTGATCTACGCCGGCGGCTTCGAGCTCATGTGGCACGTCGTCTCCAACACCGCCGAGTACGGCGGACTGACCAGGAGGGACAGGGTCATCACCGAGAAGTCCAAGGAGGGCATGCAGTCCATCCTGAACGACATCCACGACGGCACCTTCAAGAACCAGTGGAGGGCCGACTTCGAGAACGGGCTCAAGGGCCTCCACGAGATGGAGGACGCCGAGAAGAAGCTCCAGCTCGAGGCTACCGGAAAAGAGATCCGCAAGCTCTTCGAGAGGAAGAACTGAAACTCCAAAAGGGCCGGATGAGCGCATGAGCGGTCTGACCGTCAGGACGAGGAACGGGAGCTTCCCCGCCGAACTCGACGATTCGGACATCTCGAACGCCATCTGGCTCTCCCTTCCCCTCGAGCTCACCACCAACATGCTCGGGGGGATGGCCTACTGCGAGTGTCCGGTCAAGGCCCTGATGCCCAAGGAGGGCAGGGTCACGGAGCTCGAGACGGGCGACATAGCGTACTGGCCCGGACCGGGTGCGCTGTGCTTCTTCTTCGGTCCGACGCCGCTGAGCGGGGAGGACGGGAGACCCGTGTCCCCCTACCCGGTCATCAAGATCGGGAGGTTCACCGGCGACTGCTCCGGCATGGATGAAGCGGGCGACAGGCAGAGGATCGTCCTCGAACCGCCCTTCTGAATCGTCAGCCCAGATATCTGCCCGTGATGCTGTCTCCGTTCCCCATGATATCCTGGACGGTACCGCTCGCGACGATCCTTCCGCCGCTCTCGCCGCCTCCCGGCCCCATGTCGATCACGTAGTCGGCATTGCGGATCACGTCGAGGTCGTGCTCGATGACCACGACGGTGGCCCCGTTGTCCAGGAGTGCCTGGAATACCCCCAAAAGAACCTGCACGTCGAGCGGATGGAGGCCGATGGACGGCTCGTCGAACACGAAGACCGAGTCGGTCTGCGTCCTGCCGATCTCGCTCGCGAGCTTCAGACGCTGGGCCTCCCCGCCTGAGAGACTGGGAGTCTCCTCCCCGAGCGTGAGGTATCCGAGACCTAGCTGCTTCAGGACCCCCAGCTTCTGGGAGACCGACCTCATGTCCCTGCAGAACCCGATGGCCGTGTTCACGTCCATGTCCATCAGCTCGGGCATGGATGCCTTCTCCCCGGCCTTGTTCTGTATCTTGATGTCGCCGGCGGCCCTCGAATAACGTGAACCGCGGCAGTCCGGACACGGGATGCTGACATCCGGGAGGAACTGGACGTCGAGGTTGACCGCACCGGTACCGTCGCAGCCCGCGCAGCGCAGGTTTCCGGTATTGTATGAGAAATCGCCCGCTCCGTAGCCCCTCTCCTTGGCATCGGCGGTCTTCGCGAACATCTTCCTCAGCTCGTCGTGGACCCCCGCGTACGTGGCAACGGTCGAGCGCACGTTGATCCCGATCGGCGTGGCGTCGATGAGCTTCACGTGACGGATGCCGTCGGCATCCACGGAACGGATGTGGGACGGGAGCTCGCGCCCTTCGATCGACGCCTCCAGCGCCGGTACGAGGCATTCGAGGACCATAGTGGTCTTTCCGGAGCCCGAAACCCCGGTAACGACTGTCATCCTCCCCTTGGGGATCTCCACATCCAACGGTTTGACCGTGTGGATCCGGGACGTGGACATACGGATGGTTCCGTTCGCGAACATCTCTTCCTTCGAAGCGCGGGTGCGCGTGAGCGTCTCCGCCTTCCCCGAGAGGAACGGCCCGATCCTGGAATCCGGTTCATCCTCGATCGAGGCGACCGTCCCCTGAGCGATGACGCGACCGCCGTTCGCTCCGGCCTC
This sequence comes from Bifidobacteriaceae bacterium, assembly GCA_963586845.1. Lineage (GTDB taxonomy): Archaea > Thermoplasmatota > Thermoplasmata > Methanomassiliicoccales > Methanomethylophilaceae > Methanoprimaticola. The sequence continues at coordinate 34,998 of CAVABN010000007.1, forward strand.
CGGACCCATCTCCACGATCCAATCGGCCTCCTTCAGGATCTGGATATCGTGATCGACCAGGATGACCGAATTTCCGTCGGACACCAGGTCGTCCATCACTCCGATCAGTCCGACTATGTTGGACGGATGCAGTCCGATCGACGGCTCGTCCAGAACGTAGAGCACGCCCGTGGTCCTGTTGCGGACCGCACGCGCCAGCTGCATCCTCTGCCTCTCGCCGGTCGACAGCGTCGACGCGGAACGGTCGAGGGTCAGGTAGCCCAGTCCGAGGTCCATCAGCCGCTTAGCGGTGCTCCCGAACGCTTCACAGATGCTCTCGGCCATGGGGTGCATCTCCTCCGGCAGGCTGCCGGGGACGCCTTCCACCCACTCGACCAGGTCGGACAGCGTCATAGCGCAGGCCTCGTCCAGCGATATCCCTCTGAGCTTCGGGGAGCGCGCCGCTTCGGACAACCGGGTCCCGTGGCAATCCGGGCAGGTCTCCTCCTTCAGGAACCTCTCCACCCGCTTCATGCCCTTCTCGTCCTTGACCTTGGACAGGGCGTTCTCCACCGTGTAGACGGCGCTGTAGTAGGTGAAATCCATCTCGCCGGCGTTGTTGGAGTTCTTCGATTTGTACAGGATGTGCTTCTTGACCGGAGGGCCGTTGTAGACGATCTCCTTCTCCCGATCGGTGAGCTCGCGGAACGGCACGTCCGTGCGGACGCCCATCTCGCGGCACACATCGGTCATCAGCGACCACATGAGGCTGTTCCACGGGGCCACCGCGCCCTGATCGATGCTCAGCGACTCGTCGGGCACCAGAGTGGACATGTCCACGGTGCGCACGCTCCCGGTGCCTCCGCACCTCTGGCAGGCGCCCTGGGAATTGAACGCCAATTCTTCAGCCGACGGGGCGTAGAAGCGGGCGCCGCACACGGGGCAGACCAGTTCCTTCTCCGCCGCGACGTCGATCGTGGGCTTCAGATAGTGCCCGTTCGGACAGCGGTGCTCCGCCAGACGGGAATACATGAGCCTCAGGCCGTTCAGCAGCTCCGTGCCGGTCCCGAACGTGCTGCGTATGCCCGGGACCCCGGGGCGCTGATGTAGCGCCAGCGCCGCGGGGACGTAAAGAACCTCGTCAACGCATGCCCTGGAGGCCTGCGTCATGCGCCTGCGGGTGTATGTCGAGAGAGCTTCCAGATAGCGTCTGGATCCCTCGGCGTACAGGACGCCGAGCGCCAGGGACGATTTCCCCGAACCGGATACTCCGGCGATCCCCACGATCTTCCCGAGCGGGATGTCCACATCGACGTTCTTGAGGTTATGGACCCTGGCCCCGCGGATGAGCATCCTGTCGATCATCGGTTCCCTGCCAGCTCCGCGCCGGAGAACGACATGGTCGGGATGCTGATCACTCCGGTCTGCACGACATCCGAGCCGATCATCTCGATCGCTTTCACGGCCTCGAGCATGTTGCCCATGAGGAGCGAGTTGTTCACCACTCCGACGATCTCCCCGTTCCTGATCAGGTATCCGCACCTGACGTTCAGCCCGAACCTCCCGGACAGCTCGTCGGCCTCGGGATTGGCGAACCTCTCCACCAGGATGCCGCGGTCGGTCTGGGAGACGATGTCATCCCTGGAGTACCTGCCGGGCCTGACGGACAGATTGAGCGGCTTCACGATGGGCGTCCTCTCGAAGGCCCCCTGGGCCTCCACGCTGGACCTCCTCATGCCGTTGCCCGTACTCTCTCCGCAGAACGAGTCCCTCAGGAACGACTTCAGGACGCCGTCCTCGATCACTGTGCGCTTCTCCGTCGGTGTCCCTTCATCGTCGAATACGCAGGACAGGGGAGCGGGGACGGTCGGGTCGTCGACCATGGTCAGCTCCTTGGAGGCGACCTCCTGTCCGACGGAATCCTTCCAGACGCTCCTGCCGTACTTCACGTTCTCCCCGTTGACCGCGGAACCGACGGAGGTCAGGATCATCTCCCCCAGCTGACCCGGCGGAAGGATCATCGAGAGGTTCTCGTGACCCTCGAAACCCGTAGCGGAAGCGGAATCCCTGGCCTGCCTGGACAGGGACACTCCGATGTCCTCGATGGGGATGTCCAGATGGGTCCCGTGGAACGTCTCAGCGCCCTCGCCGGGGTGCTCGCCCCTGAACATGGATGTGAAATGACCGTACACCAGGGTGCTCCTGTGGCATGCGTCGACCCCGTTGGTGTTCATGACCCTCGAGACGTTTGTCGAAACGCGGATCTGCGCCCTCGGGATGTCGACATCGCAGGAGTCGATCAGCCTCCTGGCCAGGTCCCTGAGGACATCGGGGGTGACGTCCTCGACCTTCCCATCCCAGACATCGGGTGCGGCGATCCTCGCCTTCCCGGGAACGGCGAACGAGCGGGGCTCCTTGCTCTCCGGCGAGAAGCGCAATACGTTCTCCGCCATCCTCACGCATTCCGGAACGGAAAGATCCCCGTTCAGAACGGTCGAAGCCTTCCCCTGACGGCCTCCGTCGGCCATCCTGACCATGATCCCCGATTCGCGCTTGGTCTCGATGTTGCTGATGCGGGTGCCGTCGATGTAGACGGTGTGGATCACGGATTCCGAAGCATAGGCTTCCGCCTGCTCGTAGCCTTCGACGGCCTTGAGCGCCTTTTCGACGTAGGGGTCGATCACTGTCCTCCCCCCACGATCATCCTGGCGCGCATGTACGGACCTCCCGTGGAAACACGCACCCAATCCTCGATCCCCTTGCCGCACATCCCTCCGTCCAGGAGCACCTCCTTGGACAGGGCGTCGACTGACGACAGGATATCGACCGAACGGCCGGTCAACGTGAAGGACTGTAGCGGCTTCACGATCTCGCCGTTCTTGATCAGGAACCCGCGGAGGCACTTCGCTTCGAAGCATCCTCCGACGGGGTCCTCCATGCCGTTCAGCATCTTGTCGCACAGGATGCCGTCCTTCGTATCGGCGATCAACTCGTCCTTGTCCCAATCCCCGGGTCCGAAGAACGTGTTGGTCATCCTGACCCACACCCTCTTCCCGGCGTTCTCCGCCCTGCCGTTGCCGGTGGGATGGACACCGAGACGGGAGGCGGTCTCCAGACTGTGCATGTAGCCCTTGTACTCCCCACGGTCGATTATCGTGACCTTGGAGGATGGCGTTCCTTCATCGTCGAACGGGATGGAGCCGTGCGCTCCCGGGACGGTCCCGTCGTCGTACATCGTTATCAGATCGGACGCGACCTTCCTGCCGACCGCGTCGGTGAGGAACGAGCGCTTCTTGGTGATCTCATCGCCTTCGGAGGCGTGCCCCATGGCCTCGTGGGCCAGCAGGCCGGAGACCATCGGATCGGAGATGACTGTCAGATTGCCTGAAGGGGCGCGCTCGGCGGACAGCGTTGCGACGGCTTCCCTCGCCGCGGTCCTCCCGATCTCCTCGAGGTCGGCGTCCTTGACGATCTCGAATCCCTTGGTGCTGTCCGGACCCTCGTAGTACTGCTCCATCCTCTGCCCGTCGGCTGCGATGGACATCGCC
>CAVABN010000008.1:0-1211 GCA_963586845.1 Bifidobacteriaceae bacterium
GATATGTGGTGATCCCTGCCGCAAAGGTTTTCCCTTTTATCGAGTTGGCCACATTCACATTCCCGAAAACTGAACCAAGTTGATGCACCATCCCAATAATCCCGCCTGCATCACCTGCGGTTCCCGTGGAAGCATCCACATTCCCATAATTGACGCAATAATCGACGCGAATCATACCCTGAGTCGGGTAGTCAGTCGTATTACCATCGTACCTAACCCAACCGACTATCCCTCCAATCCCGCGTCCATTTCCACCGGTGATACTTATCGAACCGTAGTTCTCACAATACTCGACGGCTCCGAATTGCTTCTGATCCCCTATGATTCCACCGACCGCGTCCCCGCAGCCCTGCACGTTACCCGTATTGACACAATTCGACGTGAAAGCTGCAGACAGCCCGGCTATCCCACCAGTATATCCGCCAGTACTGGTAATGTCTGCGAAGTTCGTGCAATTCTCGATCTTCATCGTATTCTTAGCATTAGAGTCTGTGTAATATGCCGCAGCCACTATTCCGCCACATTTACCAGGGCCACTGACCTCTGTAAAGTTCTGACAGTAACTCAAGGTTCCATGCTTAAGCACCCTTCCAACAATACCTCCCCCGTCCCCGACATCGATCTTGTAATTATCCGAGGGTGTTTCGGAGGGGGATCCAGAAACACAACGACTGATGGTTCCTCCCCCGCATAAAAGTCCAGCAATCGCACCCGCATTTCCATTTCCTGACACTGAGATGGTGACTTTTTCCATGATCAGATTCTCAACAGTTCCTCCGTCGATTATCCCAAACAGACCTATGGCATCTGTTGCATTTGCGGAGGTTATCGTCAAGCCTGAAATAACATAATCATTGCCGTTAAAGGTCCCCTTGAAAGGGGTTCCGCTAGCGGTACCACTGCTGCGAGTACCCTTCCCTATCGGCGTCCATGAGGTTATTTCACTGATGTCTAACGACGCACGAAGATCCACCGTCTTCTCACTAAAATTATCGGCATCGACCCCTTCTTTGCCATTCACTGCTTCGGCGAAAGCCAGCAGATCTTCCACATCGTAAATGTCGAATGATGTCTTGTCGAGACTGTACCAATTGGGATCAGCAGTCGGAGTATCTCCCTCGACAACCGTATCTGCAGGGATAAAGACGCCGACCGCCAGCATCATCGCTACGATCCCCATCGCCAGGATCCATTTGCTCCTGTCCATCGTA
>CAVABN010000008.1:1549-34162 GCA_963586845.1 Bifidobacteriaceae bacterium
CCGACCTGTTTGATCAGCCCTTGACGGCCTTGTAACCGCGCTCGAAGGCGTCGATGTTCAGGTCCCTGAACTTCTCCGGCACCTGCGCTATGAGAGCTTCGCGGAGCTGATCCTCGGACAGGGGGAACCCTTCCATGGCGGCCATGGCCCCGATCATGACGGCGTTCGCCGCAACGGCCTTCCCGGCCGCGATGGCGATCTCCGTGGCGTCGATGGTGACCACGTGCCTGCTCACGGACTTCACGGCATCTACCAGCGAATCCACCGGGGGATACTCCTCGAATCCCGCCGCCACCATCGAAGGCAGCACCGGGTCGACGTTCATCAGGATGACCGTGTCCTCGTTCCCGAGGTTCAGGCTCCTGACGGTCTCCGCGGGCTCGAATCCCATGATCAGATCGGCTCCTCCGACGGCCTCCAGGGGGCTGTAGACCTCGTCCCCGAACCTGACGGTCGAGAGCACGCTCCCTCCCCTCTGGGCCATGCCGTGGACCTCGCTCATCATCAGCCTGTATCCCGCATTCATGGCGGCGTTGCCGAGGACGTTGGATGCCAGGAGGACACCCTGTCCGCCGACACCGACGATCTGGACGGTATACTTCATCTCCTCACCTCTATGGCGCCCTTGGGGCAGACGCTGCCGCACATGCGACAGCCGATGCACTGGGTCGGATCGGTCTCGATCGCATCGCCCCTCTTCACCAATGCCGGGCAGGCGACCGTGCGCACGCACATGTTGCACCTGATGCACTTGGACTGGTCGACCTCGCACACCTTCGGCACGAGCATCTTCCTCTTCTTGAGCTCCAGGGGGCACGGCTGCTCGGATATGACGACGGCCACGCCGTCGTATTCGATCGCTTCCTTCATGACCTCGGTGGCCTTGCGGATGTCGTAGGGATCCACCTTCCTCACGAACTTGGCTCCCACGCCGCGGGCGATGGACTCGATGTCCAGGGGCTCGGTGTTCACTCCGCCGAACGCCCTCCCCGTTCCAGGGTTGGGCTGGTGTCCCGTCATCGCCGTCGTGCTGTTGTCCAGCACGACCATGACAATCTTGTGGTTGTTGAACAGGGCGTTGACCAGAGGGTTGATGCCCGAGTGGAAGAACGTCGAGTCGCCCATGAACGCTATGGGAAGCTGGTCGGTGACCTGCGAGAACCCCCCCGCGGCCCCGGCTCCTCCTCCCATGCAGATGATGAAGTCGGCCTCGTTGAACGGAGGGGATCCTCCGAGGGTGTAGCATCCGATGTCCGAGCAGTAGACCACATCCCTGTCGCCGACGGCGCGCTTGGTGGCCGCGAACATCCCCCTGTGGGGGCATCCGGCGCAGAGCGTCGGGGGCCTGGACGGGAGCTTGACATCGGGCTTCGCCAGGGGCTTCTTGAACTGTTTGACGGAAGCGAGCTCCGCGATGCCCGTGAGGGTGTCCGAAGAGTACTCCCATGCGTACGGGAGATGCCCGGACCTCTTCCCGTAGACCGGGACGTTCAGCCCGTATTGTCCGCAGATCCTGAGGACGGCGTCCTCCAGGTACGGGTCCAGCTCCTCCACGACGACGATCCTCTTCTTGCCCTTGACGAACTCCGCGATCCTCTTCTCGGGGACCGGGTTGGTGAACCCGATCTTCAGGATGGACACTCCGGAGAGCGCCTCCTTCACGTACGTGTAGGACACGCCGGACGTGATGACTCCCACTTCCCCGTCACCTTCGACGAAGTTGAGCGGGGACGATTCGGACATCTCCAGGGCCTTCTCGTTCAATCCCAGGAGCCTCTTCCTGTTGACCCTCGCGTTGGCGGGGACGTTGACGAAGCGCACGAAATCCTTGTCGAAATGGCCCTTGGTGACCGGCGCCGCCTTCTGCCCGAAGTCGACGGGCCCGCGGGCGTGGTTGACCCTGGTGGTGGTCCTGAATATCACCGGGAGTCCGAGCTCTTCGGAGATGCGGTACGCCTCGGGGACCATGGCCTTGGCCTCCATGGGCGTGGACGGCTCCACCATGGGCAGGAGCGAGAGCTTGGCGTAGAACCTGTTGTCCTGCTCGTTCTGGGAGCTGTGCGCCGAGGGGTCGTCGGCGGTCAGGATGAGCATGCCTCCCCTGACGCCGGAGTATGCGAGCGTCATCATCGGATCCGCGGCGACGTTCAGACCGACGTGCTTCATGAAGACGAACGAGCGCACCCCTGCGGATGCCGCCGCGGCGGACACCTCCACCGCGATCTTCTCGTTGTCAGAGAACTCGAAATACATCCCCGCGTCCTGGGAGAGCCTCTCGAGAAGGTTCCCGATCTCCGACGAGGGGGTGCCGGGATATGTGGATGCGAAGCCCACGCCGGCCTCGAAGAGGCCCCTGACGATGGCCTCGTTTCCGAGGAGGAGATGCTTTCCTCCGTCCGTCAATAAATCCGACATGCGTTAAACCTCTGACTCGTCAATCCGGGAGCTGGTTTTTATATGTGCGTGCGACGGAGGCGCACGGTTGGCCCGTAGCTGTCGGGTACTGACCGGATTCCCGCCCAGATACCTCCCGGCCTCCGCATCGTAGTAGGCGTCGGGCACCGCGACCCGGGAATCCTCCCTAATCCAGTTCACGCAGAACTGGGCGCCGAGCACCATATGGTACCTCCCTCCCCTCTCGATTATCCCGGTGGAGAGGTTCCCCGGCTCGAACAGGGTGTCGAAGTTGGCGACCTCGTACAGCTTGTCCCTGAGGCCTTCTCTGCCATCGAAATCGTCGGGACCGCCGGCCCAACCGACCATGTATCCTCTCCTCTTCGATGATGTGCCGTCCCATGGTTCGGATGCGTTCATGTGGCAGGCCATCGCCTCCACCAGATCCATGACCCTGTCCCTGTAGAACGGGTCCTCGCTCCGGGCTGTGCCGATCCGGAACCTGTCCTTCACCTCCAGCGCCGATATGGACATCCAGACCTCCACTATGCCGTTGAAGTACGCCTCCACTGCCATATCGGCCAGGATCTGGGAGGTCTTCGTATCCAGTTGCAGGAGGTTCCTCTGGAAGGTCAGATCGCCCGTGAGGGTCATCGTCCCGTCAGCGGCCATCTCCACGGATTCGGCCCTCAGGAACCTGAGACCCAGGCCGCTCCTCTTGAACAGTTCGATCCTCGCCGCGCAGTCGGGGTACTTGAAGCACCTCTCCGTGCCGTCCTCGAACCTGTAGACGCTGTTGACCGTCAAGGCAGTCATCTCATCCATGAGCTCCTTGGTGACGTTCCCGGTGATCTCGTAGATCAGATTCGCGGCCCTGCGGATCCCCAGGACCTCGGAGGGCCTCCTGCGCTCCTTGAAGGAAGAAGCGAACAGCGAGAGGAGATGCCCGTCGAGGACTATCAGGACGTCCCCGTCGTCCTCCTCATCGTCCAACTCATCCTCTTCCTCTTCTTCTTCGCCCTCGTCCTCATCCCGGTCCCAATATCCGGGATAGAGGCCGTCGAAGTCGTCCAATCCGCCGGTCACGGGGGCCATATGGACGCTCTCGCAGAACTCCTTGAACCCGGGGCTGACGATGTGGTATTCCTCGTCCTCCAGAGGCTCGCGGAAGACCTCCGACCACTCCCGATGCACGTAGAACTCGCCCTCGGCTGCCATGTTAGTCGATAGCCGTCAAGCCATATTAAATGCAATCGATACCGGCAAGGGATTCAATTCATCAGTTCCCCATCCTGTCGGACATGCGGGCGCGGAATGCCGCGATAGGTCCTAATACACCCCCCGACATGGAGGCGCGAAAACGCTGGGGTAGTCAAGCTAGGCCAACGACGCAGGACTTAGGATCCTGTCTTTAGCAGTTCGCGAGTTCAAATCTCGTCTCCAGCACCTCACTCTCCCTCCTGCAGGATCTCCCTGCCGGGCTTTCTGCCGTGCCTCATGCCGTGGATCCCCCAGTACATCAGGAGGCTGACGAAGGCCACCCCGACGCATGTCAGATACATGTCCCGGTATCCGATGGCCGTTATCAGAATCCCCAGGACGGACGGCCCCAGACCAGACCCCAGGTCGGTCATGGCCGAGAACGTGGACGTGGCCACACCGTACCGCCTGGGAGGCGTCTTGGACACCACGATGGACTGGCAGATGGAGAACACGATAGAGATCCCGATCCCCATCACGAACCCGGCGAACAGGAACAGCGCGGGTTCCGAAGTAGTGGCGAACAGCGCCATCCCGACCATGAACCCGGCGTATGCGGGCAGCATGACCGAGTTCGGCCCCTTCCGGTCGTAGATGCGGCCGGCGCACAGCCTCGACAGCAGCGTCCCCGCCGCAACCGCCAGGTAGAAGAACGTCGCCGTCCCGAGCATCCCGATCTCCTCCGAGTAGGCGGAGATGAAGGACAGCACGCCCGAGTAGGCGAAATAGAACACCATGGCCGTGGCCGCCAGGGGGACGGCGGACCTCTGGAACAGGCTCCCGAGGGAGAATCCCCTGGCCTCGGCGGCCTGCTCCTCGGTGAGGGTCTCCTCGGGCACATGAAGGAACAGCGCCAGGACCAGGGATATGGAGTACATCAGCAGTCCGACGAGGAACACGCCGGTGTAGTTCTGCGCGGCGCCGAGCGTCATCCCCAGCAGGGGGCCCACGGCGCAGGAGATCGTGATGCTCAGCGAGTAATACCCGAGGCCCTCGCCCCGCCTCTCGGGAGGCAGCAGCTTCGCCACGATGTCCCCGGTGCAGGTGCTGCAGATCCCGTAGGACATGCCGTGCAGGAACCTGACGGCCATCAGCATCGCGATGGATGCCACGAAGAAGTACGCCGCGGACATGACGATGGCGAACGCCAGCCCGAGGATCAGCATCCTCTTCCTCCCCACCAGTTCGACGTACTTCCCGGCGAACACGCGGGAAAGGAGACCGCCGATGACGTAGATCCCCGCCGCCGTGCCTCCCAGCGCCGCATCGGCGCCGAACTCGTGCGCCGCGAACCCGGTGATGTTGATCAGCAGCGTGAAGTAGTTCAGGGAACAGCACAGCGTGATGGCCGTGTCGAGAAAGAAGTCCCGAGTGAAGATCCTCCCGTTCCCCATGGAATCCCCGTCTACTCGAGGGTATATAAGGAGTTGGAAGGGACACGGGAACAACCGGTCTGTAACACGCGTGTAAGGTCACGGCCAAATACCATCACGCCGATTCATTCCTCATGGCAGCAGACAACGCCACGAACGGAAAGAAATGCCTCGCCCCGGAGATGCTCGAGTGCATGAAGTGCATGCGCATCTTCTCCCTGGCGACCGCGAGCAAGGACGGAGTCCCCAACGTCGTCCCCGTGGGGATGCTCTTCCCCGGAGAGGACGGGAACATCTGGATCGTCGACAACTTCTTCGGCAAGACGCTGAAGAACATGGAGGAGAACCCCTGGGCCTCCTTCTACCTCTGGTCCCCCGACTACAAGGAGGGATGCTGGCAGGTCAAGGGCAAGGTCAAGGTCTACGGATCCGGACCCGACTACGAGAAGGCCGTCGCCATCGCCCACTCCAGGATGGAGGCCGCCCCCGCGAAGCACCTCGTCAAGATGTGCATCCAGGAGGTCTACAGCGTCGCACCCGGACCCGATGCCGGCAAGAAGGTGCTCTGAGAACGGTCCGTCGGGGCGGCGATCCGCCCCGCAAACCACTTACGGGCGGATACCGCCCGGCTTCCCATCTGCATCCTGGGTGTGCGTTCCTCCCGGGGTCGGGTAACACTAATTTCAAATTCTTATGCACTCATTAAATACCCCGAGCGCATCCTCCGACCGAGGACACCCGAATGGAACGCAGATTGATCGTGTTGGGGGTCGTCGCTCTGATAGCAGTCGCGGCGGCCGTTGCAGTTGTCTCTCTGAACAACCACGAAGGCGACGGGGATTTCAAACCCGACGGATATCCGGCTCGTCTCGCCGTCCTCGGCAACGCCGACCTGGATTCCGACATCTCATCCGACGACGTCGAAGTGATCAGGAAAGTGGTCAGGGACGGCTACGAGAACTACTCCGACGTCTACATGTGCGACGCGAACTTCGACGGGAAGGTCGATTCCTCCGACGTCGAGATGGTCGAGGCGATGGTACGCGCCCAGGCCACCGGCGATTGGAGCAAGGTGGGCACCGTCCACTACGTGAACGTCGACAAGAGGGTCGCGTCATACGACATGACGGGATCCGACAAGGTCATAACGCTGATCGCGCCGCCTCTGGACTCCGTCCTGGCCATGGGCGGGAAGGATAATATCGTGGGATTCGACAACAGGATCACCACGGGCAAGTTCCACGCCGAGTACGCCACCACCTTCGACTTCTCGCAGATGTACGACGTAGGCACGGCCGCGGAGCCCGACACCGAGGTCATAACGAAGGCATCCGCGAAGTACGGCGGGGTCACCGTCGTCTGCGGGACCGCCGATTCCTACGGGCCGACCATGGAGACCGTGTTCAAGGGAACGAATGTCCAGGTCATCCGCATCGCATCCTGGGAGTACGGTCAGACCGTGTACGGTTTCGTCACCCTCGGATACCTCCTCAAGCTCGGCGACGGCGCCGCGGAGTACATGAAGTGGTACGACGGGGTCAGGAGCACCGTGGATTCCATAGTGGCGACCACCCCCGCATCCGACAGGAACATCGGCGCCGCTGCCGCCTACGCCCACTACGACGAGCTCTCCCTCCTGGGGGACTACACCGGCGAGCACGCCGGACTCATGACGCTGAAGCCCTACGATTCCGCCAGCTCCTTCCTCAAAGGCGGGAGCGGGGGCCACGGGAACACGATCACCGGGGAATCCGTCTCCGCCATGTACAGGGACCATTCCCTCAGGAACCTGGTCCTGATGGTCGGGACGCCGTTCCAGATCAAGGACCAGGCCACATCCTCGTACATCGAGCAGAGGCACTCCGGATGGTGCGACAGGATAGGCGCGGGCACCATGGAGGGCCTGCAGGTCTGCATGGTCGGATACTCGTTCAGCAGCGGGGTCTCCGAGGTGCTGAACCAGCTGATCCTCTGCTACTGGATGTACAACGACGAGTTCCTGGCGCATTTCGGATGCTCCACGCAGAAGGAGGCCCAGGACGTCCTCGCATCGTACGTCGACTCGTATTGTAGGTACATCGGCATAGACGGCTCCTGGAGCTTCTACGGGACGAACGGGACCACCGGGATGAACCTCCTCTACTGCGGAGCGGGGGACGAGCGCAACATCATGTACGGACCGGAAGGTGCCTGATGTACGAGTCGTGGGCGACGGAGGAGGACGGCGGCATCGCCGAGGTCCATCACGCATCGGTGAGGAGGGGAGCGCTGTTCATCGGCGCCCTCGCCGTCCTCCTGGTCGTCCTGTTCGGGATCAAGATCTCGATCGGGGAGTACTCCGTCGGCTTCGCGGACGTCTACGGCGCCCTGTGGGGCCACCTGACCGGGGGGACCGTCGACCCCGTGCTCGACAACGTCGTGTGGATGCAGCGCCTCCCCAGGGCGCTAACGGCCATCATAGCGGGTGCCGGGCTCGCAGCCGCGGGAGCGGCCATGCAGAGCCTCATGAAGAACCCCCTCGCCGACCCGTACACCACGGGGATTTCGTCGGGGGCGCTCTTCGGCGCCACCCTGTCCATGACGCTGGGGATCTCGCTCGTGGACGGCTACTACGGGCGCGTGCTCAACGCGTTCGTCTTCGCCATGGTGCCCGCCCTGGTGATCGCCACGATCTCCAAATGGAGGAAGCCGTCGCCGGCAATGATGATCCTGGCCGGGATAGCGGTGATGTACATCTTCACCGCGTTCCAATCGTACATGATGCTCAGGGCCGACCCGAACTCGGCCGCCAGCGTGTACACATGGAGCGTCGGCAGCATCGGAATGACCACCTGGGAGCAGCTCCCCGTGCTGTTCGCCGCCACTTTAGCGGGCTTCGTTTCCTTGTTCGCGATGTCCCGCATACTCAACGCGATGAACGCCGGGGACGACTACGCCAAATCCCTGGGCATCGAGGTGGACGCCATGCGCATCCTCTGCCTCGCCCTGGTCTCGTTGGTGGCTGCGGGCATCGTGAGCTTCACCGGGGTCATCGGGTTCATCGGCCTGGTATCCCCCCACATCGCTAGGATGCTGATCGGACCGGACAACCGCATCCTGATACCCGCGGCGGCCCTCACGGGGGCGGTCATGATGCTCCTGTGCGACATCGTGGGATTCCTCATCATGGGCGCGACGCTACAGATCGGAGTGGTCACCGCCATGATCGGCGGCCCGCTGTTCATGGTCATCCTGCTCACCAGGAAAGGGGAGGTGTGGCGACGGGGATCGGTATCGAGGGACTCGGGGTGTCCTACGGGGACATCCCCGTCTGGAGCGGACTGGACCTCCGGATGGAGGATCCGGGGCTCGTATGCATCCTGGGGCCCAACGGCGTGGGCAAATCCACGCTCCTGCACGCGATAAACAGGCTGCAGGCCCCGACGGACGGGAAGGTTCTGATCGACGGGGAGGACGCTGCGGAGATGGGCAGGCGCGACATCGCCCGCAAGGTCGCATACATCCCGCAGGCCTCCGACGAGGCCTTTTCGATGTCGGTGCTCGACGCCGTCCTGATGGGGAGACACCCCATCTCGTCGTTCTCCACCCGCCGCGAGGACCTGCGCATCGCGGCCCGCTGCATGAGGATGCTCGGCATCGAGGACCTGGCGGGCAGGCGCTTCGACGGGCTGTCCTCCGGACAGCGTCAGAAGGTCATGATAGCCAGGGGATTGGCGCAGGAGGCCCGCATCGTCCTCCTGGACGAGCCCACGTCGAATCTGGACCTCAGGCATCAGCTGGAGACGATGAAGCTCCTGAGGGACGTGGCGGCCGCGGAAGGGATTGTCATAGTTGCGGTGTGCCACGACATCAACCTCGCGGCCCGCTACGCGGACAGGATGATCCTCCTCGCAGACGGCAGGGTCAAGGCCGACGGGACGCCCTCCGAGGTCATCACCCCGGACAACATCCGGGACGTCTACGGCCTCGAATGCGACGTGGCGGAAGTGAGCGGCAGACCGTACATGATCTACAGAACGGATGACCGAGGGCCCCGGAGGACCCCCGGATGAGTATGATGTTTCGAAGACGCCTCATTCGTCGTCTTCCGGCAGGGGTTTGATGAGCTGGGGGGCGATGCCCATGACCGCTCCCACAGGGATGAGGATGAAGCAGATCGGCGCATGGGTCGACGCGTAGAAGAACGCGAACAGCGCGATGCCGACGGCCAGGCCGATGATCAGGCCCTGCTTCTGCTTCGCCTCCATCTCACTCGACCTTCCTTCCCACGACGTCCTCGGCCGCGAGGACCATCTTGTCGACGATCTCCCTGGCGCCTCCGACGTAGTTGGCTGCATCCATCGTGGCGACGATCTCGTCGGGCGTCAGGATGCCCTTGAGCTCCTCGTTGCGGAGCAGCACATCCCTGAGATGCTCCCCCGTGTCCTCCGCCTCCATGGCGGACTTGCGGATGATCTCGTGCGCCACCTGCCTCCCGACCCCCTTCTCGGTGAGCTTCATCATCAGGGGCTCGGCCATGACCAATCCGCGGGCGGACTCGATGTTCTCGACCATCCTGTCCCTGTGGATCTCCAGACCGGAGTAGATCCAGGCCGTCTTCTTGAGTATCTCGTCGGTGAGGACGAACACGTGCGGGAGGGTGAACCTCTCCGTGGACGAATTGCAGAGATCCCTCTCGTGCCAGAGGATCTGGCTCTCGAACGCCGGGGTCACGAATCCGCGGACGACGCGGGCGAGTCCGCAGACGTTCTCGGAGTTCATGGGGTTCCTCTTCTGCGCCATGGTGGAACTGCCGACCTGCTTGGTCACGTCGAAGAACTCGGACGCCTCGGCGACCTCGGACCTCTGGAGGTTCCTGACTTCGGTGCAGTACCTCTCGAGGGACGCGGCGATGTTCGCCATGATGCAGATCGCCTCGGTGTACCTGTCGCGGCCTACCACCTGGGTCGCCGCGGGCTCGTAGGTCAGTCCCAGATCGGACATGACGCGGCGCTGGATCTCGAAGAAGTTCTTCCCGAGCGCGGCCCCGGTCCCGACGGCTCCCGCCATCTTCCCGGCGCAGACCCTGGGCATGGCCTCCTCGAGCCTCACCTTGTGCCTGATCATCTCGGCTATGTAGCCGGAGACCTTGAACCCGTATGTGATGGGGATGGCGAACTGCGCGTGGGTCCTCCCGATCTCAAGGGTGTCCCTCTCCCTCTTCGCGAGGGCTGCGAAGGTCATGATGAGGTCGTCGACGTCGTCCATGATGATCTCCATGGCCGCCTTGAGCTGGAGGGCGGTGGCGGTGTCGACGATGTCGTTGGAGGTGGCGCCGAGGTGAACGTACTTCCCGGCGTCGCCGGAGCACTGCTCGGTCATGGCCTTGACCATCGCCATGAGGTCGTGGCGGGTCTCCTTCTCGATCTCCTTGATCCTGGAGACGCTCACGACGTCGAGGCTCGCCACGCGGGTGATCTCGTCGGCTGCGGACTGGGGGATGGTCCCGAGGGAGGCGTGGGCCCTGGCCAGGGCGGCCTCTACCAGCATCTGGTTCTGGATGCGGCTATCCTCGCTGAACACGGCTTTCATCTCGTCGCGGCCGTAGCGATAGTCCAGAGGACATACGTTGCTCATTGGAATCGGGCCTGCCATCGAATCGCGATACTTATAACTGTCCCGAACCCCTCGGCGATCCTGGGTTCCCCCCTATAATCGCGCGTCCGATACGCTCATGCGAATCCTTATATCTGAGTTGATGATTGGGCTTTTCGAAGTGGACCATGCTTCAAATCATGGTCACGTCGAATGTTTGAGTGTGGATTTATGGAAGGTTTTTCGGAGGAAGCACAGCAGCAGCAGGATTCTCAGATGGAGGAGCAGGAAGTCATGGTAACTGAGGCAACAGAAGCCGCCCCCTGCGCACCGGAGGAGCAGCCTGCAGCCGAGGAGACCGCGGCTCCTGAAGCGAACCGCGAGAGCCTCAACGAAGAGGCAGACATGCACAGGAAGAAGCGCGATGAGCTCAACGCGCAGACCAAGGAGTGGAAGTCCAAGAGGGACGCCCTCAACGGTCAGGTCAGGGAGCTCGTCGACGAGGCCGGCAAGTGCAGGGAGGAGCGCGACTCATTCAATCAGAAGGTTAGGGAGACGAAGGAACTCAGGGACGAGTGGAACCAGAAGGTCAGCGCCCTGAAGGAGCAGCTCGCTCCCTACCGCAGCGAGAAGTCCGACGACAGGAACGAGGTTCCCGTCAAGCAGCTGAAGAAGCAACTCCAGGATCTCGAGTACACCCAGATGACCAAGTCTCTGGGCAAGGACAAGGAGAACGAGATCGTCAAGCAGATCTCCATCCTCGCGAAGCAGATCGAGGAGAGGGAGAAGGCCTATTCCGAGAACGACGAGATCAAGGACCTCGTCCAGCAACTCAGGGATGCCAAGGCGGAAGCCGAGACCTACCACCACCAGGTCTCCGAGTACGCCGAGAAGGCCCAGGCCGCCCACGACAAGATGATCGGCTTCTACGAGCAGGCCGACAGGCTCAGAAAGGAGGCGGACGCGGCTCAGGCCAAGTTCGTCGAGTGCAAGCAGGCCGCCGACGAGGAGCACCGCAAGCACATCGAGCAGATCAAGTCCGTTCACGAGATCGACAGGGACGCCGCCGGATACCGCGGCGGAAAGAAGAACGCTGCACGCGGCGGCACCGGAAAGAGGCGCGCCGGCAGCGATGTCGAGGGCAGGAAGGAGGCCAAGGAGATCTTCGAGCGCTTCAAGGCGGGAGAGAAGCTCTCCACCGAGGACCTCATGGCCCTCCAGAAGTCGGGATACCTCTGATTTCAAACCGCTGGGCTTCGGCCCAGCACCTTTTCTTTTTACTTTTTTATAATAGACATTCAAAAATCAAGCTCATACCTTGATTTCAAAAATAATGTTTATATACAATCCAGTTCTTCTACGAATTGCAGGGAAACGGCCGGACTGTAGAGTGCATCCCATCCCTTCTTATATTCTGGCCTTTCCCCCACTTTCAGCGTTCTCCGACCACCGTCAGGTCTCCTCGGCCAGGCGATCGGCCTTCCGCGTTCATCGAACCCCCCGCGCCACGGTTTATATGTAATCGCGCGTATGGGCGTGCGATTCAGATGGTCTTGGAAGGACTGGGCAAATCGCTCAGAGGTATACTCGGCCGCGTGGGACACGCCTCATCCGTCGACGACGAGCTCGTCAACGAGATATGCAAGGACCTCCAGCGCGCGCTCCTCGAAGCGGACGTCAACGTCAAACTCGTGCTGGAAGTGACCAACGGCGTCAAGGAGCGCGTCAGGAACGAGCCCCCTCCCGCCGGGAAGGGCATGAAGCAGCACCTCACGCGCATCATCTACGAGGAGCTCGTGAAGCTCGTCGACAACGGGGAGGGACTGCAGCTCAAGCCCCAGACCATCATGATGGTCGGTCTGTACGGACAGGGTAAGACCACCACAACCGGGAAGCTCGCCCTCTACTTCAGCAAGAAGGGCTTCTCCGTCGGCCTGATCGGCGCGGACGTCTACAGGCCCGCCGCACTGGACCAGTTGAAGCAGCTCGGAGAGAAGGTGAACGTCGAGGTCTACGGCGAGCCCGGAGAGACCGACGCCGCCAAGATTGTCCAGCACGGCATGGACCACTTCAAGGACAAGAAGATCGTCATAATCGATACCTCCGGACGCCACGCGCTGGAGGACGACCTGATCCAGGAGATCAAGGACATCGCCGCCGTCGCCAAGCCGGAGGAGAGGATCCTGGTCCTGGACTCCCAGGTGGGGCAGCAGGCCGGGCCTCAGGCCGAGGCTTTCCACAACGCCGTCGGCGTCACCGGGGTCATCCTCACCAAGATGGACGGTACCGCGAAGGGAGGAGGAGCCATCTCCGCCATGTCCAAGACCAAGGCGAGGATCGTGTTCATCGGTACCGGGGAGCACATCCGCGACCTGGAGCCCTTCGACGCCAACCGCTTCATCTCCCGTCTCCTGGGAATGGGCGACATGTCCGCCCTCATGGAGATGGCCAAGGAGGAGATGGGCGAGGAGGAGGCCATAGAGAAGGTCTCCAAGGCCATCATGACCGGGAGGTTCAACCTCAACGACATGTACTATCAGATGGCCGCCGTCGGGAAGATGGGCACGCTCCAGAAGCTGATGAGCATGCTGCCCGGCATGAGCAGCCTCGAGGACAAGATCGACTACGAGGCATCGCAGAAGAAGCTCTCCGTCTTCCGTACGATCATGGACTCCATGACGCCGGAGGAGAAGGAGGACCCTTCGATAATCAAATCCAAGCGCATCGAGAGGATCGCGGCGGGGGCCGGCGTGTCCACGCATGATGTGCGCGAGCTGCTGAAGCAGTACAGCGCCACCAAGAAGACCATGCAGTCCTTCGGGAAGGACCGCAAGATGCGCAAGCAGATGATGAAGCAGCTCGGAGGCGTCGACCTCGACAGCCTGAAGGACCTGCAGTGATCCGATGAGGAGATTCGTCATCACCGGCCACAGGGCCGCCACCACCGGGGACTTCAAGCTCGACGACATCGCGGGAGGGGCCGGGAGGCTCGACATCCTCGTGAGATGCGTCAACGCCTCGCTGTTCCTCAGCCACGGCATCCGCAGGGATGCGGAGTGCTACCTGGTGCTCGAGGGGGGCGAGGACGCGCCCAAGACCGTCATATTCAGGGGCGACAGCGTCAGGTACCTGAACCCCGACGAGAGGAGCACCGCTTCGCTGATACGCAACGCCCTGATGAAGAAGCTGGACGGCGACGGGGAGGTGCTGTCCACGCCGGGGGTCAGCGTCGTCAGGCGCTCGTTCGCCCAGGTCCTGGAGGACCTTTCCACGAAGGGGAGGTTCATCTACCTCAGGGAGAACGGCACCGACTGCAGGGAGTACGATTTCCCCGAGAACCCGATATTCATACTGGGGGACGACAGGGACCCCACCGATGAGGAGGAGGCGATCATGGACGCGTACTCCCCGGACAGGATAAAACTGGGTCCGATCAGCCTGCACGCGAACCACTGCATAGTGGTCGTCCAGAACGAGATGGACCGCAGGGAGGCATGACATGGCAGAGACCGAGAGGATACCGCAGCACCGCCATTGCGAGAACTGCGGGAAGGCGTTCGTGGGCGAGGGCAGGTTCTGCTGCGACTCGTGCAAGGAGACGTCGAGCGACGACGTGAAGCGCCAGCTCAGGAAGCTGGGGCTCATATGGGTCGCCCTTGTGGCGGTCGTCGTCATCTGCGTCGCGGTATCGCTATGACCGTATCCGCAGTGGCAGGGACGTTCGACGTCATACACGCCGGACACGTGGCGCTCATATCGAGGGCCTTCGAGGTCGGGGACAGGGTGCTGGTCGGCATAACATCCGACAGGATGGCCTCCGAGGGGAGGTCCGAGTACCTTCCGATGGATGTCAGGCTCCCGGCGCTGGTCCGCTGTCTGGACCGCTACGGCAAGGATTACAGCGTCTTCACGATAGACGACATATACGGCCCGTCCGAGGCCATGGATTCCGCGGATGTGCTCGTGGTCTCCGACGAAACGCTGGAGAACGGCAGGAGGGTCAACGACCGCAGGGCCGAACGCGGCCTCCCGCCCATGGAGCTCTCGGTGGTCCCGCTGGTTATGAGCGAGGAGGGTTCGAAGATCAGCTCCTCCGCCATCCTGGCCGGGCGCTACGGACGCTCCGGCAGGACCGATGCTATGGATATCGCCGTCGGATCGCTCAACCGCGTGAAGGTGGAAGCGGTCCGCAACGTCATGGAGAGGATCTACGGCGACGTCAGGATCACGGCCGTGGACGTCCCGAGCGGGGTCCCGGAACAGCCGTTCGAGGAGCAGACCCGCAGAGGGGCGGAGAACCGCGCCCGCGCGGCCCTCGGCAACCACGCCATGGCCGTGGGGATCGAAGCGGGGGTGTACGAGTTCCCCGACGGGTTGTACGACGTGCAGCAGTGCTGCATAGTCTCCTCCGACGGGAGGGTGACGCGCGGCCAGGGCTCCGGATTCCGCTACCCCGACGA
The DNA here is from genome assembly GCA_963586845.1 of Bifidobacteriaceae bacterium. Classification (GTDB taxonomy): domain Archaea; phylum Thermoplasmatota; class Thermoplasmata; order Methanomassiliicoccales; family Methanomethylophilaceae; genus Methanoprimaticola. The sequence goes on from CAVABN010000008.1 coordinate 16,611, forward strand.
GGTCGCAGACCTCGTCAGGAAGGGCAGCACCGTTGGAGATGCGTTCGACAGACTCTACGGCAGCGACCACATCGGCAAGAAGGGCGGAGCGGTCGGGATGCTCAGCAGAGGGCTTCTGGACCGCCTCTCCCTGACCGAGCAATCCGTCACCGCGGCGATGATCCCCCGCATCTGGGAGGAATGACATGTTCGACAGACAGAAGGTCAGGGCGGGATCCAAGTACCTCACCGACGAATCCAAGATGACCGGCTCCGCCGAGTTCGTCGTCACGCCCAACGACGGCGCGGAGCTCCGCGAGGCCATGAGGGTCAACCACTCCAAAGGCAACAGGATGACCGTCAGCGCCATGCGCACCGGCGTCTGCGGGGGATGCGTGCCCCCCGACGGCTACGTGCTGTCGCTGGAGAGGATGTCCGGGCTCGTCGGCATCGGGAAGGACGACAGGGGATACTTCGCCCGCGTACTCCCGTGCACCACCGTCCGCGAGCTGAACCGCGTCCTCATGGCTCGCGATCTCTCCAGGGTGTGCGAGATCACCCCCGGGGCGCTGGAATCCCTGAGGAACGAGCCGGAACCTTGGTACTACCCCGTGGACCCCACGGAACTCGACGGGTCCATCGGAGGGAACATAGCATGCAATTCATCGGGACCGGGGACGTACAAGTACGGTCCCACCCGCGATTGGGTCAGGAGGCTCGACATCGTCCTCGCGGACGGTCAGAGCATCGACGTGACCCGCGGGGAGATACGCGCCGAAGGCAGGCGCATGACGTTCCCGGCGGGGAGGGAGCTGTACTCCTTCGACATCCCGTCCTACAAGTGCGACAGGAAGGTCAAGGACGCCACCGGACCGAGGTTCGGGGAGGGCATGGACCTGGTGGACCTGTTCGTCGGATCCGAGGGGATATTCGGGATAATCGCCGAAGCCGACGTGTATCTCGCGCCTTGGCATCCGCAGATGTCCGTCATACTGTTCATGCCCGGCGACAGGGAGGCCCTGGACGCCGTCAAGGAGCTGAGGGCTTCATCGCTCGACTTGGAATTCATAGAGTACATGGACACCGGCTCGGTGGACCTCGTGAGGCGCATACGCGCCTCCGACCCCGCCCTGATCCGCATCCCCGAGATACCGGAAGGCGCCGGATCGGCCATCTTCCTCGACACCCCCGCCGATGATGCGGAGGAGAAGCTGAGGACGATGATCGCCATCGCCGAGAGGCACGGCGGCAGCAGGGCCATGTCCTGGTGCGGAACCGACCGCACCGACAGGGAGCGCATGAGGGAGATGCGCCACGCCATCCCCAGATCGATATTCGAGTACGTCGCGTCCCTGAAGGGATCCATGCCGTCCATCCACAAGATGGGCACCGACATGTCCGTCCCCGACGAGGCCGCCGACGAGATGATGGCGTTCTACAAGGAGAAGCTCGATTCCGCGGGCCTCGAGTACGTCATATTCGGTCATATCGGGAACAACCACCCCCACGTGGAGATCATCCTGAAGTCCATGGAGGACTTCGAGAAGGCCAAGCTGGTCTACGAGGAGTTCGCCAGGAAGGCGGTGGAGCTCGGGGGGTCCCCCAGCGCCGAGCACGGCATCGGGAAGATCAAGACGGGCTACATGCGCATGATGTACGGCGACGAGGGCATCGCGCAGCTCCGCAGGGTGAAGAACGCCCTGGACCCCAAGGGCATGCTGTGCCCCGGGAACCTCCTGGAGGAATCCCGTTGAGATACGTCGTCATGGTCAAGCAGGTGCCGGACACCTCCTCGGTTACGGTGGCGGAGGACGGTTCGCTCGTCAGGGCCGGCGTCCCTTCGATATTGGACCCCTACTGCGAGCAGGCCCTCAGGCACATCCTGGCGCTGAAGAGGGACGGGGATACCGTCTCCGCGGTCACCATGGGTCCCGGACAGGCCGCCGAAGCCCTCAGGAGATGCATCGCCCTGGGTGCCGACGACGCCTATCTGCTCACGGACAGGGACTTCGCCGGAGCGGACACATGGGCCACCGCCAGGGTGCTCACTGCGTTCATCCGCAAGTTCGCCTGCGATGCCGACCTCATAGTGTTCGGCAGGCAGACCATAGACGGCGATACCGGACAGGTGCCGGCCGAAGTGGCCGGGCTCCTGGATGTCAGGCAATTCAGTTACGCCGCATCCATCTCGGTCGGAGAGGACGGATTCACCGCAGTGCAGGACTACGGCGATTTCCTCAGGACCTCGCAGGTCCCCAAGGGTTCCGTGGTCGCCTTCGGCGACGTGGACCCCTGCGGATGCATCCCTTCGGCGGAAGGGTTCATGGAAGGACTCAAAGCGGAGATCAGGGAGATCGGCAGGGTAGAGCTCGGACTGGGGCTGTACTCCGTAGGGAAGAAGGGTTCTCTGACGAAGATCGCCGAGACCCGCACGATAAAGGACGGCCGCCGCAACATGAAGGTGGAGATCAGCTCCCCCTCCAGCGCGGCGGATTTCATACTCAGGGAAGCGAAGGGATCGAGATGAGCGGCTGCGAAGGCGGATCCTGTTCCACATGCGACTCCGGGAACCCGGACAGGCTCCCTCCGGGGATGCTCAAGCGCTACGACATCAACCAATCCACCGCCGACGGAACGCTCGTGATCATCGAGACCGTCGGGAAGGGGGAGGGTGTCGGGATATCCGATGCGTCGGCCGGGCTCCTGGCGAAGGCCAGGGAGATGACCGAGGGCAGGCTCTTCGCCGTCGTCTTCGGCGGATTGGAGATCAAGCCGCTGTATCCCGAGATCTTCGGATACGGCGTGGATTCGCTCTACCACGTCAGGGACCAGCGCCTCGAAACATACAGGCCGGTCGCCTATTCCGAATGCATCGCATCGATCGTCGGGCGCATCGAGCCCGCGGTCGTGCTGTTCAACGCCTCCCAGTACGGGAGGGAGGTCGCCCCCAGGCTCGCCGCTTCGCTCGGAGTCGGATTGACCGCGGACTGCACCGGACTCTCGACGGAGGGCAGGAAGCTCGTGGCCACGCGTCCGGCGTTCGGAGGGACCCTGATGGCCGATATCGAGTACGTCGGATTCCCCCAGATCGCCACCGTCCGCCCTGGTGCGTTCCCCGCGCCGGAGAAGGGATCCGGTCAGGGGACCGCCATCTACTGGCAGTACGCCGGCGACTCCGTCGACGACGGATTCGAGGACTCCCCCGTGGATAACGGAGGGGACGACATCGGGGACGCGAGGATCATTATCTCCCTCGGGGACGGCATCCGCGACAGGTCGGTCATCGAGGTGGCCGAGAGGGTATGCGAGAAGATGGGCGCCGCATTGTGCTGCTCCCGCGCTCTCGTGGAGAAGGGCTGGATGCCCAGGACCCGCCAGGTCGGCATGTCCGGGCGCATAGTGAACCCCGACCTGTACATCGCGTTCGGGATATCCGGGGCGGTGCAGCACAGGGTGGGGATGAACGGGGCCAAGAGGATCATCGCGGTGAACGACGACCCCGATGCCCCGATACACGGTTTCGCGGATGTGAGCCTCCTCGCCGACGCCGGCGAGGTGCTCAGATCCTTGGAGAAGTCACTTCTTCGAGCACGACACGGCGCACGCCAGCACCTTGTCGACATGGCCGTCGACCTTGACGTTGCGCCAGACCGCCTCGACCTTCCCGTCCTTCCCGACGAGGAACGTCGAGCGGATCGTGCCGACGGTCTCCTTCCCGTAGGACTTCTTGGGGCCCCACGCGCCGACGGCTTCCATCAGAGTGTGGTCGGGGTCGCTGAGGAGCTTGACCTTCAGCTGCTTGTTGTCGATGAAGCGCCTGTGGGATTCGACGGAATCCTTGCTGACTCCGATGACCGGTATGTTCCTGAGCATGAACTGGGCGATGCTGGCGGTGAACGCCTCCGCCTCCCTGGTGCATCCGGGGCTGCTGTCCTTCGGATAGAAGTACATCACGTACCTGATGCCCTCGAGTGTGGAGCTGTCCAGCTCCTCGCCGTTCTCGTCCTTCAGCCTGAAGCTCGGGAATGCGTCGCCTACTTCCATGGTATCAGAACAGGGTGTCCTTCTTCTTAGCGATTATCGGCTCGAGGTCGATCTCGCAGTACCCGATGGGGTGCGTGATGCTGTACCCGACGACGACGGAGGGCGCCATCTCGCCGAACAGGCCGATGCGCTTCCCTTCGGAGATTATCTCCGCCCCCCTTCCGGGGACGAACGTCGGGAGGTCGGAGGGTCCGAGGGTGTACTCGACGCCCGCTTCGCGGAGGACCGATTCCGTCCACGATTTGATCTCGGTGAACGGGACCTTGGACGCGGTCGCCATGGCGCACAGGTGCAGCTCGGTCTTCTCGTTCCTCACCACGTATCCGATCTCGAAGATCCTCTGGGGGAGGTCGCGGTGCTTGTTGTGCCTCAGGATCCTCACGAGGCTCGGGGCCAGATAAGCGCGGAGACAGGTGTGGTCCTCGGTGATGGGGTTCATGACGCGGACGACGTCCATCTCCGGGAGGCCGGAGATCTCGAACTCCTCCTTCTGGTTGCTCAGGGTGAGCGTGCAGACCTCGGTGAACCCGAGTCCGATCATCACATCCCTCAGGCTCTCGGAGAACGTGGTCTCCGGCAGGAGCCCTCCGGGGGTCTGCTCGACCTTGTACGGTCCTCCGAACCTGTCGAATCCGAATCCGGTGGCGACGTCCTCGTAGACGTCCACATCGTGCATGATGTCCAGCCTGACGGACGGGATGGTGACCTCCACCTCGCCTCCCTCCGCGACGGCGTCCAGGCCCATCCTCCTCAGGCACTCGACGGTGCCCTCGGGGCCGAGGTCGCGTCCCAGGAACCTGTCGCAGGCCTCCACGGATACCTTCCTGACCGACGGGGTCAGGTCGGGGGACTCGAACACCTCGTCCCCGTCGTGCATGGTGACCGATTCGATCCTCCCGCCGCGCTCCGCGATTGCGGTGGCGACGATGTCCAATGCGCCTTTCACGGCCTTGCGGTCGGTACCGGTGACGTCGATGAACAGGTCGTGCTTGCCGACGGTGACCGTGGTCAGCCTTCCGTTGATGATCGGAGGGAAGGACAGGACCTGTCCGTCCGCATCGAAGATGACGGGGTACTCGGAGAACCCGTCCAGGAGCTTGTTGTACTCCCTGCCCTTCTCGTTCTTCTCTAGGATCTGGGCGAGATCGAGCTCCTCGTCCATGGCGAGCGGGACGAACCTCACGGAACGGGGCTCCTTGACCGTATATGTGAACGGCGCTTTGACCTTGGTCAGGTCGTGGATGCCGATGGCGAGCTTGCTCCTCTTCCTCCCGATGGTGATGTGGAGCTTCTCCTGCAGCTCCATCAGGGACCTGAGGAACTCATCGGTGATCTCGACGTCGCGGACCACGCCGCACAGGAAGTAGGGGCGGACGGCTTTGACCTTCGGGTCGATGAACACCTCGAGGCCGGAGCGTCCGACGGGATACGTCTGCATCCCGGGCTTGATGTCGAGGAAGGCCCTGAGCGCCCTGGCGAGGCCCTCGACGCTGTAGAGGTCGGGGCGGTCCGGGAAGAATTCCACGGACATATCGTCGGTGTCGCCCTCGGTCTCGTGCATATCGGCGCCTATCATCGGGATCCTTTCGATGAGCGTCTGCTCCGGGACGTCCTCGCCCAGCATCGTGCAGAGGTCGCTGTACTTGAAGTTGATGACTGGCATATGCCGAGGCAATCGGGGGTGCTGTATATATTACCCGCGCGGGCGCGCGGACGCGCCCCACGGGCATTGAGAAGAAGCGATTTCAGCGTCCGAGCCTGGCGTGGGCGCTGCCCAGCTGCCCGGCCGCCTGCGCTGCGAGGGTGGACAGCTCCCCGGCCAGGACCGTGGCCGCGACGATCTCGGCGAGCTTCCTCGCCTTGCCGTCCCCGAGGCATCCGATCATGGAGAGCCCCTCCCCCTGACAGGGGAGCCTGGTGCCTCCTCCGACGGTGCCCACTTCGACGGTAGGCATCCTGACGGCGATGTACAGGTCGCCGTCCACATCCTCGCAGGTGGTCATGGCCATGCTACCGCCGACGACCTGCGCGGGGTCCTGACCCGTCGCCAGGTAGAGCGCGGCGACCATGTTGGCCGCGTGAGCGTTGGCCCCCAGGGTTCCGGCCATGGAGCTCCCGACCAGGTTCTTGCGGTAGTTGATCTCGACGATGGCTTCGGATGTGGTGTGCAGACGTCCCTCGACGACGTCCTTGGGTATCGTGGCCTCGGCCACGACGCATTTCCCGCGGCCCTCGATCATGTTGATGGCGGCGGGCTTCTTGTCCGAGCACATGTTGCCGGAGACGGACACCATGACCGCCCCGGTCTCCTTCTCGATCAGCCTTCCGACGGCCTCGCTGGCGATGGTGGCCATGTTCATGCCCATGGCATCGCCGGTCTCGAACGAGAAGCGCATGAACAGGCTGCGTCCGGAGGGGAACATCTCGATGTCCACCAGTTTGCCGTGAGAAGTGGTCCCCGCGACGGCGGAATCGATCTCCGCGCGATGGGAATCGACCCAATCCATGACCTCCTTGGCGTGCCCGATGCCGTCCACGCGGAACACCGGCGCGCGGGTCATCGCGTCCCCGAACACCATGGCGCGCACCCCTCCCCCGTCGTTCATGACGGACATCCCGCGCGAGATGGATGCGACCAACGCCCCTTCAGTGGTCGCCAGGGGGATGAGGAAATCGCCCTGCGCGGCGGATCCCTCGATATGAACGGGCCCGGCGTATCCCAGGGGGATCTGGACGGTGCCGATCATGTTCTCGATGTTCTTGGAGGCGGTCTCCGCGTCGATCCCGCCTTTCGAGATCTCCGTCAATGCCGCCCCGGTGAAGGCCTCGGCCGCCTCGAGCCTCTCCCTCATGTCCTCGGGGGAGCGCCCGCGGTTCTTCAGCCCGTTCTGCTCTGCCATGCGCTTCCCCATGCCTTAACTTCTGATAAAGGACGCGCTGGACGCCTTAAATAGAATCAAACATTAGGACTGATGATGAACAGCCGTCTGGATGAGGCCGTGGAGAACGCCAGCGAGAGGGTGGACCAGGTCGTCCTCCGCGTGCAGCGCCCCGAGGCCCGCAGGTCCAAGATGATGGACGATGCGCGCATCACCGGCATGTTCCCGTACTTCGTCGGGATATGCGTCCTGCTGTGGATCGTCTCGATCTTCCTCATAGGCGCATCCACGTTCAGCAAGATCATCGAGCTGCTGTGCCTGTCGTTCACGTTCTGCTTCGCCGTCCTGGGCGTCCCTTGCGCCAGGGTCATGCCGAACGGCGTGTTCTCCAAGTGGGCCGTCCTCGCGACCGCGGTGCTCCTCACATCCGTCCTGTGGCTGTTCAACTACGCCACGGGCGAATTCTACTACGCCGAGGCTATCCACGACATGCTGGGCGCCCTTGGGATATACTTCGGCCAGCCCGCGGACGCCATAGTCGGGTTCCTCGGGACCCTCTCCGTCGTGCTGTTCACCTCGATCGGGGTGACGTGCGTCATATCGGCCTACCTCCGCAGGTACATCCCCACGGTCCTGGCGACCATGCAGGAGCACGCGAAGGACCGGACCAGGAAAAAGGCGGAGAGGTTCTTCATGATCCCGACCGTCATCGACGTCGAGAAGGTCTCCCTGGATCCTCCGAGCATGTCGCATCTGTTCAACTTCAGGGGCTCGCTGAGCATCTCCCTCTACGTGTTCGTCATGGGGCTGATGATCTCGTCCTACCTGTTCGTGAACCCGTATTTCCTGGACGTGATGAGCTGGAAGACCATGCTGGCCGTGACGGTCATGCTGTCCATGTTCATCCCCGCGCTGATCCTCCCTTGGCAGATATTCCGCGGGATCGGCGCCAAGGTGGAGTCGTCCGCCCCCAGGGATTACTACCTGTGGGAGGGCGCGAGACACAGGCTGATATCGGCATTCGCCGCGCTGGGCGCGTTCATGATGATGTTCTTCCTGTCCGTCTACATGGGCAACGACATCGCGAGGATCGTGTTCAACTACGTCACGTTCCTCGTCCCGCTCCTCGTGACGGCGGTCATGTACGGCTTCCTCTACACGAACAATTTCGAGAAGGAGGACCGCGAGGAGATCTGCGCAAGATTCGAGGAGATCGTTGGCAGGAACGCCGACCGCGATTGAGCGGAAAGTCGGGTTAAAGGAGGAAAACGACTATTGACCGTGCGGTCGAAGCGTCTCCTGCGATGGTCCGATTGGCCCATCATATTTAAGCGAGATGGGGAGTTGGATGTATAATCCACGAAATTCCGATTAGTCTTGGTTATTGATATCTTCGCTTTCGCGGCGCTTCTTCTTCAAATCGCGGTTCCAAGAGACCACGAGCACGGCGCAGAGGATCAGCAGCGGGAGGATGGCGTCGGTGACGTCGCCCATCAGCCAATACGCGGCGATGAGACCGAGGATCCCGATGACCCCGAACTTCCTGAGGATGCCCCCGGCGCCGAGGACGAGCATGAATCCGAAGAGGATCCCGTACACGATTATCCATGTCAGGACGTCGGATGTGAGGAAGAGGAAGCTGTTGTCCCCCACGGCATCGGCGACGATGCCGGTGACGTAATTGTTGATTATGATGGGGACGAGCACGACCAGGACTATGGTCATGACCAGGCCCGCGAAGAACGAACCTATAGCTTTCTTAACTCCCATGGTTCGGCGTATACGGGGGTCCGATTTAACAGAATGCCCCGTCGGGTCGATAAACGGCAACGCGGGCACATGGTGTGGAATGGATCGCCGTGGAGAACAACCCGTCAGACCGTCGGCCAGACACGGGATTGTCAGAAATCCTGGAAGGGGACGAGGTCGCAGCACTGGCAGCTGAAACACATCGTATGGAAACGTTCGGGGTTCAGTCCGTGGCGCTTCATGGCGCTCTTCTGCAGTCCCGCGAGGAAGAGGCTCCTCAGAACGGACGGCGGCTCCATGGGGACGCCGGCGGCGATGAGCCTGTCGCGGTTCATGTCGTTTATGCGGACCATCCTCAGCCCGGGCAGGACGTTCATCCTGCACAATCTCTCGAGGAGCATGTCGATGTCCTGGTCGGTCTCCCCGAGGCCGTAGAGGATGTTCGAGGCCATCTTGCCCTTCTTGAAGTAGTTGTTGGCCTCGCGGAGCATCCTGAAGATGTTGTCGTAGTCCAGATCGGGGCACACCCTCTCGAAGATGTCCTTGCGGGCGCACTCCACGTTGATCTTGATCTCGTTGGCCCCCGCTTCGCGCAGTGCGGCGATCTGACCGACCTCCGTGATGTAAGGCTCCACGCCGATTGTCATCTTCGGGTAGGCCTCCCTCACGGCGGCGACCGCTTCGGCCATCCTGTCGATGGTGTGGTCGACGCTGACGGAGACGCCGCTGGTGAACGCCACGCTCTTGACCTTGGTCTGCTCCATCGATTCCGCGAGCATCTCCATGATCCTCTCGGTGGTCAGGTGCTTGTCCTCGTTCTTGGGGAGAAGAGGCGAGTTGCAGTACGCGCAGTTGTAGATGCAGTGGGGGTCCAGGTCGAAGAAGGCCTGCTCGGGGCAGTGGCGGACCACAGGCTGGATGGAGACGCCTTCCACGAAGGACCTCCCGTCGCGGTAGATAGCGAGACCGCCGTCGTCGTCCACGCGGAGCTCGAACTCCCCGTTTTCGTACGATACGGGCTTCTTGACCCTGTACCCGTCGAAGGCGAAGACCGCCGAACCCATCCCCGCGCCGGGACCTGCGGTGGAATGGGATATGCGGCATGGAAGCTCGTAACCTTCCGGCAGGCGGATGCCTCCGCCAAGGATGAGCTCGGCCTTCTTCTTCAGGCCCTCTTCCATTTGGCGCCCTCCGCCGAGTCCTCGATCACGATACCGGCCTCCTTGAGCCGGTCCCTGATGAGGTCCGACAGGTCGTACATCTTCCTTCCGCGCAGCTCCTTGCGCAGGTCTATCAGGATGGACATCACGGCGTCCATCGAATCGTCCTGAGAATCCTCGGGCATTATGCCGAGTATCGAATCGAACTCCCTCACGAGCGCCAGCCAGCCCTCGGCGGCCTCGGCGGTCATCGTGCCGTCGGACATCGCCTTGTTGGACGCCTTGGCCATCTCGAACATGACGGCGATGGCCTCGCGCGTGTTGAAGTCCTCGTCCATGGCCTCGCAGAACCTCCTGCGGTAGTCCTCCAGGACATCCGCGGCGCCTTCGCCGTGCGGTGCCGTCCTGAGGTAGGCCTGCAGCTCCCTGTAGTTGTTGACGAGCCTGCCCCTGGCCGAATCGGCCTCCCGGAGCATGTCCTCGCCGTAGACGAGGGGGCTCATGTAGTGTGTGTTGAGATAGTAGAAACGGACGGTGCGGCCGTCGAACTTCTGGAGGACGTCGCGGACGGTGAAGAAGTTGCCCAGGGATTTGGACATCTTCTCCTCCTTGCTCATGCCGTGGCCCTTGACCTGCAGCATGCCGTTGTGCATCCAGTAGTTGGCCAGGGGCTTGCCCGTGACCGCTTCGGTCTGCAGGATCTCGTCCTCGTGGTGCGGGAAGATGAGGTCGTTCCCTCCGCCGTGGATGTCGATCTGCTCGCCCATGTTCCTGTAGATCATGGCGGAGCACTCGATGTGCCATCCCGGCCTGCCCTTCCCCCAGGGCGACTCCCAGGAGATCTCGCCGGGCTTCGCCGCCTTCCAGAGTGCGAAGTCCAGGGGGCCCCTCTTGTTGGGGTCGTCGGCGATCCTGCCGGATGACTGGAGCTGGTCGATCTTCTGGTTCGTCAGCCTGCCGTAGTCCTTGACCTTCGACACGTCGAAGTAGACGCTCCCGTCGGCTGCGGCGTAGGCGAACCCGTTGTCCATGATCTTGCCGATCATGTCGATGATGTCGCCGATGCTCTCGCTGGCCTTGGGGTAGCAGGAGGCGCGGTTGACGTACAGCTTCGAGGTCTCCTCGAAGTACCTGTCGATGTACCTCTTGGACAATTCCAGGGGCTCGACGCCCTCCTTGGCGGCGCGGGCTATGATCTTGTCATCCACGTCGGTGAAGTTGGTGACGTGCTGGACCTCGTACCCCCTGTAGCGGAGGTAGCGGGCGACGGTGTCGAACACGATGATGCTCCTCGCGTGACCCATGTGGATGTCGTCGTAGACGGTGACGCCGCAGACGTACATCCTGACCTTCCCGGGCTCGATGGGCTTGAACTCCTCGACCGAATCGGTGAGGGTATTGTGGATACGGAGTGCCATCTAATCGTCGGTCGATACGCTTCAAGTAGAAAAAGGAAACGCTCGAGATGGTCGGAATCCGCAATGACCCAGACTCGGGGAATACGGTCTATTGTCCATATTCCCTATCGCCATCCCGGGAATCGTCTTTCTCCTCCTCGTCCCGAGGGGACGGGGTATGACCCCCTCCCCGTCGGTACAGCGACAGGACCGCCCTCAGTTCGCCCCCCGATGTCACGGGTACCGTCCTCTCCGCCGATGACGACGCCGTGCCCCCTCCGTCGCCGAAGGAGACCTCCGATGATACGTCCCCCGATCCGAACGTCAACGTCAGCAGGTACCCCCTCCCGCGGCAGTAGGAATCCAGCAGTTCGGCGATGTATCCCGACGTCCCCTCGGATCCGGCGTGGACGTGCAACGCCATCATATCCGACAGGCGCACGAGGGAATCGTCCCCCTCGCCCAGGTCGGACATCCTCACCTCCGATGAGACCAGCGCCTCCAGGAAGGCGGAGGCGTCCCTGTCGTCCGTCCTTACGGGATCCTCCTCGGCCACCACTACCACGGTCGCGACCATTATGATCACGATGAACAGCATGGCGTCGGCCATCGCGACGAACCCGTGCTCGTTCGAGCGCACAGCGTCACCTCGTGGAAAGCCAGCACGATCCTCCCGTCGTCCGCGGGCACCGCGGAGACGAACGTCCTCGTCCACCGGTCGCCGTCCATGCTCCCTGACGAGAACTCCTCCGGGGGTTCGCAGAACCCTCCCGGGATCGTCGTTACGACCCTGACCCCGCCCAATCCGTGCGAATCAGCGTACCCTTCTAGGTATTCGCGGTAGCCCGGGACGAACCTCCCGTCCTCTATCGCCCCTCCGATCGACCTCTCGTCCAGGTCCTCGAAGGGATCCGCATCCGTCACCGCGGCGTGCACCGCCACGACCAGAAAGGCCGCCAGCACCGCCGTCACCGCCATCGATGCGATGGCGCACTCGTAGAAATCGAGACTCCCTCTGTCATCCATGGACGCGTCTCGCACCCGGGGTTTATGAAGGGAGCAGTGTGGATGCAGTATGACACGAAACTCTTCGAAATGTCGACCTGCTCATTCCTTCCTGAGACCGCGCTTGTAGAGGGTCTGCGTGAACCCTCCGCCGCACATCTCCTGGATCTTGTCCCTCAGGGCGGGATCCTGCTTCCTCGAGTACATCCCGACGGCTTTCGCCAGCGCGGGAGGGCGCTTCCTCACGTCTATCCCGACGGAGGACACCCCGGAACCCCCCAGCTCATCAATCGAATCCAGGAGGAACAGGTCAACGGAGTTCAGCACGCGTGCGAATCCGCGGGAGTCCGTGTAAACGGGAAACGACGCCCCGGTCTCGTCCGTTATGGACCCGCTGCCCATGCCGGGATCGCGGGAGTACATCAGCTCCGTCCTGCCGAACGCCATGACCTCGGTCCTCCCGGGGAACCTGGCGACCAGGTCGGAGACCTGGTTCCTGGAAAGCTCCACCGACAGGGTGGTCTGATAGGCGTCCGAAGGGAAGGCGGAGTTGAAAACGTTGAACGGGGACCCGATGTACACCCTCCTGCCGTCCATGAACCTCATCTGCGAGGGGTTGTTGATCATCACGGGACCGTCGAAGGAGCACTCGTCCCTGCAGTCGAACCTCGGCAGGATCGCCACGCACTCGACTCCGGCGGAGGAGCACATCCCCGCGGCATCCGGCAGGCGGGGGCCGTACTCGTAGTAGACGCGGTCCGCGTAAGGGAGGACCGCTTCCAAGACCTTCAGGCTGCTGACGTAGAACGACCTGTCGGGGTTCGCGTGCTTGATCCTCCTCCTCTCGGGCACCGCGTCCCCGGAGACGTGTCTCGCCGTGTTGCCGGAGAGCTTCGGCGGTTTCCCTATGAGGTTCTTGATGTCGTCTATCCTGGGATCGTAGGTGCGGTACACGTCGTACTCGCCGTCGGCGATCTTGAACGGGACGGTGATCGGGTCCATCTCGGTGACCTTGAACCCGCCGACCTTCAGGTCGCCGGAGAACAGGGACAGCCCGTCCTTCCTCCCGACGGGGTTGACGAAGTCGGTGGAGACGAGATGCTGCCCGCGGACCTTGGCGGTCCCGAGGCGGAACCCGCGGTTGTCGGGATAGAGAGGCTGAACGGGGGACTGCACCCCCCTCAGATACCCTTCGGACGTCCCGCGGTTGAACACGGTCCTGAGCAGGTCGAGGCTCTCCTCGTACTCCTCCCCGCGGTCGCCGTCCTCCGCCAGCGAATACACCTTCGCGGAAAGGTAGGCGTAAGCGGGCGAGCGCATCCTGCCCTCGATCTTCAGGGAATCCACGCCGATGTCCCTGAGCTCCTCTATGCGATCCGCTCCGAACAGGTCGGTGCAGCTCAGCAGATACCCGGACTCCCCGTCCTTGGTGTACTTCTTCCTGCAGGGCTGGGCGCAGGAACCGCGGTTCCCGCTGCGTCCGCCCATGAAACTCGACATGAGGCATCCGCCGGACATGCAGTAGCACAGCGCCCCCTGGATGAACACCTCCGTCTCTACGGGCGAGGAGGGGACTATGTCCGCAAGTTCTTCCAGGGTGAGCTCCCTGGCGAGGACCGCGCGGTCCAGGCCGTTGGCCGCGCACCACTCCAGCCCCTTCAGCGAATGGATCTGCATCTGGGTGGAGGCGTGCTTGGGGATGTCTATCTTGGATACCGCTCTCAGGAGACCGAGGTCCTGGATGAGCACCGCGTCAGCGCCGATGTCCTTCAGGAACCTGACGAACGCCACGGCCTCGTCCAGCTCCGAATTCAGGATGGATGTGTTGACGGTGACATGGACCCTCACCCCGCGGTCGTGGGCGTACCCGACCGCTCCCTCGAGCTCCCTGTCCGAGAAGTTGCCCGCGAAAGCGCGCGCGCCGAAGCTCTTTCCCGCCAGGTACACGGCGTCGCATCCGCCCTTGATCGCTGCTACCAGCCCCTCGGGGGTGCCGGCCGGTGAGAGTATCTCCATGCCGTCGGCAAAGGGTTCGGGTTTTATATGTGTCGCATCGGGAGGTCTACATTTCGAAGACTTTCAGGTCATACTGACTGCATACCTACTCCTTCTTATGCCGAGAGCGGAAAACGCGGATTATGGATTTCAAAGAAGGGATCCGCGGCCTCCTCGGAGATACCGCGGACAAGGATCCTCCCTCGGAGCTCTCCGGGGACCTGCTGGTGATCGACTGCCGCGGATGCGCCTACGCGCCCGTGCCGGGATCGAACGAGTGCCTGAGGTGCATGGTCCGCTGCATGTGCGACGCGGGGAGCGCCGACAGGGTGGTGCTCCGCACCGGGAGGGACATCGAGATCTCCGGGAAGGCGGGGAGACTGGTGAAGGACGCGGCATCGGCCATGAGGTGGTCGATCCCGATCGCCAAACCCAAGGGCAGGTGCAGGATGTGCCCCGCGTCGAGGGATGCGGTGGTCAGGGCGGCTTGGGAGAGGTTCCCCGATGCCCCGGACGGGTCGGTGCGCGCCATGCTCTCGGACATACCGGACAGGGACGGATGCGCGGAATGCGCCGCGGGGACGGCGAGGATACTGGACCAGATCGGGGACGGCATCGCCAGGATGACGGAGACCCTGCGCAACGGAAGGAGGGCGGGGCAGTGAAGCTAAGACTCCCGCCCTTCGCCACCATCGTCCGCCCGGAGCCGGAGACTGGGGACGTCGCCGAGCTGATGGTGTTCGACGAGACCATCGACCCCGGGATCCCGGCCCCTCCCAAGAAGACGATCGCGTCCTTCGATCCGAACGACGTCCCCACCCCCCGCTTCAAAACGATGCCCGAGGGCCTGGTCGGCCTGTTCGGGGAGGCCGCGGGGACGGACATACGCAGCAAGCCGTCGTACACCGACTGCTGGATGACCGGGGTCCCGGAGCTGAGGACCATCGCATCCTATCGGACTGAGTGCGGGAACGTGTCCGTCGGCGAATCCGACGGAGGGGAGACGTTCTACTGCGTGACGCCCCGGGAGTACGCCTACCCGGACGGGCTGAACGCCGTGGTCATGGACGTGATAGACGACATCCGCGAGACGTACCGCACCGTCGGGGGGAGCCTGGACAGGGACTCCGTCATGGGGATGACCCGCTCGATCCTCACCGAGAGGTGGGATGAATTGCAGGAGGCCACTGGGACCGACGACATGGAGGCGGTCGTGAAGGACGTGTGCGCCATATCGTACCGCCACTCGGTCGGGGCGGGGATATTCGAGACGCTGCTCTCGGACCCCCACATCGAGGACGTGTACGTGGACGCCCCGTGCCACCTCAACAGGATCCACGTGACCGTGAACGGGATCGAGGGCCTGAACTCCCACATCAGGTGCTCCACCAACCTGATGGCGGAGGAGCGCGAGGTGGACAACCTGATCAACATCCTGAAGCGCCACAGCGGGCTCAGGTTCTGCAGGTCGAGCCCCGTGCTGGAGACCGGGATGGTCGGGTTCGACGCCAGGGCGACCGTCATCGGATACCCGCTGAGCCCCATGGGGAACGCCGTGGCGCTGAGGAAGCATTCGGAGAGGCCGTGGACGCTCAGCAGGCTCATCGCCAACGGGACGGTGAGCCCGAGGACCGCCGGGATCCTGTCGTTCCTCGTGAACAGCCGCGCCACCATCCTTGTGTGCGGGGCGAGGGGCGCGGGGAAGACGTCGCTCCTCTCATCCCTGCTGTGCGAGTTCGAGCTCAACCAGCGCATTCTGACAATCGAGGACACCTTGGAATTACCAGGGCGACACAAAATGAATTGGCGCCTTACCAGTGCATCTCTAAGACCAGAAATGAAGTGGTTTATTGAAAAAGCTTGCTTATGGTTTGAATCGGTAAGAAATGCCCGAAATCGTCCATTTCTTACCGATTCATGTCTTCTTCACAAGGTCGGATTGTCAAGCGTCCATAGGTTTCGGACCCAGACCCAAACCGGAGAAGGCCCCGTTGACCTTGCTCACAGCGCCCTGCATCTTGCGCGGGTCCGCGTGGATATAACACCTCAGCGTCGTCTCGACGTCGGCATGGCGCATCATCCTCCTGATGGTGTCCAGCTCCACCCCTGCGTCGCTGAGGTTCATCGCGTACATGCGCCTCAACCCGTGGGAAGTGAACGATATCCCTGCCGCCTCGGAGAGCTTGTCGAGGACGGTCTGAAAACCGCGGACCGATAGCGGTCTGCACATCTCCCTCTCGAACGGATTGATGAGCAGCATCCCCGCCGACCTGTCTCCGAACTTCGAGAGCAGCTCCTCCCTGTAGGGCAGATACTCCGCCAGTGTCTCGCGGACCAGCTGCGGGATCTCCGCCTTCATCATCTTGCCGTCCGCCCCTGCGCCCTTCCCCCTGATGATTGCCATGCTGCCGTTCAGATCGGACACCCTCATACGGATCATCTCGGTCCTGCGCAGACCCATGGCCCCTCCCAAGGCGAGGATCATGTGCTCCAGGGGGCCCCCGACGTTCCAGAGTTCGACGAACTCCTCCATCTGGACGAAGTTCCTGTTCACTTCAATGCCGTTGAACCATAGGTGGGATTCGGCGAACAGGTCCCTCCCGATGGCGAAATCCAGGAACCAGCCGAAGGCGTAAAGGTAGTTCTGGATGGTCGTCTCCCGATACCCGGCCATCGCATTGCGGATGGTCTGCATATCGAAGGGTTCCAAGGATTCGAGACTGAACGGCCCCTTGACCTTCTTGAGCACGCTGTAGCACTTCCTGACCGCCGAGATACGCCCAGCCATGGTGTGTTCGCTGTACTCCCACTTCTTGAGGTATCCCTCCCACGCGTCCAGCTTGGCCTTGAAAGCCCGGTCGCAATCGTCCTGGGGAACGAAGACGGCCTGGGCCTTCCTCTTCTTGGTCTTCTCGCGGAGGTCGTCCCGTCCGAAGTAGGATGCGAGACCGAGGAAGGCGTCGAGGAACGCTTTGACCGATGAGGCGGACACATGGGCGGCGATCTCCTCCATGACGGCATCGATCATCTCCGGCTCCACCTGGGCCAAGGTCTTCACGGAATACCTGGCGTTCAGCATGCCTCCTACGACGGCGGCCATATGGACCCTCGACTCCACATAGCATCCGGATACGTCGCGGGCCTCCATCAGTTGATTGTATCTCTGTATCTCCTTGCCGAAAGGGCACTGCTTCCCGTACTCGTCGGCCCAATCGACCTTCGGCTTCCCCGCGCGGAGTTTGAGGAGCGGCGGGTTGCCCGTGACGAAGGAGATGAATTGGACCAGAGCGGCGACATGCTTGGACGGCTCGTCGATATCGAAATCCTTCACGAACGAGTATATC
>CAVABN010000009.1:0-29002 GCA_963586845.1 Bifidobacteriaceae bacterium
CTATATTACACATCCATCGAGGACCCGCAGCTCCCTGCAGCCCTTCCGACAGGCACCAGCCTCAGACCGATCACGGATGTATTGTCGAATAATGCGTTCAAGGTCACATTCCATATCTCTGTACAAACCGGCATGACCAAGCCCAGTGGCATCACAGATTCGGAATGGTCATATCTTCAGGCACACACGGGTACATACTACGGATACGGATCCAATGGATACTCGGCTCTTGTGAACGCAATATCGAGTACATTTGGAAACCCCATGATGTTGAATATCCCCAACGGAGGAATCAATAATAGTAGTTATGGCTACGTTTCTTCCATCCTTGGAGTTAAGGAAGTTACCACATCGGTACCTCAAACAGGAAATGTCGGAGGACAAGAAGTAGAGGGAACCTTGACCACGTATGATTACTGGTCGCTGTACATCGGCAGTGGCACTAGCACCTATTCCCTATTCCTCTTGGGCTTCATGACCCCGATATCTGGACTTGGAAGTGGATTTGTGTACAACGAATTCACGCTTGAATACACCGAATCTTCGTGGTGGACCCAAAACCAGGAATGAGAAAACACCAGCCAGAGGATTAACAAGGCAACAGAACAGAATTGACGGTTGGCCTTCCATCGACGATGGTCGATGCACGCGCATAGAAAGGCGACGTATGAAAGGTCGATTTTGTATTCAGAATCTTCTCTGAGTGGGTACTGGACAGCGACAAAACGGCACGTATTTTGATGCCGTCTGCGGACACCGCCTCAGTATGCATCTGAAAGCGGTCCGCAGTAAATCGCCTTGAAACTCTAATTCTCGGGCAGTGCAGTATAATTCCTGCCCGAATCCCTGACCCTCCTCCGATCTTCCGAGGATGAGATCCTGGAATACATACCAGCGGACATCCTGAATCTGGATCGCGAACTGGGTCCGGGATTATACCCAAAAGACCGAGAATTAGAGTTGAAAAGAAAAGTAGCAAGCTGTCGCCGTATCTTTTTCTGAGTTGGGTCGATCCCCTGGCATCAACCTCCAAATAATCGAATGATTGGATTCTAACGACGAATTAAAACAAACGTGAATCCGGCACCCCCGAACTAATTATCTGGCCTTTTTTGAGAGCTGGCGCCGATGGCCTCGCATATGCGCCCGTGAGCGATTTGGGGAACAATCAGCTCCGACTATCTTCGACTGGATAGATCGGATTGAGGGTGCCGAATTCACGACAAATCGACTAAAGTATGTATGGAAGGCGATCCGAGTCTGTTTGTATTCGGATCTGTAGGCCCCCTACTATTCCGTCTGTGCATCGAAACATGCGATTTTGTGCGACATTGACGTTCTTCCAAGCTCTTGAATCTGAGTCCTGGTAGCAGATGTCTGCGATGAATTGGTTTTAAACGTCAGTATCCAAGGAGGGGTGGGAGTGAGAAACAAAGAATCGTACTATAAACACGGACTATACGCTATCCTCTTGGTGTCATTAGGACTCTTCCTGGCCTTTTCTCCGATCACGGATACATCTCATGCGGAGGCTACGGACGAGATTATCCATGCGGGGAATGATGAGTACGGCATTGCGACATATACCATATCAACAGACGGAGAATTGAAAACGGCTAGACTGACCTCCATCGAACTTATCGGCACACATATCGTGCCCGGAGAAAACGTGTGGGGATCCTTTGTTGTTCCGAAGTACCTTCGGCCATCCGGTGGCGATTATCAAGCGATTTTCGAAGGTCCGGGTGAATCGGGAGACATTCTTGTAAACTCCATAAAAGGTAATCCCATTTCAGGGAATTACTCGATGATAGTCAGCACGAATACAGAATTTTATAACGAAAATGGAAATAAAGAAACTGTCAATATGGGAGGTTCGTATAGTCAAAAATTCTGCATTGTAATCCCTGAGACCATATCATTGTTAGGGGAAAATAGCCTACACTATGTAATATATCCCATTTTTTCTGAACGGACAATAAACATCCTAACTATTGAAAGGAAGTCGATTTCAACACGTAACGGAGAAATCAGATTCCCCGATCACTGTCGCATTGCAGGCGACGCGAGCAAGGGATCAGAGTACGACGTATGGTTCTTCGGTAATGATACGCAGTTCATTGCACCTGCTGAAGGGAATAGAACCCTCATGGCCCGGACGATATATTCAGAAACTTCTTTCATCGATTTACTTAAGGGACTGAATCCGTCCACAACAAACTTATCCGTAACATCAGACGTATCCCCTACGATATATCAGATCGTCACAGAGGGCATTGTTACGAATGACTCGAACTATTACGACTCGTTCGGCGGTTATTATTTTCTGAGTAACGATAAACCCGTGGTGGTTCATGAGATCCTGAATGTGGGAACTCAGGGAGAGCCACACAACCTATTTTTCTACTACACCGATAATACAAAGGATGCGGTTGAAACAATAGAAGCCTCCGCCGATTCCGGGAATACCACGGTAATCCTCCACAAGAAGATCGATGCAAGTTGCTCCATGCAATTGAAAGTTGACGGTCGGGCCATCAGAGGGGATGCCGGCACATACACGTTCAGCACCCCTGCTCCGTCTTCCCTCATCATTATCGAGCTGACGAGATGGAAGGTCGACTTCATGAACGGATCCGATCAATTCGCCACCACTTATGTGATAGACGGCGGCATGGCGGAAAAACCCAAGGACATACCATCGCAAACCGACCGCAGATTCTTAGGATGGGGCATTGACGACTCAGTTTTCGATTTTACGAAACCCATAACGTCAGATCTATCCCTGAGCGCCTCGTGGAGAGATGAGAAAATTTACCGTATCTCTTACGAATTGGCATTCGGTACGATGACTGCTGTAGGGAGTCAAATCGATGAATACGGACAGATCCCCGAGAACGCCCAAGTAACACTGACGTATCGTGCACCGGAAAAAATGGATATGCGGTCATGGATTCTGTCGACAGATACTGGGAAGATTGAGATAGAACCGAATCAAACCGTCGACGGATACGTTCTGTCCCCAGACGGTCGTACTCTGACCATCGCATCTCTAACAACGAACATCAAATTATCTATTAATGCGATATATGTCTCCGAAGCTGTACCCACTCCAGAGATAAGCACTGATGCTCCCACGGACAATAATGAGCTTGTCCTGAAATGGTCCATCGGTACGGGCCAGTTGGAACAGAACCATTTCTGGGGAGGCGGACCTTCCGAAATACTGATTCTTGATGATTACGTATATGTACATGAAGGCGAAGCGATTCTGAAGATCGAAGCGAGTACGGGACTGGTCAAGGCCACGGCTGAATCGAAACTGGTCTACGCATACTATCACCGCATGGGATATCTCGGTAACGGTCTGATTAAAGACTATACGACCCAGAAAATATTCGACATGGACTTGAACGAACAAGACTTCACCATCAGTGGAGAGTCGGTTTTCGATGCGGATTCTCGTTACTGCTATACGTTCAACAAGACCCGTATCGCCAAATACGATCCGTACAAGATTACCGCTGATAATATCACTTCGGATGGGAAGCTGAAACCTCTCTGGGAAGTACCTTTGAACGAATCGCAGAGTGTGTTCTATAACTTCGTATCATCCCAACCCATCATCGTTGGAGATACCATCTATTGGATCAGCACTACCGGAACAAACGTCCAATCATCGGAAGTCAGCATATGCTGGACTTCTGGAGAAACGGTGAACAGCGTCAGACTTCCAGGCCTTGATCGCGCATTACTTGATAACGGATGGCTAACGACCGATGGAAAAAATCTATATGTTACATCGTACACATATGGACTGTTCCCTTCAGATGTGCCTGGAAAAAGTGCATTAGCTGTGGTGCCATTGGATGGTTCCGAACCATACTACTACAACTTACCAGGTTCTCGGTTGGCTTCCGCTTTCGTAACATCTGAAGACTATGGTTTCCTCAAAATCGGGAATGCACTTCACGTTTACGATCTAGCAAATCTTTCTACTGACGGGACCGCGCTAACTTCGATCGCGAATACCAGCGTACCCGATATCTCCCACGGATCGATAACCGTTAATTCTAGACATTCCGACGAGGGGAAGTATTACATTTATTTCGCTGGTTATAATACTGGAGTTTTATACATATGCGAATTCGATGCCTTGTCCAATACGATAACGTGTTCAAAAGAAGGAAAAATGTGGGGTAATTCCAGCCAAGGTGTCAAATCGACGGCTTCTGGTGATCTCATTTATTACGTGGATAGCGGAACTATAGTGTGCTATACATCCCTGGATCGGAGCGATTACACGTTCATAATCAACGATGGTGAAGAGAGTCTAACATACGTAGTAAATGAGAAGGATGCGGTCAGCGCCCTGGAATCTCTTGGAATCGCGACGATTAGCAATAACATTCTAATCGCGGCAGGAACGACTCAGGACACTCAGGATACGGGATACACCCTTCACGGAATGATCAAAGGCGCCTGGGTAACGGCGAAATACAACAGTTTCTCGAACATAGATGATTGCAGATACTGGTATATCTCAAAGGACACAGATTCCGTACCTGAACCCGGCTCTAGTTGGAATCTCGCGGGAACCGAGGAACAACTCACGCTCGATTATGTGAAAGGTTACAAGATAACCGTGGAACCCGGAGGATATGATGTAACCTACGAGGTTGTTTCGATCCCCGGGACTGTTGCAGCTATTTATGTGACAGGTAAATCCGTAGCAAAGTTGGAAGGGGTATCGGCATATGTGTATCCTGAGAACGGTTTGTTTAAAGCCACCCTCAGCGGGGACGGCGTGGCCAGGTACGGATTCATAATGCCGGAATCCGACGTCCGCGTATCCATCGGTACCGTACAGGAATACTCGGTAGAACTCTCTTCCGAAGGAGAGGGAACGGCATCAACCTCTACGAATAAGGCCGCTGAAGGCTTGGAAGTCATAATAAAGACAACTCCGGACATGGGTTACAAGGTATCCAAAATCACATGTATGGCTGACGGGAATAATATCGATGTTACTCCTACCCAGTCCGGCTACTCCTTCATAATGCCGGCATCGGATGCGATAATCGAGGTCCTATTCGAACGGGATCCGAGCATCACACTCTACACAATTTCATTCATCACCGAGCACGGAGAGGCCCCCTCGCCCACGATAGCTGTCGCTGACAGAACTGTGAAGCTACCGACGCTTACGACCGATGCATACAATTTCGACGGATGGAGCGTCGGCGGTCAGAAAATCGACGGGGAATCCTACACCGTGGACCCTGCTCATGCAGACGATAACGATGTCATCACCCTTGAGGGTATATGGTCCCTGAAGATCAGAGTGAACTATCATTTCGGCGATGATGCCGTAGTAGATTTGGGGCAAATCACTGTCAGTCCGAACTTAAAAAAGATTGCGAACACGTATCCTGGATGTCTGGTGAAATTCAGATTATCATCCGACTGGAATCCCGGAATCAAACCGGATTGGTTGACCCGGGATGGACAAGAATATTCTGGAATCCCTGTCGCAGAAGAGTCAAACATCACATTCACTGGGAGATACAACATTACACCAACACGGTGGATTCTGGGTACCATGACGGTGACGATAAAAGTATTGCCCGCCAACGATATGCCCGACGGCGACACCATTCTCATATGGGGGTTACCTGGAAATATCACCAATGGTGACAAGGAATTCAAAGGGTGGAGCAAGCAGGAGAACGGCTCTACCGTAGACTACAGCGGAGGAGAAGAGATCGAACTCACGGATGTGTTGAATCTCTATGCGGTATGGCAAGAGCCTGAACCGGTGGAATACACCATCGCGTTCGACACCGAGCATGGGGATACCCCCTCATCTCAGACGGCCTTAGCAGGCGGAACGGTGACGCTGCCGGCACTCGAGGCCGACGGCTTCGAGTTCGACGGATGGAAGGTCAACGGCCAGAAGATCGATGGGGGATCCTACACCGTGGATCCGGCCCATGCGAATGCGGACAACATCATAACACTCGAGGGCATCTGGCTCCAGAAGTTCAGTGTGAATTACCACCTGGGTCCCGGTGCAGTGATGGAGAAACAGATCGTCACAGATGCCGCCACCAGCGTGACCTGGAGCGTGTATACGGATTGCGAACTGAGATTCAGCGTGCCCATAGGGTGGTATTTGACCGAATCCCCCTCCTGGTTGACCAAAAACGACAGCGATTGTTCTGGCACACCCCCGGAAGGAGAGAGCAAGATCACCGTATATGGTGCCGTTAGAATCGACGGTCGGTGGCAACAGATATACAAGACGATGACCGTCACCGCGTCCCCCCTGACCGATGCTTCTGCGAACACCGTCGAGATAAGGCAGCTTCCGGAAGACATCACCAACGGAGACAAGGAGTTCAAAGGTTGGAGCAAGCAGGAGAACGGCACCATCGTGGACTACACGGGCGGAGAGCAAATAGCTCTGACCGGCTCCATGGACCTCTACGCGGTCTGGGCCGAAGCGGGTACCGTCGCATATACCGTCTCGTTCACAACCGAGCACGGGGATACCCCCTCATCTCAGACGGCCTTAGCAGGCGGAACGGTGACGCTGCCGGCACTCGAGGCCGACGGCTTCGAGTTCGACGGATGGAAGGTCAACGGCCAGAAGATCGATGGGGGATCCTACACCGTGGATCCGGCCCATGCGAATGCGGACAACATCATAACACTCGAGGGGATATGGTCCGTATCCGGACCGACTGAATACACCATCGAAGGGGAAATACAGATATCCAACACGGAGAACACATTCCTATTGAGTCTCAACCCCCCGAGCAGACCCATCGAGTTCCAGGATGCCCGCCTGCTTGTCATCGCTTCGTATTCCGGTGGCAACCACATCAGCATATACTCGAAAATCGGCCTGAACGACACGGGCGGAGCCACCGAGAAGATTGTGGTCAGCAATACGGGATTGATCTCCTTGACGGCATTCCTGGTGGACGGCCTAGTCTACGACGGAACCTCGTACAGCGATTACAGATGGACCAGCGACCAGGGGTCGTGATCATGAACCGCAAAACGTTCCTGATAACGGCCATCGCGCTGCTGGCGGTGGTATTCGGAACTATCGCCGTCGATAACCATGGCCCCGAAGGGGCTCCGGAATCCTCGCTGATAATCGAATCGTGCGTGTACAACCCGGATACGAAGATACTGACGTTCGGCGGGAGCACGACGTTCGACATCATGACATTCTATATCGCGCAGAACGGCGAAAGGGTCTCGGGATTGGGCAACGTAGAGACTAAAAACGGAAGATTCTGGGCGGATGCGAACGTCGCGAATCTCGCAGACGGTCAATACACGCTGGTGGTGCAGAGCAAACTTGGCGGTAATCCGGACGACGTCCGCAAGACGTTGGACTTCACCATAGGATCCTCCGTGCCAGCAACGGGAATAACCCTGAACAAGAGCTCCGTGACGATAACCGCAGACAGCGACGAGACCCTCGTGGCGACGGTTACCCCTGCGAATTGCACTGAGACCGTCTCTTGGAAGTCGAATAAGGCTTTCATTGTAAGCGTGGAGGATGGGAGACTCATCCCGAAAGCCGTTGGTTCCGCGACGGTTACGGCGAAGGTCGGACAGTACGAGGCGAAGTGCGAAGTCAAGGTGGAGTATGCGGATCTGAACGTATCTCCCGCATCTCTGGAGCTGATCGTGGGTTCCTCCGGTTCCGTCACGATAACGCTCCCCGAGGGATTCTCGACATCGGATATAGCTGTCCAGACAACGGGGGGAGCCTCCGAGGATAAGATATCGTTGGAACTCGACGGTACTGTCCTGAATGTTGTCTCGAAGACCGTAGGTAATACGAGCATCGAGATCATCGTCAAGAACCTGTACCTGGCACGGATCCCGGTCAAGGTAACCGAGAAACCGCTGGAGTACAACGAATACGTCTTCACCATAAAGATGCTCGAGGATGTGGATAAGGCCAAGATCCCTCCAGGCATCACGGAGAAGCAGCTGACCGATGGATTCGAGCTCAGAGCCACCGCCACCGATGCGGCGAAAGCCTTGAGGATTGCGTGCGACAGTACCGGCATTGAACTCAATCTCGGATACAGTGACGATGGCTGGATCAGAGGATGGATCACCAGCATGTTCGGACTGGGGGACAAGAATCTCGGAAACAACGAATGGAGATACTGGATCCAGAGATACAACGGCAGTTACAACCAGTGGTCGCTCGGATATTACACAGAAGGTGGCCAGTTCTCTCTAACCTACGGTACGACCAAATTCGGATTGGAGATCGTCGGAACCCCGAATCAGCCCATCGAAATCGGAAAGACTGTGAATCTATCGGTATTGATGCTGCCGGATGAAAGAAAACCGAGTTCGAGTGAGCCGATTACCTGGTCGTCAAGCGATAAGTCCGTTGTTACGGTATCCAATAAGGGTTCGATCAAAGCAATCGGAACCGGAACAGCCAACATAACTGCCACTCTTAACGCCACATGGTTGGAAGAGGGGTCCCTCTCAACGACCTGTACGATAACGGTCGTAGAGAAGGGGGCCACCGTCATCCGCGTCACGAGCGTGAGCCTGGACTCTCCCCCGGATAAGATAACCGTGGGCCAAACGGCCGAGCTCAAGGCCACGGTCCATCCGACGAATGCGACGCAGAAGGACGTGAAATGGTCCTCCAGCGACCCGTCGGTCATCGACGTTGTGGACGGCGTTATCACCGGGAAGAGGGCCGGCAAGGCCACCATAACCGTGACCACCATCGACGGAGGAAAGACGGCGAAGGCGGTCATCGAATGCGTTCCCGTGGAGGTTCAGAGCATATCCCTCAAGGGACCGTCGTCGGGATCCATCGGTATCGGGGAGACCTTCCAGATAGAAGTCGCCGTCGAGCCCGAGGACGCTTCCGGCTACACCGTGACCTGGAAGTCCAGCGACCCGTCGGTGGCCTCGGTCTCCGGCGGGAAGATCACCGGGAAATCCCGGGGAACCGCCGAGATCACCGCTACGACATCCAACGGCAAGACCGCTTCGATAAGCATCACCGTGACGGCCAATCCGCCCAAGCCCGCCATCAGCATCCCCGGGACATACACCTACACCGGCTCCGACATAACGGTCCTGGTGGACGGATACGATCCCGAGACCATGACGATGGAAGGGAACGTGGGTCGCGATGCGGGAGAATACACTGTAACGGTGAAACCGAAGGACAAATGGTCCGACGGGACGACCGTCGCGGTCACCGCCGCATGGACCATCTCCAAGGCCGACCCGACCTACACCGTCCCCACCGGACTGAAGGCGACCAAGGGGGACAAGCTGTCCTCCGTGGTCCTACCGAAGGGATGGGCATGGGTCGAGGATTCCACCGTCCTGGAATGGTCCGGGGACTGGAACCTCGCGGCGATGTTCACGCCGGACGACACAAAGAACTACAACACCGCGGAGGTCAAGCTGACCGTGACGGTCACGGGATCCGACGATCCGCCGACACCTCCGCACCCCCACGAGTACAGCCAGCAATGGTCATGGGACGATACGCACCACTGGCGCGAATGCACCTGCGGCGCGAGGACCGACATCTCGTACCACGAGTACGAGTGGACCGTCGACAAGGAACCGACTGCGGCCGAGACGGGATTGAAGCACGGGAAGTGCAAGGTCTGCGGTCGCGAGACCGGGAGCATGGTCATCGACAAGCTCCCGCCCACGATCGACACCGGGGACGGAGCCGTATGGAAGGGGACGGACAACCTGATGTTCAGATCCGATGCGGCGTTCGCGGACTTCATAGCCGTCCTGGTGGACGGGAAGACCGTCGACAGCACCGATTACGAGCTCCGCAGCGGGAGCATCGTGGTGGAGCTGAAAGCAACCTTCCTGAAGACCCTGAAGGCGGGACCGCACACCCTGACGATACGTTCGGCGTCCGGTGACGCGAACGCCACGTTCACGGTGGAATCCGAGGAGCCGTCGCCCGACGAACCCTCCGAGGGATCCTCGGACCTGATGGTCTACGTGATCATCGCGATAGTCGCATGCGTCATCATCGCGGTGCTGGCGTACGCGATTCGCAGGAAGAACAGACCCTGAACGAACAAACATGCGGGGCGACCCGCATTTACCGTCCCTACGGGGACGGGATCCCCAATTTCCCGACCTTCCCGAACGGAAGGAGGGAACAAACATCAAAAGGTCGCCGGACCCCCATCGGATGAGGATCCGGCTTTTGGATTTCACTTGAGTCCGATGATCCTGCCGTCCTCGGTGAGGTCCATCCTCATGGCGGCGGGGACCTTCGGGAGCCCGGGCATCAGGGTGAGCGTCCCGCAGACGGGGACCACGAACCCGGCCCCGGCGGAGAGCTGGACCTCCCTGACGCTGAGGGTCCATCCCCTGGGCGCGCCCTTGACCTTGGAGTCGTCCGTCAAGGACGCCTGCGTCTTGGCGATGCACACGGGGAGCTTCCCGTATCCGTCGGCCTCCATCTGCGCGATGGACTTCTCGGCCTCCTTGGAATACGTGACCGATCCGGCGCCGTAGATCTTCGTCGCCACGGCCTCGATCTTCTCCTTTATCGGAGCTTCGACATCGTACAGGAAGCGGAAGTCGGTCTTCTCGTTCTCCAGAACATCCAGGACGGTCTGCGCCAGATCGACGGCGCCCTCCCCTCCCTTGGAGAACGCCTCGGAGAAGGCGCACCTGACGCCGATCTCCCTGCAGTGCTCCATGATCATCTCCATCTCGGCGGGGGTGTCGTGGGCGAAGCGGTTGACCGCGACCACGACGGGCACGCCGTAGGAGGACATGTTCTCGATGTGCTTGTCCAGGTTGCACAGCCCGATCCTGAGCGCATCGTCGGTCATGGTCGCCGGGTCGTCGAGAACCGCTCCGCCGTGTGTCATGAGCGCCCTGATGGAAGCAACGATAACAACGCAGTCCGGCCTCATGCCGGATTCCCTGCAGACGATGTCCATGAACTTCTCTCCGCCGAGATCGGACGCGAATCCGGCTTCGGTGATGACATAATCGCCGAGCCTGAGAGCGGCCTTGGTGGCGATGATGCTGTTGGTCCCGTGGGCGATGTTGGCGAACGGGAACCCGTGGACGAACACCGGCTGACCCTCGAGGGTCTGAACGAGATTCGGATTGATGGCGTCCTTGAGCATGACCATCATGCTGCCGACGCATCCCAAATCCTTCACGGTCACGGGCTGATCGTCGTAGGTGTAGGCGACGACCATCCTCTCGAGCCTCCTGCGGAGGTCGGCCCTGTCGGTGGACAGCGCGAGGATCGCCGATATCTCGGAAGCGGATGTGATGAGGAACCCGGCCTCGTGGGGCACCCCTCCGAGGATCCTGTCCTTCCCCAGACCGGTGACGATGTTCCTGAGCTCGCGGACGTTCATGTCCATGGCCTTCTTGAACACGATCTTGGTCGGGTCGATGTTGTGCGGATTGTCCCTCACGAGCTCGTTGTCGATGATCGCCGAGAGCAGGTTGTGCGCCGCGGTGACGGCGTGGATGTCCCCGGTGAAGTGCAGGTCGATGTCCCACATGGGGTACACCTGCGAGTTGCCTCCGCCGGTCGCCCCTCCCTTGATCCCGAATGTGGGTCCGATGGACGGCTCCCTGAGGGCCCCGACGACCTTCTTGCCGAGCTTCCCGAGTCCCTGGATCAGTCCGATGGTGGTGACCGTCTTCCCCTCTCCCGCGGGGGTGGGGGTGATGGCGGACACGACGACGAGCTTCCCGGTCCTGTCCCCGCAGATGCCGTCCAGCTTGTCGTAGGGCACCTTCGCGATGTACTTGCCGTAGGGTTCGATGTCGTCCTCGGAGAGGCCGATCTTGGCGGCGATCTCCCTGATGTTCCTCACCTTGGCTGCCTGGGCGATCTCGATATCATCCATGAGCGAGCGTACCAGGTGCGTTATAATAAGATTCTTGGCGGACCCCGTCCGCTGGACCCTCCCGAAACCGTATGTTGGATGCCATTCCTGACGGTTTTAAGCATGCCGAGCTTATTTTAATCGAGCCTTCCAATTTTTTAGGAGGAGCTAATCCTTATATACGTTTAGGACTTCCGAAACCCTATGAATCCAGCCACACCGTGCGTCGGCGCAAGCGCTGCGCATTGCATGAACTGTCAAGGGTCCTGCCCTACGAGCCAGGCCTCCGGTGTCCCGGTATCGATGGCCAGGGTCGGGGAGAGGGGCACCATCGTCAGCATCTCCGGCAAGGAAGAGGTCAAGAGATACCTGGGCGAGCTCGGGTTCACACCGGGCACGGAAGTGAAGGCCGTATGCCAGGCCGGGGGCAACATCATCCTCGACGTCAAGGGCGCCAAGATCGCCATTGACAGGCACATGGCCAACAAGATCCTTTTCAGCCCTGCGAGTTGATAGAATGAAGACGCTGAAGGACGCCGAGATCGGATCCACCGTCACGGTGGTGAAGCTCCACGGCGAGGGCGCTCTCAAGAGGCACATCATGGACATGGGCATCACCAAGGGATGCCAGATCTATGTGCGCAAGGTCGCCCCCCTCGGGGATCCCGTCGAGATCACCGTGAGGGGATACGAGCTGAGCCTCAGGAAGGGCGACGCGGAGAACATCGAGATCGCCTGATCCCGAGGACCCGCGCCGGCTTCTCAGGGTGCGGGTTTTTCCAGGAGTGAGAATACAATGAGCATCACAATCGCTTTGGCCGGGAACCCGAACTGCGGGAAGACCACCCTTTTCAACAAACTCACGGGTGCGAACCAGCGCGTCGGTAACTGGCCGGGGGTCACCATCGACAAGAAGACCGGGAAGGTCCGCGGCCACGACATAGACGTGGTCGACCTCCCCGGTATCTATTCCCTGTCTCCGTACTCCCCCGAGGAGATCGTCTCCAGGAACTTCCTGATCAAGGAGTCCCCGGACGCTGTCATCAACATCGTGGACGCCACCAACCTGGAGAGGAACCTGTTCCTCACGCTCCAGGTCATAGACGTCGGAGTCCCCACGGTCATCGCCCTCAACATGATGGACCAGGTCGAGAAGTTCGGCGACAAGATCGACGTCGAGAAGCTCTCCAGGGACCTGGGGTGCACGGTCGTGCCCATCTCGGCCATCAAGGGCGAGGGGATCAAGGACCTCATCGCCGCCGTGGAGTCCGCCGCGCAGAAGAACGAGGCCCCCAGGCCCGTCAACTTCGACGGGGACGTGGAGAACGTCATCTCGGAGGCAGAGAAGGTCCTGGAGGGCAAGGTCCCCCAGGAGCACGCCCGCTTCTACGCCGTCAAGCTGGTGGAGAACGACAAGCAGGTGACCGAGGAGTTCCCCGATGCCGTATCGTCAATCGAGGCCGCCGTCAAGGACCTCGAGTCCAAGAAGGATGACGACATCGATTCGATCATCGCCGACGCCCGCTACAACAGCATCTCCGACATAGTCTCCGCCTCCGTCAAGAGGGCGCCCAGGGACGAGAGGGGCACCCTCTCCGACAGGGTCGACCGCGTGGTCACCAGCAGGATCTGGGGCATCCCCATATTCATCTGCGTCCTCGCCGTCGTGTTCCTCGGAGTGATCGGATTCTCCACCTGGGACGAGGGTTTCGCCATCACCGGTATCGGTACCTGGTGCACCGATTGGATGAACGGGTTCATCGAGGATCCCATCCAATCCGGTCTCGAGTCCTGGTGCGTCGACAACGGCGTCAGCGAAGCCATGACCGACCTGTTGGTCAACGGTATCGTCGCCGGAGTGGGAGCCGTCATCGGATTCCTGCCCCAGATGCTCATCCTGTTCCTCGTCATGTGCATCCTCGAGGACATCGGATACATGACCAGGATTGCCTTCGTCATGGACCGCGTCTTCAGGCACTTCGGACTCTCCGGGAAGTCCCTCATCCCCATCATCGTCGGTACCGGATGCGGAGTCCCCGGTATCATGGCCTCCCGTACCATCGAGAGCGAGAGGGACCGCAGGATCACCGCGATGACCGTCACGTTCATCCCCTGCGGGGCCAAGCTGCCCATCATCTCCATGCTCGTCGCCTACGTCTTCGGCGGGAACGGTCTCATCGCCGTCCTGTGCTACGTCGTGGGAGTCATCTGCGTGCTCATCTCCGGCATCATCCTGAAGAAGTTCAGGTCCCTGTCCGGAGCCGCCACCCCGTTCATCATGGAGCTCCCGCCCTACCACATCCCCTCTGCAACGAACATCATCAAGGGGACCCTGGACAGGGGCTGGGCCTTCGTCAAGAAGGCGGGGACCATCATCCTGCTCGCGTCCGTCCTCATCTGGCTGCTGTCCCACTACGACGCCGGCCTCAACTACGTCACGGACGACGACATGGGAGATTCGATCCTGGCCGCCATCGGAGGCGCTCTCCACTGGATCTTCGTGCCCCTCGGCTGGAGTCAGACCGGCGAGAACTGGGAGTTCACCGTCGGCGCCATCACCGGGCTCATCGCCAAGGAGAACCTCGTCGGCACCCTCGAGGTCCTGCTCGGGGACCAGGAGGCCATCGGCGACATGCTCACCTACGCCTCCGGACTTTCCCTGCTGTTCTTCAACCTGATCTGCGCCCCGTGCTTCGCCGCCATCGGTGCCATGCACAGGGAGCTCGGGTCCTGGAAGGACACCGGCATCGCCGTCGGATACCAGTGCATCCTCGCCTACTGCGTCGCGCTGATGTTCTTCGGATTCGTCGGATGCATCGGCGGATTGAACGAGGTCGGAGGCGTCGACTACGGCGCACCCGTCGGGAGCACCATCGCGGCCATCGTCGTGCTGGCGATCCTCGTGTACATCCTCTGGGCCAAGGACCCGTTCCACCAGCTCGCTGGCAAGGACGAGTACGACGCCGAGGACGAGGTGAAGGCATGAACGGCAACCTCGTGGTCGGAGCGTTCATCGCGCTGATCGTCATCGCCGCCATCGCCTACTTGGTGATGCAGAGGCGCAAGGGGATCAGCAGCTGCGGGTGCAAGTGCTGCAACTGCTGCGGTAAGACCTCGGAAGACTGCGGGGCCTGCTCTCAGAACGATAACGACGGGAAGGAGTGATCCCTCCCGTCTCCAAACCGGGGCTCCGGCCCCATTACCTTCTCCCCCATTTCCCGACGGCCGGATATCCCGCGGTGTTCCCGCGGATTCGATAAACGGCGTTAAATACAACCTGGCCATCTTCGGGTGCATGAAATACCGCTGCCCCCTTTGCGGGTACATATACGACGAGGAGAAGGAAGGCGTCAAATTCGCCGACCTCCCCGACGACTGGTGCTGCCCCGTCTGCGGAGAGCCGAAGGAGAACTTCGTCCCCGTCAACGAGGACGACTGAGCTCAGGAATCGTCTATCCGGATGAGCTGCGTGTTCTGACGGCGCCTGATGTCCTGCACGAGCTGGACCGCTATGTCGCTGCCCATGGACGCCGCCTCCGCCAGACACCGGAAACCCTTTTCCATATCCTTCTCCACGCCGAGACCTTCGTAGAGCATGCGGCCGACCATGAACATGGCGTCGGCCTCGCCGGAATCGGCGAGCTCCTTGTAGATCGAGTAGGCGCGATGCAGATCTCTCGGGACTCCCTCGCCCTGGTAATACATCGTGGCCATGCGGTAGACCGCGGGGACGAACCCCGTCTCGGCGGCCGAACGGCACCAGTTGAAAGCCGCCGCTTCTCCGCCCTCGGCCTTGCCCGACAGGCACAGCTCGGCCATCTTCAGCATCGCTTCCGGCACTCCGAGCGAGGCAGACATCCTGAACATCCTGATGGCGCCCTTCTCGTCCTTCTCCGCTCCGACGCCCTCGGACAGGAGGTACCCGACCTTGAACATCGACAGAGGGTCCTGGGAATCGGCCGCCATGCGGTACCAAGCGAGGGCCTTCGACGGATCCTCGGGGACCCCGTATCCGTACAGGTACGAACCGGCGATCTCCGGATACGCCGGAGGGAATCCGGCCTCGGCGGAAGCTAGGAACCAGGAGGCCGCCTTCTCGGGCGACTCCTCGTGCCCCGCGCCCCCGGCCCAGAGCATGCCGAGTCTGTACATCGACACGGGATGCCCCGCCTCCGCGGAACGCATATACAGGGCTTCCGCGCCTTCGACATCGCGATCGGTTCCCGTGCCGGTCATCTTGAGCTCCGCCATACCGAACATCC
Organism: Bifidobacteriaceae bacterium; assembly: GCA_963586845.1. Classification (GTDB taxonomy): domain Archaea; phylum Thermoplasmatota; class Thermoplasmata; order Methanomassiliicoccales; family Methanomethylophilaceae; genus Methanoprimaticola. The sequence goes on from CAVABN010000009.1 coordinate 16,178, forward strand.
CGCTGGGGTGTCCGGCCGATGCGGCCTCCTCGAACAGGCAGTATGCTCCGACGGGATCGTCGGATACCGCGTTGGCGGCGTGTTCGCAGAGCTCGTTGGGGTCCGTCATGAGTCGTGCGAAGCGTCCATCCGTCTTAAGGGGTTGTCTCTGAAATCGTACGATGAACTAAATAACTAAAACGATATCGTAAACCGTGGAGCAGGACAGATTCTATGCCAAGCTATCGGAACTGATCCTCCGTATCCAGGAGGAATATGACAGAACCAACGATCTTTGGGCTGCCCTGTTGGAAACCAACGACTTCGGGGACCTCAATATGGGGAAAATCAGAGTGAAGCACTACTCGGACACCCCAGGATTGAATGATCAAACCAAATCATACAGGGACTTCATTGCCGACAACCTCCACGAGTATAAATCACGCTGGATGATACCGACTTCAACGTTACATACAGAGTGAAGACGATGGATTCCATCCTTGATAAGATTAAAAGATACAACTGGAACCCTCGTCTTCTTGGAAATACGCCCTTGAACAGATGTCTTAATGATATATTCGGAGCTCGTATAATCGTTCAATGTACCATACCGGTGCTCGACATCATCAACTACGTCCATGACAAACACCCTGGGTTGAAAGTGCTCGACTCTTCGAAAACAGAGGATGGTGAAGTTCGCTACGTTGCAACCCATATATACTTCAAGGAATCAAACCATCACTATCCCTGGGAATTGCAGATATGGTCTGCAGAACAATCCGATATGAATTACGAGTTCCATAAAGAACACAAGGAGGCGTACGTAAAATGGAACAGAAGACGAGATACAGACACACGATGATTCTGGGCAATTCATATACCCGGGGCTATCGTGTGGCCATCCATTCCGTTGCGCCTACAGGTGAGCTTCCACCCAATCTCAAACCTGAATTGCGTATGTTGAAAGGACTCAATACATCTTTGCACTCGGTCGTCACAGATTCTCCAGAGTGGGAGTCTGTATCTCGGACCGATCCATATTTCATGGGTGTAGTCGAAGTTCGGAACATCCAAGAATTCGTTGATGCGGTGAAAGAGGATGCAACGCTATCTGAAGCCGACGTGAGAACCTATCTTGACGCTGCATTCGGCATTTCGGAATTAGATATGCCTGCGGCCCTCAGAAAATGCAACAATGCCTGCATCGAGGCGTTCGGATCACCCCTTTATGATCCTCTCAAAAAGGACTGCCCTGCTGCCCATATCAGGAACGAGTCAATAGCGTCCAACAGAATCGTTGCATCCGACAATGGATGGGAAAGGCTGCGCCTGATCAATTCTGTCATGATATCGCGAGGTTTAAGATGACATACAAGACGCTGTCGGAGAGGGAGATCCACTGCCCGCTGGAATACGGCATGGATACTTTCGGGGGCAAGTGGAAGCCCCGCATCATATGCATCCTGAACGCCAAAGGGGTCCTCCGTTACGGGGAGATCAAGAAGGAGCTCGTGAACCTCACCGACACCGTCCTGTCCGATGCCCTCAAGGACCTCATCGCCGACGGCATCGTATCCCGCGAGCAGTACGACACGATCCCTCCGAAGGTGGAGTATTCCCTCACGGAGAAGGGCCGTTCCGTCGTACCGATCCTCGCGACGATATGCGAATGGTCGAGCAGCTTCCATCACATGGACGAGATGAACAAACTGCCGCAGTGCCAGACCTGCGATTTCATCAAGAAATGAGTTTCGGAGGGGGAGTTCCCCTCCGGGGCCCTTCAGAGGCTGTAGATCCTGACGTCGGGGTCGGCGGTCCAGAGGGGGGACAGTCCGACGAACACGTCGTTCTTGAACATGTCGCTGGACAGGTACGCCTTCGCGTGCTCGACGCTGTCGAATCCGTGGAGGACCTGAACGTCCTCGTCGCGGATCAGGAGCTGCTTGGTCATGGCACCGGGAATGGTGTCGAGGAAGGGCTGCCTGTAGTCGTTGTAGACCTTGGCGGCGGCGGGCCTGTTCGCGTTCGGGATTACCATCGTGATCTCAAGATATGCCTTGACTTCCATTGTTCTCTTCCTGCGCCTCAGCGCAATACCGTATAGCGTGTAGGGGGTTAAAGAGGGGGAACAAGTCGGAGGCTAGCCACTAAGGTTTTGATGAGCGCCCCTTTCCGGGGGACTGCGCCCTATTTCAACCACGGATGACATCCAGGATGCATGTTCAAAGGCCCGTTGGTCTACGCGGCGGCGCTCCTGGCCGGGGTGCTCCTGATCATGTCGTTCCTCATCGCGGCCTTCCCGGAGAGCATCGAGATCCTCGGCATCATCGCAGGCATCGCGGCGATAGCCGTGGTCGCCGTCCTGTTCGCCATTCTGATAAAGACAAGGAAGGGAGCGCTATGAGCGAGGAATGCTGCGACATACTCGAGATACACAACGAGAAGGTGGCCGCCGCCAAGGCCTCCATGCCCTCGCCGGAGCACGTGGACGGCCTGTCCGACTTCTTCAGGATATTCTCCGACAGGACCCGCGTGAAGATACTCCTGGCACTGGATTCCGGGGAGATGTGCGTCTGCGACATCAGCGAGACGCTCGGGATGTCCATGTCCGCCACGTCCCACCAGCTCAGGATGCTCCGCGATGCGCACCTCGTATCGTACCGCAAGGAGGGCAAGAGCGTCTACTACTCCCTGTGCGACGACCATGTCCGGAATGTTCTGGAAACGGCGCTGGAGCACATCCGCGAGGACGAGCGACGTCTGCGGAATTCGTAGATGCGTTTTCAGCCCTTCCCGACGTCGTCCCGGAGTCGGTCCCGCTGCGGAATTCGTAGCGTCCCCAATCCTCTTTTATAATATACACGCGTTCCAGAAAACGATGGGATATGAAGGTTGGGATAGATCTCGGAACAACCTACTCTGCAGTAGCCAGATATGACAAGAACAACAACAAACCGGTAATCATCCCCAATACATTCGGGAAAGAGATCACGCCTTCCGTGATTTGCTTCCTGGACGACGGGGACATCCTCGTGGGCGAGGACGCCAAGGACATGCAGTCCAACGGCACCGGTGTCAACGCCGCCGCGTTCAAGAGGAACATGGGCGACGGATCCATCGCTGTGAGCTTCAACGGGAAGGACTACACCTCCGAGGACCTCAGCGCGATGCTCCTCAAGCATCTCATACAGGATGCGGAGAAGGCCACCGGGGAGAAGGTCGACGAGGCCGTCATCACCGTTCCCGCCTACTTCAACGACTTCCAGAGGACCGCCACGATCAGGGCCGGGGAGTCCTGCGGCGTCAAGGTCCCCAAGATCATCAACGAGCCCACCGCGGCCGCGATCTCCTACGGATACAAGCACTCCGCCGACAAGACCATCATGGTCTACGACCTCGGAGGAGGGACGTTCGACGTCACCATCGTCAGGATCAACAAGGGGAACATCGAGGTAGTCGGCACCGACGGGAACCACATCCTCGGTGGGAAGGATTGGGACGCCGCCATTGTCAAGTTCATCTGCGACCAGTTCATCGACGAGTACGACATCGACCCCAGGGACGACCTGCCGACCAAGAACGAGCTCATCGTCGCCGCGGAGGGGTACAAGAAGACCCTGTCCATCGCCGAGAACGTCACCATCCCCATCAACTACGAGGGGTACAGCGCCAAGTACACGCTCACCAGGGACGAGTTCGAGTCCATGACCGAGCACCTGCTCATCGCGACCAAGGAGGTCTGCCAGAACCTCATGGGCGACCTCGGGCTCGCCTGGACCGACATCGACGAGATCCTCCTCGTCGGAGGATCCACCAGGATGCCGGCCGTCGCCAGGTTCCTGAGGGACCTGACCGGCAGGGAGGTCATCGCCCACAGCGACACCGACCTGGCGGTCGCGAAGGGTGCCGCGATCGTCGCAGCGCTCTACAGCAGCACCGCCACCGGGCTCAGGGCCATGCAGGTCACCGACGTGACCGCCCACTCCCTCGGGGTGCTGTCCGTCTCCCAGGACGGGAACTCCTTCGTCAACAACATCATGATCAAGAAGAACTCGAAGGTGCCCTCCAGCGCCCGCAAGCAGTTCAAGATCAACAAGGGCAACATGACCAACAAGATCGAGGTCTACACCCTCCAGGGCGAGTCCAGGATGCCCCTGGACTGCAACGTCCTCGCCAAGGTGGTCATCTCCGGGTTCTACAACAACGGCCAGGGCCTCGTCGTCGACATCGAGTACAACTACGATCAGAACGGCGTGGTCAACATCAGCGCCTTCCAGGACGAGGAGCCCCTGAACGTGGAATCCTGCCCCATCGACGAGGACATCAGGTGGATGGGCGGCAGCCCCAAGAACAGGAAGAGCGACGACAGCATCCTGAAGAACATCGCGATCTGCGTCGACCTGTCCAGGAGCATGGACGGCGAGCCCATCGAGCGCGCCAAGGCCTCCATCCGCGACTTCGTCAACACCCTGCAGGACAAGGACACCTACTTCTCGCTGATCGGATTCGGCGATAAGGTCAAGGTCGTCCAGGAGCTCAACAACGACCCGCGCTCCGTGCTCGCCTCCATCGACGAGCTGAAGGTCAAGATGGTCGGGAGGGGCACCGACGCCAGCCCGCTGGACGTCGCCAGGGCCATGATCGCCTCCAAGCCCGGCGTCGGGATCATAGTGGTCCTGACCGACGGGATATGGGGCAAGAGGGACAAGGCCGTCGACCAGGCCATCGGGTGCAGGAACGATAACATCACGATCATCGCGGTCGGTCTGGGAGAGGCGGACACCTCGTTCCTCAGGCAGATCGCCACCGTGGACGACGGGGCCCTGTTCACCACCATCGACAGGCTCGGCGAGACATTCGGCACGATCGCCACCGCGATCTCCTCCGGCAGCATGGGTCTGGCCGTCAGGGACGGCAGGACCGGCCTCGCAACTCGCGACTGACGGGGAGAGCCATGGCGAGCAGACAGAACTATTGCCAACTCCTCGGGCTCAACCCCCTGAAGGAATCCACGTACACCACGGACGCGATCCTGAAGAAGATCGCCTCCAAGCGCGACAAGTGGGCGAACGACAGCCGCAACAAGCAGAACGACACCGAGCAGCGCTTCAAATCCGAGCGCCTGCTCGAGATGACCTCCGACATGGAGAAGGTCATGAGCGACCCGATCCTCAGGAGGAATGAGTTCCTCGACGGGCAGGCCGTGCTGAAGAGCAAGTGCCTGAAGCTGAGGATGGACTGCGTCATACTGACCGACGGGTCCTACTACGCCCTGCCCTCGGCGGCCGACAACTATCTGAAGAAGTTGCACTGGGACGGCATCGCCAAAGCCGACGTGCTCAAGCAGGCCGGCATCAGGGACGGGACCCCGCCCAAGCCGGCCAACGACAAGATCCTGAACGCGTACAAGGGGCTGAGGAGCGTCGACGCATACACGCCGATGGACATGCTCAACACCCTGATCGACAACCCCAACCTGGAGATCGGATTGAACCGCCTCTCCGAGGGGAGCTCGTTCAGGCAGATCAGGGACGCCTTCGACGTCTGCGACAAGAGGGTCAACAGCGTCCGTCCCGAGATCCTCCCCGACCAGGACTCCTACATCCAGGCGATGAGGAGCGTCAAACTGGTCCTCGAACCGGACAGCGAGATCTCCACGCTCATCTCCTACGGCAGATGCAACCGCGCACTCATACCCGTCATGGACACCATAGAGCAGGAGTACACCTCCCAGCTCTCCAGGTCCTACATCGACGAGCTGCTCAACGCCCATCTGACCAAGGATGTCGACTCCCAGATGGCGATCCTCATCCTGCAGCAGTTCTGCTTCAAGAAGAAGATCGCGGCCAACTTCTCCGAGACGGACAGCAGCATGATCCGCTGCTCCGAATGCGGATGCATGGTCCAGGCCGGACCCAACACGGTGTTCTGCCCGGCATGCGGGAAGAACTTCAAGACCGTCTGCCCGGCGTGCAACACGCCCCAGCAGTCCAAGAACACGGTCTGCATCAAATGCGGTTTCAACTTCAAGGAGGGGATGCAGAGGGCCCGGATGCAGGCGCTGGACTTCCAGACGCAGATGCAGGCCGGGAAGGTCATCAAGGCCGGGAAGACCCTGGCGCTCCTCAAGGAGTCGTTCCCCGGATACGCCGGCCTCGCCGGGATGTCCGCGGAGCTGGAGAAGGCCAACACCGACATCGCCAACACCCGCAAGCTGATCCTCGACTCGTACTCCCGCGGGAGGTTCTACGAGGCGAAATCCGTCGCGGGATCCCTGGCATCCAGATATCCGGAGGTCGTCGACTCCGACATAGAGCTCAAGCAGAAGTACGAGCAGGCGCAGAGCCGCTTCAACGACGCCGAGATCTACTGTCAGAAGGCGGCCGTCGCGGATACCAGGGCCAGGAAGATGGAGTGCTACGTGGCCGCGGCCGACATCTGCCCCGACCACCCGACCGCGAAAGCGAAGCTGCGCGAGAACCCGCCGTCCGGACCCGCCGACGCCAACGGCAGGCTGGTGGACCGCGCGTTCACCATCAAGTTCGAGGCCCCGGCTGAATCGTCTGGACTCACCTACTGCATCTACAGGGAGAGGAACTCCCTCCCCAACGTGACCGAGGACACCCGCCCCCTGGCGGAGATCCCCGGCACCGTCTATGTGGACAAGACCATGGAGCCCGGCGTCGAGTACTATTACTCGGTGTACTCCAAGCGCTGGGGCATCCTGTCCAAGGAGGGCGCCCACCTCGGACCGGTCATGACGATATCCGAGGTCGAGAACGTCACCATCACCCAGATCGACGGCGGCCTCCGCATCATGTACGAGAAGCCCCGCGGAGCGTCCAAGGTCAGGCTCTGGAGGTCCGAGGGCAACAAGGAGGGTTCCTCCGTCGGGACCGAGATCGCCCTGAACGGGGAGACGGTCTACGACGACATCGGACTGGTCGGGGGCAGGAAGTACTACTACCTGTTCGTCGCCGAGTACGAGGGGAGGAACAAGACCGAGAGGTCGCAGGGGATTATCTTCAGCGAGACCACGGTCGACGCTCCGAAGCCCGTCAAGGACATGAAGATCAGGTGGAACAAGGCCGACGGCACGTACACGGCCAAGTGGAACACCTCCGAGCGCGTGGTGCTCTATTCCACCCCCAAGAAGCTCAACATATCGGGCAACATGGTCCCGATGAAGGACATCAGCTCCTGGATGACCGAGATCAAACCGATCGACGAGTACTCCGACGGCATCAAGTTCGCCCTGGCGGACGGCGCGGTGCAGTACATCTACCCCGTCATCCCGCGCGGAAGCGTGGGGATCCGCGGGAAGGAGGTGCTGGTGGCCAACCTGAAGCCCTTCAGGGACGTCGAGTGCGTGATGAGCAACAAGGACTGCGTCATCACAATGGGATGGCCCGACGACGCCGTGGAGGCGAAGCTGGTCATCTCCAACGGTTCCGAGGCCAGGGGCCTCGACGACGTCGACGCGGAAATCAAGACCGTACGCCGCGAGGAGTACAACCAGGACAAGCAGATCCGCATCCCCATGGGCAAGGCCCGCAAGAAGTGCATCAACATCTTCGCGATATACTCGCTCGGATCCGAGATGCGCCCGTCCCGCGGCATCGCCGTGGAGGTCAACTCCGGGGACAGCAGGAAGGTCAGGTACACCGTCAAGGCCGGGCGCGGGAGTGTCGCCATGAGCATCACCACGGATCCCGCCGTCCGCGAGCTCCCGCCGATGATGCTCGTCCAGGCCACGACGGGCATACCGCTCAAGAGGACGGAGGGCGAGGTCGTCTGGAAATCCGGAGGGCCCGTGACCCTGCAGAACGGCGTCGCCGTGATAGAGGCCGCCTGCGGCAGGCTCGAGGACATCGAGAGGTGCAGGCTGTTCTTCGCCAACGACTCCGACTACTACGACTTCAGATTCATACACCCGCTCTACAGGAGGGACTGAGATGGCAAGGAAGCAGAAGGAGACCGTGAAGGCGCCGGGCAAGGAGTACATCTGCCCGTACTGCTTCGCGAAGGTCGATCTGGACGAGGCGCACTACATGTGCTCCGGCCAGACCTGCGCCAGGATGTTCGCCGCCACCGCGTCGAGCACCAGGAACGCCGAGGCGTCCAAGTACGTCTCCGTGGACGGCCAGAACGAGATCGACTACGAGAAGAGCCTGTTCTACGGCAGGGACCCCCGCGGCCCCCAGGCCGTCGTCGCCAAGAACCACATAATCCGCGACGGAACGGGCATCTGCGACGTCTGCAGGCGTCCGGTCCACACCCGCGTATGCCCCGTTTGCCACAACCCGATCCCTCCCGGAGCCGAGGAGGACGGCAACAGGATCTTCGTGATCCTGGGGCCGAAGAGCGTGGGGAAGAGCCACTACATCGCCGTGCTGATCAACCAGCTCAAGAACTACGTCTCCACGGAGTTCAACGGCGTGCTCAACGCCGCCACGGACGCGACCACCCTGAAGTACCGCGACATGTACTACCACACCCTGTTCGAGGAGAAGCGCAAGCTCTCCGCCACCAAATCCTACGACGAATCGGACGAGAGCAGGGAGCCGCTGATCTACTACCTGAGGATGTTCGATTCCGACCGCCCCAGGGTCTACACCTTCGCGTTCTTCGACACCGCCGGCGAGGACCTGGTGTCCTCGGACAAGATGATGTCGCTGAGCCTCAACTCCTTCATATCGAAGGCCGCGGGGATCGTGTATCTGGTGGATCCGATGCAGATACGCTACATCAACCAGAGGATCCACGTGGAGAACAAGCCCCCGGTGGGGCCGGACGTGTCCGACATACTGAACAACATCTGCCAGATCATCCGCACCAACAAGGACATCAGCCCCAGGGAGAGGATCGACATCCCCCTGGCGGTCGTGCTGACCAAGGCCGACGTGCTCCTGAAGGGTTCGGAGGACGGGGAGGAGGAGAAGATCCTGTTCGGACAGTGCTCCTCCATCCACATACCGAGGGAGAAGGGCAGGTACGACAAGGAGAACTTCGAGCAGATCGACGCCGAGCTCACCGAGTACCTCCAGAGATGCCTCGGGGACAACTTCATACAGACCGTCGGGGGATTCAAGGAGCACTGCTTCTTCGCCGTGTCCGCACTGGGATGCAACCCCGCCGGCAGGAACCTGCCCAGGGCCGTATCGCCGATGAGGGTCGAGGACCCGTTCATATGGCTCCTCTACAGGGAGGGACAGCAGTGAACGACAACGTGAACAAGTTCAAGGACTTCCTCGTCGACGGATTCCAGGGCCTGAAGCCCCGCGACGACGTCCCGGGCGAGATCCCGGAGCAGGAACCGGCGCAGACGCAGGTCCAGGTGCCCGTGGAGGAGCCGATCCTGGAGGAGACCGTCGACGAGACGCCCGATCCCCCGGCGGAGAACCCCCTGGCATCGATAGAATCCGAGCTGATGCGCATCAGATACATGCTCGAGGACATGAAGGCCCAGCCCGCCGCCGCGGAGATGCCGGACATGTCCGCGTACCTCACCACCAGGGAGCAGAGCAAGGCGATGAACGCCACCGTCTCCAAACTGGAGGCGTCGTCGTCCAACAAGACGCTCCTCAGGGCCATGGAGCAGATCAGCGCCATGAGGGAGGACTTCTTCAAGCTCTGCGAGGGCATGAGGGCCCGCATAGCGGAACTCGATGCGGAGACCGTGCTCTCCAGCTTCGAGGCCTACCAGGTCGACATGGAGAACGTGCTGACGGACGCCAACGTCTACATCGGCCCGTTCGAGTTCGACAGACTCAACACGCTCCACCAACGTATCGTCGGAATCGTGCCGACCGGCGACAAGGAGAAGGACGGCACGATCGCCGAAAGGCTATCCGACGGATACAAGCTCGGGGACAAGGTCCTCCTCAAGGAGAGGGTCTCCGTGTACAAGTTCGACCAGAACATGGAGTCCGAGGGCGAGCCAGAGGTGGAAACCGGTTTCCAAACAGATTCCGAAACCCCTTCGCAAACCGATTCCGAAACATCTTGCACTACGGCCGCGGAGGAGCCCGTCGAAGACGGCACCGAGAACGGCATGGAGGAAAAGGAATGACAGACTATTGCATCGGCATAGACCTGGGCACGACCTACTCGTGCCTCGCCTATATCGACGAGGATGGGGACCCGACAGTTGAGAAGAACTTCGAGCAGGAGGACACAACTCCGTCCGTCATCCTATTCAACGAGAACGGCGAGATCATCGTGGGATCCCCCGCCAAGGACATGGCTATGATGTACCCTCCCGAGAGGATCGTCACCGCCATCAAGAGGCAGATGGGGACTGACTACGAGGTGGACATCGACGGGGAGAAGTACAACCCCATCATGCTCTCCGCGGTCATCCTCAGGAAGATGATCAACGACTTCAACGAGAACCACGGGTGCGACGTCAAGAGGGCCGTGATCACCTGCCCCGCCTACTTCGGACAGAACGAGAGGGACGCCACCAAGACCGCAGGGACCATCGCCGGACTGGACGATGTCACCGTCATCAACGAGCCCACGGCCGCCGCCATCTCCTTCGGGTTCGGAGACAACGCGGAGGGCAAGAAGAGGGTCCTGGTCTACGACCTCGGAGGAGGTACGTTCGATGTCACCATCCTCGAGATCGAGGGCAAGTCCTTCACCGCGGTCGCCACCGACGGCGAGAGGCTCCTCGGAGGGAAGGACTGGGACGCGGCGATCTCCAAGCTCATCAAGGAGAAGGTCGCGGAGGAGACCGGCATGGACGTCGAGTCCGTGGACGAGGACGAGGAGGTCAAGCAGACCCTCGTCAACGACTCCGAGACCATCAAGAAGAGGCTGTCCACCGCGGAATCCACCAAAGGGACCCTGACCATCGGAGGTCAGAAGGTCGTCTTCACCATCACCAGGGACGAGTTCGAGGCCGCTTCCGCCGGACTCATCCAGACCACCATCGACATCATCGACCGCGTGCTCGCCTCCAAGGAGTTCACCATGGCGGACATCGACGACGTCATCCTCGTCGGAGGATCCTCCAGGATGCCCCAGGTCAAGAACGCCATCAGCGCCAAGTACCCCGACGCGGAGATCAAGGTCTTCGACCCCGACCAGTCCGTCGCCAAGGGTGCATCGATCTTCGCCAAGTCCAACGCCGCATCCGCCGGCGACATGCCCGCCGACCCCGTCACCGGGGCCCCCGCGGTCGCCTCCGAGGATGTGCTCAGCGTCCACAACGTCCTGAGCAAGACCTTCGGCATCAAGGCCATGTACGAGGACGGCACCGAGATGATCTCCAACATCATCTTCAGGAACGAGGTCCTGCCGATCGAGTCCGTCAAGACGTACTACCCCGTCGACGACGGTCAGACCTCCATCAAGGTCGAGATCTACGAGGACGCCGCCATGAACAACGCGGACGGGAAGAAGACGGCCGTCATCGACGCCGCCCCCGTCGGAGAGTTCATGATGGAGCTCCCCGCCGAAGTGACGAAGAACACGCCGATCACGGTCAAGTTCACCGCCACCGACGAGGGTATCCTCATCGCGACCGTCGACTGCATGGAGCAGCACACGGACTATCAGATCGAGAACGACCTGAAGATGTCCGCCGACGACATCGCCAAGTCCCAGGGACTGATGGAGAAGGTCACCAACGCCTGATCAAAAAGACCGGGCCTCGCGCCCGGTCATAAACTGTTTAATTTCTCTTCTTCGAATCTCAGAATCGGCGCGATCGGTCGCTCTCCTCGGGAACAAGGATGACCCTGCAGCTGGCGTGCTTCGCCACATGGTCGGAGACGCTGCCCAGCAGGAAGCGGTCGAGGGAGGACCTGTTGGACCTACCCACAATGATCGTGTCGCAGTCGTACCTGTCCGCTATGTCTATGACTGTCTCGTCGGGCTTGCCGGTCTCGATGATCGTGTGGACCGTGGCCCCGGAGGAGGCCGCCTTCCTCTGAGCCGCCTGCATGTATTCGCGGACGGACTCGTCGGGACCCTCGGGATCCATCTGCTCCTCCCTCACGACGGTGAGGATGTAGAGCGGATCCTCGAATCTGATCGAATATTCTATGGCGTATTCCAGGGCCTTCTCGCTGGTCGGCCTGCCATCATAGGCTAGGAGCGCGGACATGTTAACGGTTCTGAACCTCTATGACCGCCTATAAAGCTTATGATGGAAAATATGACCAAGGTCGAAAGAGCCAGACTGTGAAGAATTGTTGCAGGGCGGATGCCCTGCATAAATGGTTTGGGGGGATTTGCAACCTTCAGAGACCGTAGTTCTTGGGGTTGTAGCGAGGCACCGAGTCCTTGAACTCCTTGGTGCAGTACTCGACGAACTTGTCGGTCTCCTCGGGGAGGGCAGCCAGCTTCTTCTGGATGTCCTGAGCGACCTCGAGCTGCTTGTTGGTCAGAGCGAGCTCCTTGGCGTTGTATCCCTTGAGGATGATGTCGACAGCGGTCTGTCCGGCGGCCTTGGCCCTGAGGTAGAGGTTGTCACCGTTGTCGGCGATAGCCTTTCCGATCATGTAGGCGTGGTCGTAGGCCAGGATGTAGGCCTCGGGGCCTCTGAACCTGTCAGAGTACATGTACAGGTCCCTGAGGGTCTTCTCCTGGTGGAGCTGGATGGCGGTGTTCATCAGAGAGCACTCGTATCCGAGGGATCCTCCCCAGCACTGGACGGAGGTTCCTCCGAACTCGGGGTGGTACTCGACGGACTCGTTGGACCAGAGGTCGCAAGCCTGGGCGATCAGGTTACCCTGAAGGTCGCAGTGGGCGCACTGGCAGTTCTTACCCTCCTGGGCGGTGGGCTTTCCGGTGATGGACTTCACGATGGGTCCCTCGTATCCGCAGTCCTTGTCG
>CAVABN010000010.1:0-28697 GCA_963586845.1 Bifidobacteriaceae bacterium
CCCATGGAGCTCAACAGCGCGGAGGCCGTGATGGCCTCGCTGTACATCCTGGGGGAGAAGGAGCAGGCCGCGGAGTTCCTGGGCCGTTTCAACTGGGCTCCGGAGTTCATGAGGCTCAACGGCAACATGCTCGAGGACTACTCCAAAGCGAAGGACAGCACCGAGGTCGTGCGGATCCAGCAGGAGTACATCGATTCGGTGATCGGGGAGAAGCCTTCCGATTCCGATGATTCTTGAGAAAATGGGAAAATGGGTTTGATGCCGCCCGGGGGCGGCTGATTGCCTTCAGTCCGAGATGGCGCTGGAGGGGCACTCGTCGACGCATGCGCCGCAGTCGACGCATTTGCCGGCATCGATGATGGCGATGTCCTCACAGACGATCGCACCCTCGGGGCAGACATCGACGCAAGCTCCGCAAGCCACACACTCAGATCCGTTAACTATTGCTGCCATTGCAGTAACCTCGGGACATAGACTGACGAAATGATATAAAATAGCGTTGGATTACGAATTAGGAATGATTAAAAATCGGCATTTTTTGTTAGGACGGGCTAACACTCTCTAGGCCCTTTCTCGGGATGTCTGGCACATACTGCCCTTTCTGTTCCCCGCCCGATTTTTCCCGAAAACGCGTTTTAGCCCGTCCTTATTGATTCCGTTCGATAGCATTATCATGGATGCGGGCATGGTTCCGGCGTATGAGCGGAGACGACCTTCTTGGAATGATATGGAAGGCCCTCGGCGACGACATCGTCACCACCAGAGAGGCCACCGACAGGCTGGAGCAGGCCTTCGGGTACAGATGCCCGGACGACCTCGCCAAGACTTTCATGAAGTACAGGAAGGCCGGATCGCTGAAGGGTCAGATCTCCATGGACCGCGGAGGATGGGTCTGGTGGGTCGACGACGAATGCCGCTCCAAGGGGGCGCAGCGATGGCATCCAACTACCAGGACGAGGACATTCAGGCCGCGTGGGTCGATGTGTTCTCCCGCGACAAGTACCACATAATGATCTCCTGCATCGCGGACAACTTCCCTCAGAAGAAGAGCGTCAAGGTCGACTACGCGGACATCAACGCCGTGAGCGTCGACTTCGCCATGTTCGTCCTCGACGAGCCGGACCGCTGCATCGAGATCGCCAGGAAGACCGCGATGTCCATGCTCCCGAACATCACCCGTCCGGGCGAGACCATCAACGTGAGGATATTCAACCTCCCGCGCGACGCCAAGGTCGACATCCGCAACCTGAGGGCGGACCATCTGCGCAGACTGGTGGCCGTCGAGGGTCTCGCGAGGAAGGTCACCACCGTCAGGCCCAGGATGACCCATGCCCTCTTCAGATGCGCCAGGTGCGGCGCGGAGATATGGGTGGCGCAGCCCGGGATGATCCTGAAGGAGCCGGTCATGTGCAGCAACCCCGAGGGTGGCTGCAACAAGCAGTCCACCAGGTTCAATCTCGACGAGAAGGCGTCCGTGTACATCGACACGCAGAAGATCGAGATCCAGGAGAGCCCCGAGGGGCTCAGGGGAGGGGCCCAGCCGGAGAGGATCACGGGATACGTGGAGGACGACATCGCCGGGGAGGTCACCGCCGGTAACAGGGTGACGCTGAACGGCATCCTCCGCTCGGCCGAGAAGACCGAGAGGGACAAGTCCACGGTGTTCGAGATCTACCTCGACGTCATATCCGTGGAGTTCGAGCAGCACGAGTACGACGAGATCGTCATCACCGAGCAGGACGAGAAGAAGATCCTGGAGATGTCCAGGGACCCCAACCTCTACGACAACATCGTCCGTTCCATCTCGCCCTCGATCTACGGTCTGGATTCCGTCAAGAGGGCCATCGCGCTGCAGCTGTTCGGAGGATGCCACAAGGAGATGGACGACGGCACCGTGATGAGGGGGGACATGCACATCCTCCTGATCGGAGACCCCGGTGTCGCGAAGTCGCAGCTCCTGAGGTACATGAGCGCGCTGGCGCCCCGCGGGATATACGCTTCCGGAAAATCGGCTTCCGCCGCGGGTCTGACCGCCGCCGCCGTCAGGGACGACTTCGGGGACGGGAGATGGACCCTCGAAGCGGGTGCTCTGGTCCTCGCGGACAAGGGATTGGCGTGCATCGATGAGCTGGACAAGATGACCGATCAGGACAGGTCGTCATTGCATGAAGCGATGGAATCCCAGAGGATCTCGGTCGCCAAGGCGGGGATCACCGCCACCCTGCAGTGCAGATGCTCCATGCTCGCCGCGGCGAACCCCAAGTACGGGAGGTTCGAGGAGGATTC
This sequence comes from Bifidobacteriaceae bacterium, assembly GCA_963586845.1. GTDB lineage: Archaea > Thermoplasmatota > Thermoplasmata > Methanomassiliicoccales > Methanomethylophilaceae > Methanoprimaticola. The sequence continues at coordinate 2,287 of CAVABN010000010.1, forward strand.
GCCCATCGCGGACCAGATCGAGCTGCCTCCCGCATTGATGTCCCGTTTCGATCTCATATTCGTCCTGACGGACAAGCCCGACAGGAAGAAGGATACCGCCATCACCGAGCACATCCTGAACGCGCACCAGCGCGGACAGGTCAGGATGATGCACGAGGGCGACAAGGTCCCCGGCATCGATGCCGAGAGGATCCTGGACATGACGGACAGCATCCGCCCTGTCTACGAGCAGGAGTTCCTCAGGAAGTACGTCGCGTACTCGAAGAGGATTACCCCGATCATGACCGACGAGGCCAAGAGGATCATCGAGGACAGCTTCCTGAGGATCAGGAACATGGGCAACGGCGGGAACTCCGTCCCGATCACCGCCAGGCAGCTGGAGGCGTTCGTCCGTCTGTCCGAGGCGTCCGCCAAGATGAGGCTGAGCGCCGTGGTCACCGATGTGGACGCCAACCGCGCCGTGGACCTGGTGGAGGACTACCTGCGCAGGATTGCCGGGAACGACGAGGGCGGGTTCGACATCGACAAGATCGCTTCGGGCATCAGCTCCAAGGACAGGAACAAGATCGATGTCGTCCGTCAGATATTCAGGGAGTTCGGGGTCGACGGCCTGAGCGCCGAGGAGCTGACGCAGCACGGCCGCAACCAGGGGCTGGAGGACATCGATGTCACCAGGGCCCTGAAGCAGTTGAACGAGGCGGGGGAGATCTACAAGAATCCCTCGGGATACTACAAGCTGGCGTGAACATGTACGTGAGGATGCACACCGATGGGAAAGAGAGGATCGTCGCCGCATGCGACGAGGACATCCTCGGCATGACCTTCCGCGAAGGGAAGATGAAGATCACGGTCCACGAGGGCTTCTACAAGGGCGAGGTGCTCGAAGAGGAAGCGTTCATACAGAGGCTCGGGATCGCGACGATCATCAACCTCGTGGGGAACGGAGTGGTGGACCTGGCGATCCGCGAAGGCTTCGTGTCCCCGGACTCGGTCCTGGTGATCGACGGGGTGAAGCACGCTCAGGCGGTGCAGCTATGAATTTCTGCGTCAAGTGCGGCGAGGAGTGCGTCGAATCCATCGACGGGCTCTGCATCGGATGCTGGCTGGCCGGACGTTCGCTGGTGGCCCTTCCGCATCACGTGGACCTCCACGTGTGCACCAACTGCCACGAGTACGAGTTCGGCGGCAGGTGGGTCAAGAAGGATCCGATGGTCGCGATACAGGATGCCGCAGTGGATGCTCTGACCGCCGTCAGGGATGCGGACGTGGTCGCCGTCTCTACTTCGGTGGAGGAGCAGGACCCCAGGGCCTTCGCCGTCTACGTCCACGCGGAATGCGATGTGATGGGATACGGCGCGGAAGGGGACGCCTCCACAGTCGTCAGGATCAAGAACTCCGTGTGCAAGCGCTGCTCCAGGCAGCTGGGGAGCTATTATGAGGCCATCCTGCAGATCAGGACCGTGTCCGGGAAGCTGGATGAGTCGGTTCGCGAGGAGGCGCTCGCCATGACAGAGAACTCTGTCGCCAGACAGGCCGTCCACAACAGGCAGCTGTTCATCACCAAGATGGAGCTGGTGCCCGGAGGGGTGGACGTGTATCTCTCTTCCATCGCGCTGGGCAAATCCCTCGCCAAGGAGCTCGCCGAGGCGTACTGCGCGGAAACGAAGGAGGCACCCAAGCTGGTCGGTCAGACCACCGACGGTCAGGACATGTACCGTCTGACCTATCTGGTCCGTCTCCCGGATTACAGGACCGGCGACATCGTCGTGTTCCAGGGGAGATATTGCAAGCTCACCCGCGTCAACGGGAACGGCGGCAGGCTCACCGACCTTGTCGATTTCAGGGACAGGTCCGTCCGCCGCGCGGATATGGCATCGGTCAAGCTGTACGAGAAGCGCACCGACCTCGCGGATGCGACGGTCGTCAGCCGTTCCGACAGGGAGATCCAGGTCCTGGACCCCCGCAGCTACGCCACCGTGGATCTGAAGGTCCCCGAGGGCGCCGAGATCGGCGATACCGTCAAGGTGGTGTCCGTCGAGGACGTCCTCTATTTCGTGCCGTGAGCCCGTAGGGGCGCGATGCCCAAATACGGAGACGGCCGTCGTCCCCCTCATGATGAAGCTTCCCGAGCCCGTGGACCAGGTCGTAGTGAACCTGCTCCGTCTGGCCAACACCAAGATACCCGAGGACATCGGATGGGCCCTGGAGGCCGCCGGCATGTGGGAGACGGGCCCCGTCGCCATCACCCAGATCGGCGCCATAATGGACAATGTGAAGAAGGCCGAGCGCTTCGGGAAGCCGATGTGCCAGGACACCGGCGTCCCCGTGTTCTACGTGCGCGGAAAGTTCGACTCCTCCATAGCGGGCGAGATCGCCAAGGGCGTGGAGAGGGCCACCAAGGAGATCCCATTGAGGCCGAACACCGTCGACCCCCTCACGAGGGAGAACGACGGCAGGAACCTCGGATGCGGGATGCCGATAATCCACTACATCCCCATGGACGTGGACTACACGGAGATCACGGTGCTCCCCAAGGGCGCCGGATCCGAGAACATGACCCGCCTCGGGATGCTCAATCCCGCGGACGGGATCAAGGGCGTGGAGGACTTCATCGTCGACGCAGTCCTGGATGCGGGAGGGCGTCCGTGCCCCCCGACCATCGTCGGAGTGGGGATCGGAGGGATGTCCGACACCTGCGCCGAGATGGCGAAGGAGGCCCTGGCGATACCCTTGGATGCGGAGAATCCCGACCCCGTCCTCAAGGAGATGGAGGAGAGGCTGTTCGTCAGGCTCAACGCGTCCGGTCTCGGGCCCATGGGGCTCGGAGGGGCGACCACCTGCCTCGGCGTCAGGATAAAGAAGGCCAACTGCCACACGGCGAGTCTCCCCGTGGCGGTCAATATAGGATGCTGGGCCACGCGCCGCGCATCCGCGAAGATCACCCCGGACGGGATCGAGTACGCTCAGGGGGCGATGCTTTGACCACCCTCCGCACCCCCCTCAACGATGCGGCCGTCAGGTCGCTCAAGCTCGGGGACACCGTGTTCGTCTCCGGACCCATAGTCACCGGCAGGGACGAGGCGCACATCCGCGCCCTGGAACTCTCCCGCAAGGGGGAGGAGACCCCGTCGGTGCTCGACGGATGCGTCCTGTACCATTGCGGGCCGATCATGAAGCAGGTCGATGGCGAATGGACCGTCGTGGCCGCCGGACCGACCACCTCCGCGAGGATGAACAAGCTGGAGCCCGAGATGATCCGCACCTTCGGCATCAGGGCGATAATCGGGAAGGGCGGGATGTCCCCCGAGACCGCGGAGGCCATGCGCGAATGCGGATGCGTCTATCTGGCGGCGACCGGCGGAGCGGCCGTGTCCCTGGCGGAAGGTCTGGGGAGGTGCACGGGCGTCCAATGGCTGGACCTCGGGATGGCCGAGGCGCTCTGGAGCTTCGAAGCCGACAGGCTCGGTCCCTTGATAGTGGCGATGGACGCCGAGGGCAACAGCCTCTACGAGAACGTCAGGAAGTCCCTTGTCAGGGATGGATGATCTTCTCTTCCTCTTCTCCCTCAAGCGTCTCGACGTCGTTGATGATGACGATCTCCGACTCGGGGCGCTTGGACCTGTGGATCGCCAGCATCGAGAACAGAAGTATGACCCCGATGATGACGAGCCCGATGACCATCAGCGCGTGAGGGGCGTCCAGACCGCCCAATATCCCGATCCCGAACTCGTTCTCGATGAGCGTGACCAGGATGTTGCTCCCGTCGGTGCTCGCGGTGATCGTGTCGGAGGTCTTGAACCCGTTGCACTGGACGTAGACGCTGTAGCTCCCGTAGAGGACGTCGATCTCGAAGTACCCCTCGGAGTTCGTCCAGGCCGAGTAGGTCTGACCGGTTGACGATACCGCGACGACCCTCGCCCCCTCGACGGAGAACGGGTCCCCGCCGTCTGTTCCCATCACGGTCCCGAAGAGCAGACTGCTCGTGATGCTCATTCCCACCCCGTGGGTGGTGTCGCCGGACTTGGAGAATGCGTAGTTGCCGTCGTCGTCCAGGAGGTCGTCCGCGAGCTCGAAGGTGACGTGGTCGTCGTCCGCGGGCGTCATGTGCTCCGGGAGGGACCTGACTGTGTATCCCTGGAGCGTGAACGAGAGGTACTTCCCGTCGGCCTTCTCGAAGGTGAACTGGAATCTCCCGTTCTCGTCCGTGACCGTGGTGTCGAGAAGCTGATACGATGTGCTCAGCAGTTTGACGCTGACGCCCGCCAGCGGGATGTTGGCGGCGTTGGAGATGTTCAGGACGTAGCCGTAGGCGGTCACCTCGGTGACCTCGGGCTCGACGGGTTCCACGGGGGTCCCGTCCTCTCCCGATACGTCGCCGGACAGGAACGGCGCGACCATGGCTATCGCCGATACGATGATGGCCAGTGCGAGGATGCGGCGGTCGCGGTTCATGGGTGTTCAACGACTGACGGATAGATAATGGTAGTGAACGGACCCTTCAGCACCCGACGCTATCCGAAGTCAACCGATATCGAATATCCGATAATACGAGATCGGGCCCATTCACGATGCTGGCTGAGCGAGTGTTCGGTTAATTGTAGAGAAACCGTTCGGTCAATCGAAGGCAGACCCATCCGTTCCAATCGCAGGTCCGCGCCGTCGTCCCAGAAATACTTATTACGGACCTGTTCATGGGTTTGACGATTGTGGTACCGATGCTGGAGAAAGTGGATAAGACCTACACGAAGGATGAGGTTATGTCGCTGATGGAGCCTCTCATCTCCACCTGGTTCGATGAGAGGTTCGGGGAGCTCACCATCCCGCAGGCGAAGGCCATCCCGGTCATCCACCAGAGGAGGAACGTCCTGGTCTCGTCGCCCACCGGATCCGGGAAGACGCTCACGGCGTTCACCAGCATCATCAACGAACTCACCCGCTACGCCAGGGAGGGGACCCTGGAGGAGAGGGTCTACTGCATCTACGTCTCGCCCCTGAAGGCGCTCGCCAACGACGTCAACCGCAACCTGAACCAGCCTCTGGAGGAGATGCGCCAGCTCGCGGCGGAGCGCGGGATGAACGTCCCGGACATCCGCGTGGCCGTCCGTTCGGGGGACACGCCCCAGAGCGAGAGGCAGAAGATGGTACGCCACCCTCCCCACATCCTCATCACCACGCCGGAGAGCCTCGCGCTCATCCTGTCGGCACCGAAGTTCAGCGAGGCCTTCGAGAACGTCGAATGGGTCATCCTGGACGAGATCCACGACATCTGCGACTCCAAGAGGGGCGCTTTCCTGTCATTGACTCTGGAGAGGCTGAGATACCACTGCCAGCGCGAATTCGTGAGGATCGGGCTGTCGGCGACGCTCGCCCCGATCGAGGCCATCGCCGCATACCTCGTGGGATGCAATCCCGACGGCTCGTGCAGGGATGTAGCCCTGATAGAATCCGGATCCAAGAAGCAGCTGGACCTCAAGGTCATCTGTCCCGCCGCGGACATGACCACCCTGCCCTCGGACATCGTCAACTCGATGATGTACGACATGCTGAAGGACCTGATCGACCAGCACGATACCACGTTGGTGTTCACCAACACCAGGTCCGGGGCGGAGAGCGTCGTCTACAAGCTGAAGGAGAGGGGGCTCGAGAGCGTGGAGGTCCACCACAGCTCCCTCGGGAAGGAGATCAGGCTCGACGTGGAGGAGAGGCTGAAGCACGGCGAGATCAAGTGCGTCGTATCCTCGACATCCCTGGAGCTCGGGATAGACATAGGATCCGTCGACCTCGTCTGTCAGATCGGATCTCCCAAATCCGTCGCCAAAGGTCTCCAGAGGATCGGGAGGAGCGGCCACAGCTTCGGGAAGGTCGCCAAAGGGCGTCTGCTGGTGTTCGACCCGGACGACCTGGTGGAATGCGCGGTCATGTGCAGGGCCGCCCACCGCGGGGACATCGACCGCGTGGGGATCCCGGAGAACTGTCTGGATGTTCTTTCTCAAACCATCGTCGGCATGAGCCTCGACCGCAAATGGGACGTCGGCGATGCGTACTATCTCGTGAAGGGATCCTACTGCTACCGCAACCTCTCGGAGGAGAGCTTCAACGAGGTGCTCAGGTACCTCGGCAGCAAGGACGACTTCGAGGGCGTCTATTCCAAGATATGGTACGACGAGCAGGAGGAGCAGTTCGGCAGGAAGAAGGGCTCCAGGATGATCTACTTCATGAACCTGGGGACGATCCCGGAGGAGGCCAATTACAGGGTGGTGACCAACCACGGCACCACCGCCGGCGAGCTGTCCGAGAAGTTCGTGGAGAGGCTGTCCCCCAGGGACGTGTTCGTCCTGGGAGGGCGTTCGTTCGAGTTCGTCCGTTCGAAGGGGATGACCGCCTACGTCAAGGAAGCTAGCGGGAGGAAGCCCACCGTGCCCTCGTGGGCCGGGGAGATGCTCCCCAGGAGCTTCGACCTGTCCATGGACATCGCGGAGTTCCGCAAGGAGATGGGCTCCAGGATATCCGAACCGGACAAGGAGGCCGTCAAAGGAATATCCGAGGAGTTCGACGTCGACGAGGGCTCTGCCCGCAGCATCCTATCGTATTTCAGGGAGCAGGAGGCGGTCGCGGGATTCATCCCGGACTGCGACAGGCTCGCCATCGAGGAGTACATCGACCCGTCCGGGAACCAGAAGCTGGTGTTCCACTTCCCGTTCGGCCGCAGGGTCAACGACGCGCTGTCGCGCGCCTATGCTTACAGGATAACCGGTGCCATCGGAGCGAACGTCTCCGTCACCATATCCGACGACAGCTTCATGCTCGGACTCCCGAGGAAGATCGACCCCGCAACCGTCCCGGGCATGATCGGGACGTCCGAATTGGAGCCGATCCTGAGGAAATCCATCCGCGATTCCGAGATATTCAAGCTCAGGTTCAGGCACACCGCGGCCCGCAGCTTCATGATCCTGAGGAACTACATGGGCCGCCCCATATCGGTCAACAGGCAGCAGGTCCGTTCGTCGTACCTCCTGGAAGCGCTGGGCGACATGGAGAACGTGCCCGTCATCGAGGAGACGTACAGGGAGGTCCTGGAGGACGACATGGACGTGAAGAACGCCAGGGTCGTCCTGGACATGATCGGGTCGGGGAAGATGTCGGTCGACATCATCCGCTTCACCGGCACCCCGTCGCCCTTCGCACATTCCGCCATCCTGTCCGGGTTCTCCGACATCGTCCTGATGGAGGACCGGTCGGCATTGCTCCGCGAGCTGCACCGCAAGGTCCTGTACCGCGCGCTGGGGGACGGGATAAGCGAGTTCGAGTTCACCGAGGACCAGATCATACCTTACTATTCCCAGAAGCCCCCCAGGGCCGTGAGCAAGGAGGACATACCCAAGCTCCTGGCGTCGACCGGGCCGTTGCAGGCCATCAGGCAGAGGGGCAGGAACGTCTACGCCTACTCGGACGAGGACAAGGCGACGGTCGACGGATGGATCAGGGACCTGATCAACGACGGGACGCTGGGGACGGTGTTCCTGGACGAGACGCACGTGATGCTCGCGTCCGAGATCCCCTATTACGCTGCGGCGACCCGCAAGGACAGGGAGCTCAACGAGACCGACAAGGCCGTCTACAACTGCATAGGCGAGAGGACGGCGATGTCGGAGATCACCGCCGAGCTGGAGATCAGCGAGGACAAGACCTTCAGGTCCGTGAGGAAGCTGGAGTCGATGTACCTCGTGACACGCTCGGGGATCGCCGGCAACAACAGGTGGTACTTCTCCAGGACCGACTATCCGGAGATGGACCGCTCCGCGGCCACGGACCGCATCGTGCTCCGCTACCTGGAGTGCTTCGCGCCCGCCACCGTGCAGGAGGTCGCCTACGCCCTGTCATTGGACGATTCCGCGGCGAGGTCCTCGCTGGAATCGCTGTGCGCCGAGGAGGAAGTGGTCAAGGGACGCTTCCTGATCTCCGAGGGCGACCAGTACATGCTGAAGCTGGACTACATGCGCCTGAAGGCCGGCAGGGACAACGTCTACGACTACGAGACGGTGGAGCGCTACAGGCTGTCCAAGGGCGAGAGGTTCCCGTCGATCCGCGCGTACTTCGAGTTCTACGGCTCCGCCGGCAGCGAATTGGACGTATTCCAGAGGGTCGAGGGCTTCGACCTCCGCGAATGGCAGAGGATGAGGAAGGACGGCGAGGTCCTCCTCGGAAGGTTCGTCAGGGGGAAGGTGAGGTTCGTCCTGAAGGAGGACGGCGACCGTCTCGCCACCCTCAGGACCGACGAGACGCAGCCCGGGGACGAGCGCATCCTCGAGGTGATCGAGCGCAGCGGGGGCGCGACCCTCAGGCAGATCATCTCCGCCACCGGCATGGAGAAGGAGGCCGCCAAGGAGGCGGTCATGAGGATAGACAGGTCGCTGAAGGTCATCCGCACCTTCGACGACAAGGAGGACTGGGGGACGGAGAACACGTACTCCGTCTACGAGCCCGACGAGCCGACCGGGGACCCATCCAAGGACCTGACGGCGGCCGCGATACGCGGATACGGGCCGGTCCCCGCGACCGCGCTGAGGTTCATCACCGGCCTCCCGGCCGACAGGACCGAGGCCATAGCGGCGGAGATCGGGGCGCAGACCATCCTTGTCGGCGAGGGGCAGACGCCCATGCTGATCATGCCCGACGAGATTCCCGCATTGTCGGAGGTACCGGAGCAGGAGTTCCCGCTCAGGGTGCTCTCGCTGTACGACCCGGACATGGGTTCCAAATGGGCGGAGATCACGTCCCGCTACGGCGACAGGTGGATCTACCCCATCGCCAGAGGGGACACCGTGGTCGGTGCCATCGAGATGTGGGAGATGGCCGGGGTCATCGACATCCGCGGGATGGACCTGGATTCGCCGGACCTGTTGCCGGGAGCGCTGGATGCGGTGGACCGCATCATGGGGTTCTACTCGCAGAAGGGGATGGAGATCGTCCGCATCCGCGAGATCCTGAAGAAGGACGCCGCCGACCTCGACGAGGATACCGTGGCGTTGCTGGAATCCAAGGGCTACCACGAGGTCAACGGGTTCTACGCCAAGGGGAGGTTCGATCCCTGGACCGTGGAGGAGAACCTGCTGATTTCGATGGCGATCAAGAGGCAGGGCGTGGCCAAGGCCGACCGCCTCCCGACCGCGGCGGACCTGCTCCGCGTCCGCGGTTACATCCGCGGGGACCAGGAGACCCTGATCCGCATCAAGGACTCCTCTTCCCTGAAGAAGCAGCTCGACGGCACGGGGGCGATCAAGACCGCGCTGATGCCGTCGTACATCGGATACGCCAGTCCGTCGGAGGCCTCTCTGTACAGGGCCGCCAAGTCGATCCAGTTCACCGAGCCCGCGAAGACCGTCCTGGGCATCGTGAGGCGCGACCAGCCCGTGTCGAGGAAGGACATCATCTCCGCATCCCCGTACTCCCAGGAGACGACCGCCGAGGCGATAAACGAGCTGGTGCGCGGGACCGTCATCGGACAGGGGCCGGATTCCAGGTATTCCGAGGTCAAGGACATAGGGATGGACAGGACCGAGGCGCTGAAGGAGGTCGCGCGCAGGCACTTCAAGGCGTTCGGCTCGTTCACGGCGGATCTCATAGCAGGTTTCATCGAGTGCAGGATGGGGGAGACCCGCAGGATCCTCTCGTCCCTGGAGGACGAGGGCTTCCTGAAGAAGGGTTTCTTCGTCGAGGGGGACCCGACGCTCCGGTGGATGACCGCCGCCGATGTGGGGAAGGAGCCGATAGGGTTCGGGGAGACGTTCGTGCTGAACACCCAGGACAACCTCAGCCTGTACCTCAGGGACGTCATCAAGGCGCGCTGCGAGACCGCTAAGTCCGTGGTGATGCACGGGCCGGAGATCATCGGCTCGTTCAAGGGGAAGATCTGCGCGTCCGGTGCCAAGGTCGAGGAGTTCGAGGGTACCGACAGGGCCGGCAGGGTCATGAAGGAGGCGGCGCAGTCCGTGGGCGTCAGATTGGAGAGCCAGAGGGAGCAGGACGACGACGATTGGGACGTCTCCGAGTTCTATTCGAAGCTCAACCTGGGCTCGAGGCTCCGATCGAGTTAACGGCCTTAACCCTAAATATCCCGACACCTTCACAGGCCTTATGAAGATACCCTGCGAGGTCGTGGTCTGGCAGATCCTGCCGCTCGTGCGGAGGGAACTCGCCAGGGAGCTGGTCGAGGGCTACGGCATGACGCAGGCGCAGGTCGCCAAGAAGTTCGGCGTCACGGACGCCGCGATCTCACAATATCTCACGAAGAAGCGCGGAGGGGACTATTCCTCGTTCCCCATGTACTCCGAGTTCGAGGAGGCCGTCAAGACGGCCGCCCGCAGGATCGCCAAGGACGGTGCGGATTACGGCGCCGAGGTGTGCTGGCTCTGCGGCGTCGTGAAGAAATCCGGGCTCCTCGCCATGGTCTACAAAGAGCAGACCGGCGTGTACCCGCCCGAATGCTGCAGCGAGCTCCCCCGCCCTCGCTGATCGATGAATTTGCTGTGATACAGGAACTCCTGGGCGTATCCGGCGTATCTGCCGAACTTCTCCCGCCCGTAGGACGATACGGCCTTGTACGAGCCTTTCACGCCGTACATGGCCTCCATGACCTTCGAGATGCGGACGTCCACGGGGAAAGCCTCCAGGTGCCCGTATCCGAATATCGCGACGCAGTCGGCCACCTTCGGGCCGACGCCGTTGATCCCCATGAGCTCCTCGACGCATTCCTCATAGCTCAACTCGGAGATCCCGGCGGGGTCGATCTCGCCGTCCTCCACGCGATGTGCCAGCTCGATGAATCTGCTCTCCCTGAAGCCGAGTCTGCAGGTGCAGATCCTGTCCGCTCCGTCGAGGATCTCCTTCGGAGTCGGGAAGGCGTGCCTCCCGCCGAGGTCCTTCCCGAAGCAGTCGCAGACCGATTCCACCATCTTCCCGATCCTTCCGACGTTGGCGTTGGTCGCCAGGAGATACGTCGCCAGGCACTCCCATTCGTCCTGTTTGAGGATGCGGAGCCCGGGGCAATGTTCGGAGAGCGATGCGACGTACGGGTCGCGTTCGGAGATCTCGGCGATTATCGCTTCAAGGTCGTCGTCGGAGCGGAGGTAGCGCAGGAGCCTCCCCTTATCGGAGCATCCTTCGGCCTCGATCCCGTCCTCGGTCTGCCTCAGACGGACTATCTCGTTCCCCAGGACCCCTTCCCAGACATCCCCGTCCTTCCTCCACCGGTGCGCCTGTCCGCATCCGAGCGTGGGGTCGAGCGAGACGTCGAGATCCAACTTCATGCGGGGTCATCGTCGGCATCCAATAATAATCCGGACGCATCCGGGAGGGTATGAGATTCGGACCTGCGGGGTACCCTGCTGCCGGGAAGAAGCCGGAAGGCGCCCTGGAATACACGAGAGGCCTGGGATTGGACGCGCTCGAGGTGGAGTTCGTCCGCGGGGCCCGCATCAAGCCGGAGCGCGCGGAGGAGATCGGCGCCAAGGCCAAGGAGCTCGATATAAGGCTCAGCTGCCACGCGCCATACTTCATCAGCTTCAATTCCGACAACCCCGAGACCCGCGAGAAGAGCATCGATTGGGTCATGGACACCGCCCGCGCGGCGCATCACCTCGGCGCGTACATCATCGTGATCCACGCCGCATCCTACGGGAAATCCCCCGATACCGCGCTGGATTCCGTGTGCGAGGGCCTATCCAAGTGCAAGGACCTCCTGGATGACGAGGGTATAAAGGACGTCATCCTGGGCGTGGAGACCATGGGGAAGACGGGTCAGTTCGGTACGCTCGACGAGATATCGAAGGTCATGGACAGGGTGGACGGGGTCCATCCGGTGCTGGATGTGGCGCACGTCCACGCCAGGGGGCGCGGATGCCTCCGCACCGAGAAGGACATGCGCGACCTGACCGACCAGTTCTTCACGCTCTCCGGACCCATCGCGCACTTCCACATAAGCTGCATAAAGTACGGGGAGAAGGGCGAGATATCCCATCTCCCGCTGGAGGCGAAGGACCCCGACCTGTCGATCCTGGCGGGGATCCTCGACGATTCCAAGCAGGAATGCACGTTCATCTGCGAATCGCCGCTCATAGAGAAGGACGCGGTCGTCTTCAGGGACATGTTCCCGCATTATCGGAAGGGATGAGGGCTTCCGTGCCCTTTTCCCCTCCGACGCCCGTTTGAAGCGGTTTGTGTCATCAGTTAAATAGGTGGAACCTATCGCATCGTCAGCGCCACTGTGGCTCAGCGGTAGAGCGGCGGTTTCGTAAACCGTAGGCCGGGGGTTCGATCCCCTCCAGTGGCTCCATCTCTTCTCATACCCGCATCTCAGCAGTCGTGGCTCCCGTCGTCGTCCCTCTTCATGTAGGTGTTGACGATCTTGATGGCGCAGACGTCGCCGCACATGGAGCATCCCTCGCTCTCCTCGGTGCAGCCCCTGCATCTGTACCTGCGGGCCTTCTCGGGGTCGATGCAGGTGTCGTACATGGTGTTCCAGTCGAGGACCTTCCTCGCCCTCGCCATGCGCTCGTCCCTCTCCTGACCGATGCCCCTGCACAGGTCGCCGACATGGGCGGCGATCTTCGATGCGATGACGCCCTCCCTGACGTCGTCGACGTCCGGCAGGGACAGGTGCTCCGCGGGCGTGAGGTAGCAGAGGAAGTCCGCTCCGGCCTGAGCGGCCACGGAACCGCCTATGGCGCCCACGATGTGGTCGTATCCGGGTGCGATGTCGGTCACGAGGGGTCCGAGGACGTAGAACGGAGCCCCGTCGCACATCCTCTTCTCCAGCTGTATGTTCATGGGGACCTGGTCCAGCGGGACGTGCCCGGGGCCTTCGACCATGCTCTGGACACCAGCGGTGCGTGTGCGCTTCACGAGGTGTCCGAGGGTCATCAGCTCGGAGATCTGGGCCTGGTCGGACGCGTCGTTGATGCATCCGGGTCTGAACCCGTCCCCGAGGGACAGGGTGAACTCGTACTTCCGGGCCATCTCGAGCAGGTAGTCGTAGTTCTTGAACAGCGGGTTCTCCTCCCCGTTGTGGAGGATCCACGCGGTCAGGAAGGACCCTCCCCTGGAGACGACGTCCATCAGGCGTCCGCTCTTCTGCAGCCATGCGACCGATTCGCGGGTGATGCCGCAGTGGACGGTCATGAAGTCCATCCCGTCCTTCGCGTGCTTCTCGATGCCGTTGAAGATGTCGTCCTCGGTCATCTCCACCACGGCGTTGCGCCTGGCGGCGGTCAGGCCGGTCTGGTAGATGGGGACGGACCCCATCATGACCGGGCATTCGGACAGCAGCTTCGCGCGGATGGCGTCGATGTCCCCTCCGGTGCTCAGGTCCATGACGGCGTCGGCGCCGTACCTCAGGCCGATCCTGAGCTTCTCGAGCTCGGAATCCAGGTCCACGATGTCCCTGGACGTGCCGAGGTTCACGTTGATCTTGACGGAGAGCCCCTCGCCGATGGCGGCCGGTTCCGGGTCGTGCGCCGGGTTGTGGGGCGCGCAGATCCTCCCGGATGCGATCCCCCTGCAGATGAACTCCGGTGAGACGCCCTCCTTCTCCGCGATGCGCCTCATCAGGTCTGTGATCTCGCCCCTGCGGGCCTGTTCCATGATCGTGCTCATTGGACGGCGTATCAAGGTGGCCATGTTTAGCCTTGCGCTTACCAGTTGTGTTCTGGCAATTGTATGGAGGGGAGGCCAGGGGCCAGACGATTGACTACTCGTCCAGGTCTTTTCATACAATCCAGCGTCTGCGGAAATGGAGGCCAGAGTTGTTTTCGAACAGAATGAAAAATCGATTAGAATCGATTTGAATCGATTATTTGAAATAATCGAATGCATATTTAGAAGCATGTTCGAGAACGGTTACACCGAGTTCAAGGAGAAGTACACCGATACGTTGGTGAAGACACTCGTCGCCTTTTCCAATACTCACGGAGGGAGAATCATGGTCGGTGTGAACGATGATGGAGAAATCGTAGGCATCGACAATCCAGACGACGTTGCGAAGAGATGTGTCAACGCAATCACGGACAAGGTTCGTCCAGACATTACGATGAATACTGTCGTCGAAGTGGAACAGCTGGACGGCAAGAAAGTCGTGACCATTAGCGTGCATGAGGGGAATAAGAAGCCGTACTATCTCCGCGAAAAAGGTCTCCGGGCAGAAGGGGTTTACGTGCGCGAAGGGACGTCATCCGTTCCTGTAACGGAAGAGCGGTTCCAACAGATGATCCAAAACGTGAGATCCGTGGCTTTCGAAGACCAGGACTCCTTTGTCCAGGACCTGACATTCAATACTCTCAGAGCGGCATTCGACGAGAAGTCTTTGACCCTCACGAAGGCGAACATGGAATCCCTCCACATCATCGAAGAGGGGAGGTACACCCAACTGGGCTTCATCCTCTCCGACCAGTTCGATCAGTCCATAAAGATCGCGGCTTTTAACGACGAATATCGGACGGAATTCCTTGAGCGTGCGGAATACAGCGGGTCCGTGATCAAGCAGATGCACGATGTCCTAGCGTTCATAGCCAGATACAACAATCCGTCGTCGGTCATCTCGGGCATGAAGAGGGTCGACAGATATGCCTATCCCGAGAGATCCGTGAGGGAGGCGGTCGTGAATGCGATCGTCCACAGGGACTACAGCGTCGATGACGCGATCCTGGTCTCGATATACAGGACGAAGATAACGATAACATCGCCCGGGTCGCTGAACAGGAGCTTCACCACGGAGGAGCTGCTCACAGGCGTCTCGTCGCTCAGGAACAAGAATCTGGCGAACGTGTTCTACCGGCTGGATTACATCGAATCGTACGGCACGGGGATCCCCCGTATATTCGGGCTGTACAGGGGGACGTACATCCATCCCGAGATAACCGTGGGGGGATCGACGTTCACCATAACCCTGCCGTCGATGAACGTCGCCGAGGATCCCGCACAGGCTTTCATAGACAGCAGGAACGAGTTCACCCGCGCGGATCTCGAGAAGGAGATGGGAGTCAGCAGGAGCGAAGCTGTTTCGATCATCAACCGTATGCTCGAGGACGAGCGGATCATCAAGGTCGGTGCGGGGAGAGCGGTCAGATACAGGCCGAACAGGCCTCTCCGTCCTCTCGGGAAGACGGACGACGTTTCCGATCTCCGAATTTGAAACCGTTTCCGGCGAACCCGCCGGCCTCTTTTTATTACGCGCGTGTGCGCTCGCACGCGCGTTATTAATATAAGGAAGGCATCCCCCGGTTGAGGTAAGATTATGGATGGGAACTTCGAGAAGGCCGAGGAGGCCTACAACGCCGATTCTATCACGGCGCTGCACGGCCTCGAGGCCGTCAGGAAGAGGCCCGGGATGTACATCGGATCCACCGACTCCCGCGGACTCCACCACATTGTGTTCGAGGTCGTGGACAACTCCATCGACGAGGTCATGGCGGGATTCGCCACCGAAGTGGACGTGACCATCAACGAGGACGGCTCCATCAGCGTCGTGGACGACGGGAGGGGTATCCCCACGGCCATGAACCACAAGGAGGGCAAGTCCGCGCTGGAGATGTGTCTCACGGACCTGCACGCCGGAGGGAAGTTCGATCAGAACAGCTACAAGGTCTCCGGAGGACTGCACGGAGTGGGGGTTTCCGTCGTGAACGCCCTCTCCAAGAAGCTCGTCGCCGTCGTGGACAGGGAGGGCAAACGGTTCAGGCAGTCGTACACCATCGGCGTCCCCGACGGGCCCGTGGAGGTCATCGGCGATTCCGACAGGCACGGCACGACCATCACGTTCTGGCCGGATCCCACGATGTTCGAGACCGTATCGTTCGATTACGCGGTCCTCCAGAACAGGTTCCGCAACCAGGCCTTCCTGAACACCAAGGTCACCATCAACTTCGAGGACAAGCGCACGGGGAAGAAGGAGACGTTCCACTTCGACGGAGGGGTCTCCGAGTTCGTGCAGTACCTCAACAGGTCCAAGACGCCCCTGCACCCCACTCCCATCCGCTTCGACGGGGAGAGGAACGGTGTCGAGATGGACATCGCTATGCAGTGGACGGACGGGTACAACGAGGAGATCGACCCGTTCGTGAACACCATCTACACGCCCGAGGGGGGAACGCACCTCACCGGGTTCAGGACGGCCCTGACCAAGACGCTCAACGACTACGGCAAGGCCAACAACCTCCTGAAGGACACCACCCTCGAGGGCAGCGACTGCCGCGAGGGGCTGACGGCGATAGTCAGCATCAGGATGCCGGACCCCCAGTTCGAGAGCCAGACCAAGGCCAAGCTGGGGAGTTCCGTGGCGCAGGGGGCCGTCTCGGCATTGGTGAACGAGAAGCTCGCCGAGTACCTGCTGGAGAACCCGCAGGTGGCGCAGACCATCATCAAGAAGGCCATCACCGCCTACGAGGGGCGCGAAGCCGCCAGGAAGGCGCGCGACGCCACCCGCAGGAAGAGCGTCCTCGAGACCACGAGCCTCCCCGGGAAGCTCGCCGACTGCTCCGAGAGGGACCCGTCCAAATGCGAGCTGTACATCGTGGAGGGGGACTCCGCAGGAGGCAGCGCCAAGCAGGGCAGGGACAGGCAGTTCCAGGCCATCCTGCCCCTGAGGGGTAAGATCCTCAACGTCGAGAAGGCCCGTCCGGACAAGCTCCTGGACCACGAGGAGATCAAGAACCTCGCCATCGCCATCGGAGGCGGCATAGGGAAGGACTTCGACGTCACCAAGATCCGTTATCACAACGTGGTCATCATGACCGATGCGGATGTGGACGGGGCGCACATAGGGACGCTCCTGCTGACACTGTTCTACAGGCAGATGAAGCCCCTCATCGAGGCCGGGCACGTCTACATAGCCATGCCCCCGCTCTACAGGGTCTACAAGGGCAAGAAGCAGATCTACGCCTACAACGACGAGGAGATGACGGCGGCCATGGCCGAACTGGGACAGGGCGCCAACGTCTCCAGGTACAAGGGTCTGGGAGAGATGAACCCGCAGCAGCTGTGGGAGACCACCATGAACCCCGAATCCAGGATAATGAAGAAGGTGACCATCGAGGACGGGATCCTGGCAGACCAGCTGTTCTCGGTCCTGATGGGCGACGACGTGGAGCCGAGGCGCGAGTTCATCATCGAGCACGCCCACGAAGTGATCAACCTGGATGTGTGATACCATGGACGGAGAGAGGAAACTCATAATCCAGCCCATCGAGAAGGAGATGCAGCGCTCCTACATCGACTACTCCATGAGCGTCATCGTCGGGCGCGCTCTGCCCGACGTCCGCGACGGTCTCAAGCCGGTCCACAGGAAGATCATGTTCGCCATGGACAGCCTGGGACTGCAGTACAACCGCCCCCATAAGAAGTCCGCGACCGTGGTGGGAGAGGTGCTGGGTAAGTACCACCCGCACGGCGACTCCGCCGCGTACGAGGCGATGGTGAGGATGGCCCAGCCGTTCTCGCTCAGGTACCCCCTGGTGGACGGTCAGGGTAACTTCGGTTCGGTCGACGGGGACTCCGCGGCCGCCATGCGTTACACCGAGGCCAGGCTGACCAAGATGGCCAGCGACCTGATGGCGGACCTGGACAAGGACACCGTCGACATGGTCGACAACTACGACGGGTCGCTCAAGGAGCCGTCCGTCCTGCCCTCCAAGTTCCCCAACCTGCTGGTGAACGGTTCCGACGGTATCGCCGTCGGTATGGCGACGAAGATGCCCCCGCACAACCTCCGCGAGGTGTGCGACGCCATCGTCCATCAGATCGACCACCCCGATGCGACCATGGAGGACCTGATGCAGTTCGTCAAGGGTCCCGACTTCCCCACCGGAGGCACGATCTACGGCCTCGCCGGGATCCGTTCGGCATACGAGACCGGACGCGGCAGGCTCAGGGTCAGGTCCAACGTCCACATGGAGGACATGGCCAACGGGAAGGAGAGGATCATCGTCGACGAGATCCCCTACCAGGTCAACAAGTCCATGCTCATCGAGCAGATCGCGGACCGCGTCAAGAACAAGGACATCGAGGGGATAACGGATCTCCGCGACGAGTCCGACAGGCACGGGATGCGCATAGTCATCGAACTGCACAAGGACGCGATCCCCGCGGTGGTCCTGGAGAACCTGTTCAGGAAGACCAACATGGAGGTCACCTACGGGATCATCAACATCGCCCTGGTGGACAACAAGCCCACCATCCTCAGCCTGAAGGCCCTGATCGGCCACTACATCGACCACAGGAAGCAGGTCGTCGTCAGGAGGACGCAGTTCGACCTCGCACAGGCGGAGAAGCGCTTCCACATACTCGAGGGGCTGATGAAGGCCCTGAACATGCTCGACGAGACCATCGCGCTCATCCGCGCGTCCGAGGACGCCGAGACGGCCAACCAGGGCCTGCAGACCCTGCTGGAGATCGACTCCGACCAGGCGAAGGCGATCCTGGACATGAGGCTCCAGAAGCTCACCGGGCTGGAGATCACCTCCCTCAAGGAGGAGTACGAGGCGCTCATCGTCACGATGAACGACCTGAAGGACATCCTCGCCCGTGAGGAGAGGGTCCTGGGCATCATCAAGACCGAGCTCGCGGAGATGAAGGAGACCTACGGCGACGACCGCAGGACGGTCATCGACCCGAACCCCATCGACTCCGACGACGAGGACCTCATCCCGAGGGAGCAGGTGGTCATCACCATCTCCGCTGACAACTACATCAAGAGGATCCCCCTGAGCACCTACAGGCAGCAGTCCCGCGGAGGCGTGGGGCTGACGGGCATGCAGACCAAGGAGGAGGACCATGTGGCGTCGATGTTCGTCACGTCGTCCCACGACTACGTGATGTTCATCACCAACCACGGCCGTCTGCATTGGCTCAAGGCCTACAGGATCCCGGAGGGCAGCAGGCAGTCCAAGGGCAAGCCCATCGTGAACCTCCTCGCCGATCTGGAGGAGGGGGAGATGGTGGTCAACACCATCTGCGCCTCCGGATTCCCCGAGGACAGGTACCTGGTGTTCTGCACCCGCGAGGGGCTGTTCAAGAAGACCTCCCTGGCTGCGTACGGCAACGTCCGCGCCCGCGGCATCAAGGCCATCAAGCTGGACGAGGGCGACGAGCTGATCGAGACCGACATCACCGACGGCACGGACCAGATCATCATCGCCTCCGCAGACGGTCAGGCGGTCAGGTTCGACGAATCCGACGCCCGCGCCACCGGAAGGGACACCATGGGCGTGAAGGGGATGACCCTGAACGACGGCGACCGCGTGGTCTCCATGGCCGTGGTGAGGCCCGGCGACAGGCTGCTGACCGTCTCCGAGAACGGATACGGGAAGATCTCCGACGTGGACGACTACAGGAAGACGCGCCGCGGAGGGAAGGGCGTCATCACCATCAAGACCGACGAGAGGAACGGCAGGGTCGTAAGCGTCAGGAAGGTGAACAACGGGGACCAGCTGATGCTCACATCCGCATCCGGCAAGATCATCCGCATCGACACCGACGAGATCAGGGAGACCGGCCGCAACGCCAAGGGGGTCAGGATCATGGACATGCGCGACGGGGACAAGGTCGTCGCCGTCGAGCCGATCATGACCGAGGAGCAGGAGCAGGAGATCGAGTACGAGGCTCCGGACGTCCCTGCGGACCCCGACGTGCCAGACAACATCCCGATGGAGGGCGACGAGTGACCCCGGCGGGGCCGGCGGCGAACCGGTCCCGCACAAACCTTATAAACAGGTCATCTATAGGGTCGAATTACGCCGTGGTAACTCAGTTGGGAGAGTGCAAGACTGAAGATCTTGAAGTCGCTGGTTCGAGCCCGGCTCACGGCACCATGACTCTTCTTCCATCCTTTCTGTGGGTGTCCCCATGAAGCCCGATTACGTCTTCATCGACATCAGGACCAGCGACCTCACCATGTCGCAGGTCATGGAGGAGATCGAGCGCATCAAGGCGGAGCACCCAGACCTGGAGATATTCATGGACGGCGACCTCTACGCGATCGTCGGCCGCAGGAGGAAAACCCGATGGGACGCGGAAGGATCACGATCGGACTGTACAACTCGTACGACCAGAATTTCAGGGAGCCCCACAGGCGCGTCATAGCGCGCGCAGGGGACCTGGCGAGGGCCTACGACATGGGGTTGGCCCTGTTCGGGTTCCCGATCCCGGAGGACGCCCGCACTCCCAAGGAGATAGCCGAGTGGGTGGCCGGTACCACGACCATCGGGGGACACGGCAAGAACTTCATGGAGATGGCCGAATCCGGCCGGTTCCAGTGCTTCCCGTACCCCGGGAAGGGATTCCCGCCCCAGTTGGGGGAGGTGGTCCTGACCACCTGCAGACCCGACCCAAAGAAGCAGATCACGCTGTCGCAGACCGTCGAGATGGTCGAGAGGGGACAGAGCATCACCCTGCTGTTCGGCATCGGGCCCCACGGGGTCCCGAAGAACGTGATGTCCATCCCCCGCTACAACCTCGACATCACGCCCGGCGGGTTTTCCTTGGAGACCTGCACCGCATTGGGAGCGGTCTGCGGTGCGCTGTACGCCAGATTGTGGCAGTGATTCAGCTCCTGCCGACCAGTTTCTTATAGCCGACGTCGAGGATCTTCTCCTTCCGTTCGCTCAGCATAGTGCAGTAGAACTCCTTCTGGAGGTCCGAGAGTTCGGGCATGTCGTCGATCAGGTCATGAATCTTGTTCATGTCTATTCTCGGGACGATACGTAGCAGAGCGTTGTTGCAGTCCTCGTTTTTCAGGGAGGTGATGAAATCGAAGTAGTTGATCCTCTCATCGTTCATCTTGATTGACGACCACGGTCTGGCATAGATTCTCGTGGTCATTTCAGACGGGTTGTTCAGGACACTCCTGTATTCTTCGATCATCAGCTGGGGATACAGGCTGGATCCGCAGTCGAATATCGGTGCGATCGAATAGTCGTTCGAGGAGTCCGCCAGGAACCCCCAATTGCCGTTGTGACGATCGAAATTCCCGATCAGAGCATCGCCGATGAACATGTCCCAGAAGAATCCGTTCAACATATTGGGGTCGAACAGCGACTGATTCTGTATGACCGTCATTATCTCGTCGAGTTCAGTGCTCGTTCCAGGCGAATCCACATCTTTGAGGCATGCATTCTTGAGACTGATGAATGGGATGAGGCGTTTCCCTCCGGCGGTGAAGTCTTTGCAGATCACGACCGTCCTCTTTCCATGATCCGTATCATAGGTCCCCATGAGAGTATCTTGGCTGTTCAAGCCGATGCTCTTCAGGACCCTGCAGCCCACGTGTTCGGAGTAGCAGCTGTTCGAGTAAACGTCGATTCTGTCAGCATTCCATCCGCGCGGTCTCGGACGGGTGGGGAATTTCATCATGTACCTCTCCCCCTCGTACAGGATGCAGATCTTCTTTCCGTTGGCCCCGTCGTATGCGAATCCGGGGTCGATCTCGCAATCGCTGAAGTCGATCAAGGTATCACATGCCCAGATACTTCGAGCGGAGGTATTCCGCCTGCTCTTTCGAGATCTCATTATCCCAGAATGCGGAGTTGATGGATCCGTACAGGTCATCCAGTAGGAGATCCAAAGGAACCGTCGACTTCTTTTCGATCCTCAGCTTCAGTTCGTCGATCGATTTCTGAAGATACGGAGGCAGGTCTTTTTCGAGATATTCCGGGTTCGAAGGCTTGCCGGAGATGGTGGTGATGATGCCCGTCTCAAGGTCGAGAACCTCCTCCACAGTCATGTCGAGGGCCGAGGCCAGCTTACGGACGGTGCCGGCCTCGCACTTCTCCAACTTCGTTTTCCCGTTGTAGATGTCGGATAGCGTGGCCCAGGGCACACCGCTCTCCTTGGACAGACGGTATCTGGTGATGCCTTTCTCCTGCATCACCTCAGCTATGGTGGGGGCCATAGATATGCATCGGCACACCGATATATAGGTATGCCGATGCAATCAGAAGTTCAGTAGTGGTCGTACAGGATGTTCTCGGGGGCGAACAGCACACCGTCGCCCTTTTCGACGCGGCCGACGATCTTCGCGTTCCCGTTCTCGGACGCGATCCGCTCGGCTTCGTCCGCGGGGGCGATCATGGTGAATCCCATGCTCATGTTGAGGGTCTGGTAGATTTCCTTGGTCTCGATCTCCCCGATCTCCTGCAGCGCCTCGAACACCGGGGCGGGCTTGATCGGGTCGTCGATCACGTAACGCAGCCCCTTCCTCATCCTGAGGATGTTCCTGAGGCCCCCGCCGGTGATGTCAACCAGTCCGTGGACCTCGTGCTTCTCCGTTATCGACAGGACCTGCCTGACGTAGATCTCGGTGGGCGTGAGGAGCTCCTCCCCGATGCATCTGATCCCTTTCACGGAATCCTTCAGCGAGATGTTGTTGCCCTCGAGGACCTTCCTCGCCAGGGTCAATCCGTTGGAGTGGATCCCGGAGGACTCGAGCCCGATGATCAGGTCGCCCTCGGCGCATTTGTCCCCGGTGATGACCTTGTCCTTCTCCACGTATCCCATGCAGGTGCCGGACAGGTCCACGCCGTTGATGATCTCCGGAAGGACGGCGATCTCCCCGCCGACGATCTCCATGTCGGACAGTTCGGCGCCCTTCTGGAGTCCGATCCCGATCTCCTCGGTGATGCGGGGTTCGGGCTTGTCGATGGCGATGTAATCGACGAAGGATGTGGGGACGGCGTTGACGCAGATCGTGTCGTTGACGTTCATGGCGATGCAGTCGATCCCCACGGTGTCCCATTTGTCCAGCTCCTCGGCGATGAGCAGCTTGGATCCGACCCCGTCGGTGGCGAGCGTGATGTACCTGTCGCCGAAATCGATGAGGCTGGCGAAGAGTCCGGGGATGCGGACCGCCTGTCCGAGGCCCTCCCTCTTGTAGCTGACCTTGTCAACGAGGGCCTTGATGGCCTCGGATTTCTGGTCGATGTTCACTCCGGATTTGCTGTACGTCCATCCGCTCATCTGAATACCGTCCTTGTCATCGGGGAGGTGGGATATTAGGATGCGCTTCTGGATTGCATTCAGCCCTTCTTCGGATACTTCCCTATCCTCTCGAGCCAGAGCCTGATGCCCTTCTCGTACCCGTTGTCGGAGGGCTCGTAGAATCTCCTCCCCTTGAGTTCATCGGGGAGGTACTGCTGGTCGACGTAGTGGTTGGGGAAATCATGGGGGTATCTGTACGTCAGACCGCGGCCCAGGTCCTTGGCGCCGCTGTAGTGCGCATCCTTCAGATACGGCGGAATCCCGCCGGTGGGCTCGTTCTTCACGGAATCCATCGCTTTGAAGATGGCCTCGCAGGCGGAGTTGCTCTTGGGGGCGCATGCGACGTACGAAGCCGCCTGGGACAGGATGATCTGGGATTCGGGCATGCCGATCCTCTCCACCGCCTGTGCGGCGGACACCGCGACGACAAGTGCGTTCGGATCCGCGTTGCCCACGTCCTCCGAGGCGCAGATCATTATCCTGCGGGCGATGAACCTCACATCCTCGCCGGCGTAGAGCATCCTCGCCAGATAGTACACCGCGGCATCCGGGTCGGAACCGCGCATGCTCTTGATGAACGCCGAGATGGTGTCGTAGTGGTTGTCCCCGTCGCGGTCGTAGTTCAGGATGCGCTTCTGGATGCATTCCGATGCCACTTCGGCGGTTATCCTGACCTTCCCGTCCTCTCCGGGGGATGTGGTCAGAGCACCGAGTTCCAATGCGTTGAGCGCCGCGCGCGCATCGCCGTTGGCGATGTCGGCCAGGAAGGAGATCGCATCATCGTCCGCGACGACGTCCAGCTTCCCCAATCCCCTCTCCTCATCCTCGAGCGCCCTGCGGAGGATCCTCTCCAGGTCCTCCGGGCCCAGCGGCTTCAGTTCGAATATCCTGGACCTGGACACAAGGGCGCGATTCACTTCGAAGTACGGGTTCTCGGTGGTCGCGCCGATGAGCGTGACCGTCCCGTCCTCCACGAACGGCAGCAGATAGTCCTGCTGGGCCTTGTTGAACCTGTGGATCTCGTCCACGAACAGGATGGTACGCCGCTCCTCCATGCCGAGCGCGTCCTTGGCGCCCTTCACCGCATCCTCCATGTCCTTCTTGCCGGCGGTGGTGGCGTTGATCTGCACGAATCTGGACCTGGTGGTGTTCGCTATCACCTGGGCCAGGGTGGTCTTCCCGGTGCCGGGGGGACCGTAGAATATGAGCGAGCCGATGCGGTCCGCGCGTATCGCTCTCGACAACAAACGGTCCGGACCGAGGATGTGCTCCTGTCCGACCACCTCGTCGAGGGTGCGCGGGCGCATCCTGCTTGCCAGGGGCGCCTCCTTCTCGAGGATGTCCCTCCGCGTGTATTCGAACAGGTCCATGGCACCGCGATGGGGTCGGAGGTTATGGTTGTGTCGAGGGATCCGCATCGCGGACCTTCGTCAGCAGAGCCCTTATGCTCTCGAGGTCGGAGTCCGCCGATGTGATGGCGTGGCGGTAGTTCCTGCTGTACCTCCCCCCGGAGAGGAACTTCGGAGCGACGCCCCTCATCCTCGCCAGACCCACCTCGGGTCCGAATTCGGATACGGTGGCGTCCATGAGCTCCAGGCACCACTCGGCGTATTGGGATATCGGGGGCTCCGGCAGGACCTCGCCGGTCTTCAGCAGGGTGTCGATGGCGGTTATCAGGAACGGGTTCCCCACGCCTCCGCGGGCGACCATGACAGCGTCCGCTTTGGTGATCTCCATCGCGTTCAGGGCATCCTGCGGGGCGAAGATGTCGCCGGAGACGATGAGAGGGGCGTCGATATCGTCCCCCAGGCCGCGGATCATTTCATGGTCGGCGGTCCCGGAGTACTGCTGGTCCACGGTCCTCGAATGGACCGTGACCGCGTCCGCTCCGGCGGACAGCGTCTCGTCGAGGACCTCGCGGAAGTTCATGTGCTCCGCATCCTCCCCGAGGCGGATCTTCACGGTCACGGGAATATCGACGGCGTCCTTCACCGCTTCCACGATCCTCCCGCACAGCTTCGGATCCCTCATGAGCGCGGATCCGGCGCCGGTGCGCCTGACCTTCTTCACGGGGCATCCCATGTTGATGTCGATGAAATCCAGCCTCGGTTCCAGCTCCATGGCGATGACCGCGCCTTCGGCCACGATCTCCGGAACGGCTCCGAATACCTGCGCACCCGTCGGAGCGATCCCGGAGGCCGTCACGAAGCGTCTGGATTCCTCCGGATTGTGCACGAGACCGGGAGCGGAGGTCATCTCCGTCACCGACGCACCGACCCCGAAAGGCTCCATGAAACGCCTGTAGCTCAGACAGGAGTACCCGGACATGGGTCCGAGCACCACTCTCCCGCGCGACAGGATCCTCTCGAAGGGCTTCATCGCCACCGTGAATCCCAGGCCGTAGATATCGGTGCCGACGTCCCAACCCATTTATAAGGAAGGTCTCTAACACCGTCCATGGCCGATCTGCACGACCGTTGGGTCGCCGAGAGGAGGAACGAGCACTACTACAAGCTCGCCAAGAAGCTGAACTACCGCTCCAGGGCATCCTTCAAGCTCATCCAGATCGACAACAGGTTCTCCATCTTCAAGCCCGGCGACGCCGTCGTCGACCTGGGAGCGTGCCCCGGCGGATGGCTGCAGGTGGCGCAGGAGCGCACCTGGCCCAACGGCAGGGTCATCGGCGTGGACCTGAGGTACATCAAGCCGATCGAGGGCGTGCAGACCTTCGTCGGGGACATCACCGAGGATTCCACCATGATCGAGCTGATGGACCGCTTCGGCGGGAAGGCGGACGTCGTCCTGTCGGATATGGCGCCGAACATCGCCGGCCATTATTCGATGGATCATGCCCGCTCGATCAACCTGTGCATGTACGCCGTGGACGTCTGCGACCGCATCCTGAAGAAGGAGGGCAAGCTGGTCATGAAGGTCTTCATGGGCGACATGTTCGATTCCCTGATGGACGAGCTGAAGAAGCGCTTCCAGTCCGTGAAGGTCCATTCCCCCGACGCGTCGAGAGACACATCGTCCGAGGTCTACGTGGTGTGTCAGGGATTCTACGCGAAGTCCAACATCAGGATGAAGAAGCCCGAGGTTGAGGCCAAGGAGCCGGAATTCAAGGCCAAGGGCGGGAATTTCTGAGCGATGCGAACTGTCCAATGGACATAGCCAGACTTCCAAGATTTTTCCTTCCAGAACGTATGTTGGATATATCATCCAATTACATGAATCCCCAGAACCCATTTCCGGAGATCTCCGGAGGTCAACTCCGGAGATTTCTGGAGTTCTATCGGAGGTCACGACAGTGCCAGATCCCGACTTCCTGTTTCCGATCGTCCCTCGATTCCCGGGCATGTTTTATCACGGGGCAGAATGTATCTCCCGACCAT
>CAVABN010000011.1:0-27368 GCA_963586845.1 Bifidobacteriaceae bacterium
AAGAGGGTCAAGGATTCGGGCAGGAGTTATACCACACTGCCCGAGAATTAGAGTTTGAAAGGTGCAGAGACCGAACCCCTTGACGAGAAGGCGGCGGAGGAGTTCCTCAGATCCGTCGAGGGCAGGGTCGACGGGGTGGCTATCGCCGGATACCTGGCGGTGCGCAACCCCGAGCACGAGGACCGCGTCCGCGACATGGTCTCGGGGATGCTCGGCATCCCCGCTGTTTGCGGTCACGACCTGTCCTCCGGACTGGGATTCAACGAGAGGGCGGTGACGTGCGTGATGAACGCCCGCCTCATCCCCGTGATCGCCGATCTGATGGAGTCCGTGAAGAAGGTCATGGCCGAGTACGGGATCTCCGCACCCCTCATGATGGTCCGCGGGGACGGATCCATGATGGGAGAGGCGGAAGCTAAAAAGAAGCCAGTAGAGACCGTCATGTCCGGACCCGCCGCGAGCCTCATCGGGGCCATGCGCATGACCGGCATGATGGACGCCATCGTCATGGACATGGGCGGGACAACCACCGACATAGGCATCCTGCGCAACGGGAAGCCGAGATTGGAGCCCGAGGGGGCGACCATCGGAGGGATGCGCACCCGCGTGATGGCGGCCGAGATCTCGACCTCCGGGATCGGGGGCGACAGCCGCATACTCGTCCTCGGGAGGGAGGTGAAGCTCGCTTCTCTCAGGGTGTGCCCCGTATGCTTCGCGGCGAAGCAGTGGCCCTCCGTGGCCGAGGCCATCTCGAAGTTGGACGGGGAGACTCCGAGGATGTACGCCATGCAGAACGAGGACACCGTGGTGCTCGGATCGGAGTTCTTCAGGACCCTCCGCATACCGAAGAACGACAGGGACTTCTCGTCGCTGGAGATCAACCTCCTAGAGGTGCTCTCGAAGGAACCGATGACATTGGACAGGGCGGGGGAGATCCTCGGGGTCCACCCCTTCACCCTCGGCGTCCGCAGACTCGAGGGTCTCGGGTTGGTTCAGAGGATAGGGTTCACTCCGACCGACGTGCTCCACGCCTCCGGCGATTACGTCGAATACGACGCGGACGCGTCGAAGAGGGTCGCGGGATATCTCGCGAGGGGTGCGGGGATGGAAGCGGATTCCTTCCTCCAGACCTGCAAGGACATGATCAGGACCAAGCTCTGCACCGAGCTCATGAAGGAGCTGCTCTCCGAGGAGACGGGATCCATGAACCTCGGCAGGGCCGGGGAGGACCTGCTCGCGAAAGCGATATCGCACAGGGCCGGCAGGGATTACTCGTGCTCGATCAGGGTCACGAAACCGATCATCGGCATCGGAGCCCCCGTGAGGGCGTACATGCCGTGGGTCGGGGAGGTGTTCGGCACCGACGTGATGATCCACGAGAACTCCGACGTCGGGAACGCCATCGGCGCGATATCGTCCTCCGTCTCTGAGACGGTCACCGTCCTGGTCCGCCCGGAATCCATCGGATCGGAGAAGAGGTTCCAGGCGTTCTCCAAGCTGGGGAAGTTCGACTACGACGGCTTCGAGACCGCCCTGGAGGATTCCGAGAGGCGCGCGAGGGAATACGCGGAGAAGGCCGTGTCGGACGGCGGTGCGGAAGACATCACCATCACCTGCGACCGCAGGGAGAAGACCTTCCGCTTCGGCGACACCGGTCAGGAATGCCTCATGGAGGTCGAACTGACCGTCACCGCCGCCGGTCGTCCCAGACCGTTCTCATCCCAATGAGTACTTCGCCGGCGGGACCGTTATCTCGAAGACGGCCCCCCGGGGAACCTCCGGGCATCTTATCGACAGGCCGGACATGGACACGATGTTGTAGACGAGGAACATCCCGAACCTCCCCTCGTACACCATGTCGAATATCCTGTTCCTCACCTCGGGATCCAATCCGGACCCGTTGTCCTCGTACGTGATGGTCAGGCTCCCGTCGGTGATGCTGCACCTGATGTCGATCTCGTTGGCGAAACGGCCGTGGTCCATGGTGTTCTGGAAGAGGTGCCTGAAAACCGCCGGGAACGACGGGTCCGCCAGGACCTTGATCCCGTTGGTGCGCACATTGACCTTCACATCCACGGGGACGACCTTGTTCTTCGCCGAGCGGGCCGCATCGTCCAGATCGATCCATATCGCGGGCATCAGCCCCACGTTGCGGTAGTCGGACATGAACGATACCGTTTCGATCACCCTCTCCACCGCCTCGCGGTCCTCGCCGGACAACTGCCCGCACACCCCGTCCAGGTACGGATAGGCGTGCGCCAGGCTGTCCAGGACGGGCCCTTCCAGTATGGAGACGTGCTCCTTCACGCGGGACGCGGTCTCGTCCATCCTCTTCAGGTCGGTGACGTCCTCCATGAAGACCGTGAACCCCGGATGCATGTCCCCGAGACCGGCGGTGCTGTACACCGTTACGGAATAGCTCCTGTTGCGCTGACCGACCCTGGCCGTGACGGCCCCCTTCACGGACGGTCCGCCGTGGGTGCGGAGGCGGTTGATCAGGTCGAATATGGTCTGCATCTGCACCGTGCCGATCCCGTCGGCCGCCATGGGCAGCTGCGCCGAAGGGTCGACGCCCAGGATCGTCCTGCCGGACCTGTTCAGGAACGCAAGGTCCATGTCGATGGTGACGAACGCTATGCCGGTGGTGCCCACCTCGGTCAGCTCGCGTACCACCTGCGCCGGGGCCGTGGTCCTCTTGAGCTCCTCGCGCTTCGCGAACATGAGGAACATCTCCCCCATCAGGAGGTTGAGCTGCGTCTCGTCGGATGCGGTGTACTCCTCCGACTTGTTGGCCACGCCGGCGGTGCCGATTATCCCCCCGTCCTGCGCGAACAGCGGGACCAGGAGCAGACGGCTGAGGCGCATGTGCCCCTCGGGGACCCCTTTCTTCAGGAGCCTGCGGTCCCCCTCGTAATTATTGATAATGACGGACTTCCCGTTGCGTATCGGGTCGCCCCATACGCCGGTGGTATCCAGTTGGAACTCGACGGGATAGTTGGTGATGTCGCAGCGCTTCATGGCGCCCTTGGACCAGGCCAGCATCCTCAGGACCCTGCGGTCCTTGTCGTAGCTTGCGACGAATCCCGCCTCGCTCTTGGTCAGCTCGACGGCGTTCTCCAGTGCATAGTTGACGATCTCCGAGAAATCGCGGTCGTTCATCTTGGCCATGTGGACCATCGCTTCCAGACGCCTCTCGTTGACGTTGCGGTCCGCGCCGATGCGGCTGCGCTCGGCCGCCAGGATCGTGCGGTGGCAGATCTCCTTGAAGTACTCCAGCGGTTCGACGGTGCTCCTGTCCACGAACCCCTCGATCCTCTCGTTCACCGCCAGCGCCAGGATCTCCTTGGTGGCGATCCTCGACACCAGGACGATCGGGGTCAGCTTCCCCGCGCGGTCCATGGCGCGGATCATGTCGCGGATGTCGTTCCCCTCGGTGTGGTCGAACACCACGGCGTCGATGCTGTCGGTCTCCATGCACTTCATGGCGGATTCCACGGAGCCTTCGGGGAGCACCTTCGCCGACGAGTCGATGAAAGGGATGAACTTCTGTGACAGGACCATGAAGCCTGAATCGTCGCTGACGAGGAGCATCTTGTACATCGCGGTGACCTCCAGGCGGACGGCTCCGCCTGCGTGGGTCGTCTAAGCCTCGTGGGATGATAACGATGCCGATGGATTTATTGCGGAACCGCCATGCCCCCGCCGTGATCCGCAACACGTTCGTGCTCCTGCCCTCCGTGGGCGCCAAGAAAGAGAAGGCCATCTGGGAATCCGGCGTCAGGACCTGGGACGATTTCATCTCGTCCGAGAGGGTGTCCACCATGAAGCCCGAAGCGAAGGAGAGGGGCGACGCTCTCCTGATGCAGGCCTGCGAGCTCATGGACGACGGGGAGTGCGGGGCGTTGGCGGACATGACCCCGAAGAGCGAGCATTGGAGGCTCTTCGGCGATTTCAAGGACGACGCGAAGTACCTGGACATCGAGACCGACGGTCTCAGCAGGGATGCCCTCGTCACAGTGGTTACAATCCATTCCAAGAAAGAGACGATCACGCTGACCGAGGGGATCGACCTGTCCCCCGAGACGCTGTCCGACGCATTGGACGGCGCGAAGCTCCTGGTCACGTTCAACGGCAGCTGCTTCGACGTCCCTGTGCTGAGGAACAGCTTCCCGGAGGTGGATTTCGACATCCCGCAGTACGACCTGCGCTTCGCCTCCCGCAAAGTTGGGTACAGGGGAGGGCTGAAGCCCCTGGAGATAGATCTCGGGATATCCCGTGCGGACGAGATCGAGGGCATGGACGGCGCCGACGCCGTCCGTCTGTGGAAGCAGTGGGAGAGGCACGGCGACCGCGATGCGCTGGACATCCTCACCGAATACAACAGGGCCGACACGGTGAACCTGGAGACCATCGCCGACACTATCTACGGCAGACTGGTGAAGGAGCATGCGGGATTCGTCTGGTGACCTCCGCCGTCTGGAGAGGGATCTCCGCACGGCTGCGGACGTCCTGCGGGATGCGAGGAGCGTCCGCGTCGTCACCCACATCGACGCCGACGGCATATCCGCCGGGGCCATCGCCGACATGACGCTCGACAGGATGGGCAAGGAGCACACTGTCGGGTTCGAGAAAAAGATCACCGAGGAAGCGATAGAGAGCATCAACTCCAGCCCGGAGGACATCGTGTGGATCTGCGACCTCGGCAGCGGGTACCTGTCGGAATTCCGCAGGGACGGGCTGGTGATAACGGACCACCACGTCCCCGACCCCAAATGGAGGGGGCACCAGACCAGATTGGACAATTTCTGCGGGATCCAGCACCTGAACCCCCACACGTACGGCATCGACGGCTCGTTCGAGGTGTGCGGGGCCGGGATGACGTACCTCCTGTCGAGGGCGATCGACCCGTCGAACACCGACCTCGCCTACCTCGGGGTGGTCGGGGCCGTGGGCGACTTCCAGGATTCCAACCATCAGAGGCTGGTGGGACTCAACACGGCCGTCCTGAACGATGCGGTTGCCGCGGGGGACATCATCGCCGAGGAGGACCTGCGCTACTTCGGTAGGTACACCAGACCGATCAACCAGTACCTCCAGTACGCCACCGACCCCTCCATCCCGGGCGTGAGCGACGACCCCAAGGGATGCTTCGAGCTGCTGGATTCCCTGGGGATCCGGGCCAAGAACGGGGACAGGTGGCGTTGCTGGTGCGACCTGACCCCGGAGGAGCACGACAGGGCCGTGGAGAGGATCGAGGAGATCCTGGGCCCTGATGCGGGGAAGGCCGTGGGGGAGATGTACCGCATCACCAGGTACGGTCCCGGCACCGGCCTCGGGGATGCCAAGGAGTTCGCCACGATCCTGAACTCCTGCGGGCGCTACGACGATGCGCCGACCGGATTGAGGGTCTGCCGCGGGGACGTGGATGCGCTGAAGGCAGCGGAGGACAACCGCGCGGAGCACAGGAAGCACATCTCCGCCGCATTGAACCACATCCGCGAGAACCACCTGCTCCGCGAGAGGAGGTTCATCCAGTGGTTCGACGCCGGATCCGACATACGGGAAACGGTGGTCGGCATAGTGGCGGGGATGATGCTGTCCTCGGCGGACTGCAAGCGCAACGTTCCGATAATCGCGTTCGCCGATTCCGACGACGGGGTGAAGGTCTCCGCCAGGGCCAACAGGGATCTGGTCGACAGGGGATTGGACCTGTCGTCGGTGATGAAGACGGCCTCGGAGCTCGTTGGAGGGTTCGGAGGCGGCCACACGGTCGCCGCCGGTGCCACGATCCCGGCGGATCAGAAGGAGAGGTTCCTCGACATCGTGGAGGACCTGATATCCTCGCAGATAGAGTGATTCAGGCCCGTCCTAAAACGTTCTAAGGAATGTAATCGTCATATCATGCCATCGTTTTCCGATGTACCGATATGCTGGCCCACCGAGTTGGATGCGTTAGGGAATCCTACAGACAAACGCCGATTTTTCGCCGCGCCTAACTCGTTTTCGCCAGGATTTATATAGGGTACCCCGAATCGCCGTCCCAGAGGTAACATACATGGCAGTTACAATCAACGGATCCGACTGCGTCGCCTGCGGCGCATGTGCAGACGTCTGCCCCGAGGGCGCCCTGACCGTCGAGGACATCGCGGTCGTCGACGCCTCGAAGTGCGTGGACTGCGGCGCTTGCATCGACGAGTGCCCCGCCAGCTGCATCTCCGAGTGATCGGAGCCTTCGCAAGAAGGACCAAACCCCTTCACCTTTCTCCACAACCTCATCCTCGAGGGATTTCTACGCGTCTAAATAATTTTAGAAATGCCTAAACTTTATATAATCCGAAAATGTAGGCGTGCCTGAAGGCGCCCAGCGCCAAGGTGATAAAATGGACAAAACCGATGCAATAAACGTCGCTTTCCTCGGCGCCGTTGTCGTCATCCTCGTTGCCTCGTTCATCTACGTGAACGTGTTCTGGGAGGAGCCCGAGGAGGAAGAGGAGGAGTCCGAAGACGAGACCGAGTCCTACTTCGACATCCCCGCCGACGTCGACTCCGCTGACGAGGCGATCGTCTCGTTCTGCGCGTCCCCGACGTTCGTGTCAGCTTCGAGCTGACGAGAAACGGCCCCAGGGCCAACTTCCCTTCCCCAAACACCCGTTAACATCGTTTCTGGAAAATGCCTCATTTAAGTACTGGGCCGTCGGTCCTTCGGGCATGTCGGAAATCCTCGAGAAGAACAAGGAATACGCGACCGTCCTCAAGGACGTCCTCAGGCTCAGGGGCGAGCCGGTCGCCGTCAAGCTGGTGAAGAAGGGCGAGGAGTTCCCGGAAGGGTACGAGGAGCCCGTGAGCCAGCTCAGCCATTGCCAGGCGATCTTCAGGGCCAAGGAGGGGGAGTCCTTCAAGCTCCCTCTGTCCAGCGAGAACTGCATGGTCGGAGCGTCCGCGCTCAACATGACCGCCACTCCGGAGAAGGTCGCCACGGGCGACTTCCACGCCGGGATCGGCATGCACGATTCCAAGGAGGCGGCCGCGAAGATGATCGCGGACAGGCTCATCGTTCCGTTCGAGACGATCGGGGAGGTCGTCTGCCCCCTGAAGGATGCGGACTTCGTGCCCGACGTGGTCACCATAGAAGACATACCGGAGAGGTGCTACTGGGTCGTCCCCCTGTCCACCGCCGAGAAGGGGGGTCGCGCGACGTTCTCCACCTCGCCGTTCCAGTGCTGCTGCGAGGACATCGTGGCCGTGCCCGTCGCCACCGGATCGCCCAACATATCCCTCGGATGCTTCGGATGCAGGAAGAAGACGAGCATGAAGCCGGACGAGATGGCAGTCGGGATCCCGTACGCCATGATCCCGGGCTTCGCGGACCGCCTGAAGAGGTACGCCGAGCTCGTCATGCCCAAAGCGAAGCGCGACTGAGAGCCGTCGTGCTACGCTAAACCCTTTAATTATTACTAAACATGCTGTAATTCTGCAGGGCTTATGCATCC
This sequence comes from Bifidobacteriaceae bacterium, assembly GCA_963586845.1. Classification (GTDB taxonomy): domain Archaea; phylum Thermoplasmatota; class Thermoplasmata; order Methanomassiliicoccales; family Methanomethylophilaceae; genus Methanoprimaticola. The sequence goes on from CAVABN010000011.1 coordinate 7,491, forward strand.
ATCCTTATCCAACGAACCCATTAAATAAAAGAGGAGGGACCGGGAACGCCCCCTCGGGGAAATCGCGGAAACATCCAACCATGCATCCATACCGCTGGCTAAGGCCGAAAACGCCGTTCTTCCAATCCCTTTATATCAAGTGAGGGGGTTGTCCTGACCGCAAGGGGTAAGCGGTCCCGAGAGGGGCCGTCTATAGAACAAGGAGGTATGAAATGCCAAAATACGAGGACGTAGTCGACCTGTATGACGACTGCGGAAAGCGCATCGCAAAAGATGTTCCGCTCGAAGCCATCAGTCCGCTGCGCAACAACGCGATCAAGAAGATCGTGTCCCTGACCAAGAGGACGTGCGCCGTCAGCCTGGCCGGCATTGAGAAAGCTCTCAAGACCGGAAGCATGACCGGCGGAGGCGTCATCATCCAGGGAAAAGAGATCGACATCCCGCTCGTCGAGAATGCCGACAAACTCGCCAAGGCCATCGAGGACACCATCAGGGTCTACGACGACGACGGAACCGTTGTCAAAGTCAAGACCGGTGGAAAGAACCTTGTCGCCGTGGTCCCCGAGGTCAGGATGGAGGCCGGTGTCGAGTACACTACCGGATTCACCACCGTCGCTGCAGCCACCACCGAGGCCATCATCGACATGTTCGACATCCCCATGTACAAGGCAAACATGGTCAAGGCCGCCGTTTGGGGCAGATACCCCCAGACCATCACCTTCCAGGGCGCGAACGTCAAATCCATCCTCGAGGTTCCCCAGAACAACGAGGGTGCCGGATTCGCTCTCAGGAACATCATGGCCAACCACGTCGTCGCTCTGGTCGACAGGAACGCCATGCAGGGAACCGCTCTCTCCGCTATCTACGAGCAGTGCGGATCCTTCGAGATGGGCGACCTCGTCGGCAACTTCGAGAGGGGCGGACTCCTGAGCCTGGCATACCAGGGACTCAACGCCAACAACATGCTGTACACCCTCGTCAAGAAGAACGGAAAAACCGGAACCGTCGGAACCGTTATCGAGTCCCTCATGGACAGGGCCATCGAGGACGGAGTCATCCGCGTGAAGGAGACCCTCCCGTCCGGATACAAGGTGTACACCACCGACGACCTCCCCAAGTGGAACGCCTACGCTGCCACTGGAATGGTCGCCGCCATCATGGTCAACGTCGGAGCTGCCAGGGCCGCCCAGGGTGTCCCCGGTACCATCCTGTACTACAACGACCTGCTCGAGCACGAGTCCGGACTCCCCGGTGTCGACTACGGTCGCGCGGAGGGTGTCGGAGTCGGTATGTCCTTCTTCTCGCACTCCATCTACGGTGGAGGCGGACCTGGACTGTTCCACGGAAACCACGTCGTCACCAGGCACGCCAAGGGAGTTCTCATCCCCGCCGTCACCGCCGGTAACTGTCTCGACGGTGGAACCCAGACCTTCTCTGCAGAGGCCACCTCCGGTCTGTTCAAAGAGGTCTTCGGAGACATCGAAGAGTTCAGGCAGCCCATGCAGTACGTCGCTGCTGAGGCCAAGAAAATCAAGAAGAAGATCTGAGGTGTCTCATGTCGAGTTCTTCAGCCCCCGCAGCGGATTACGCCGGAGTGCCTCTCCCCGAGGTGCAGATCGTCACCAACCGCCTTCTTAGCGCTGAGACGACGGAAAAGGTCCTGAACGCCCTCGATTCGATCGCCGGCATCAGGCAGATCAACATGACCGGAGAGAGCCTCCCGAAGACCATCAACAATGGTCCCGGCAAGGGGCTACCGAACAACCACACCGAACGCAAGGTCATCCACGTCGGTGAGCATGAGGTCGAACTCCGCTACCTCGTCGGAGGGTTCTACATAGAACTCGAAGTAGAGGACGAAACGGAGCTCGACGCTAAGCTGGAGGAGATCAAGGCCGCGTGCAACAGCACGATAGAGCACGGATACACCCTCCAGGTTGGAAGATACTCGAAATACAGACCAACTCTACATGATTACAGGAGTGCATAAAATGGCATACAAGAGGCAGTTCTATCCGGGTACCACCACACCTGCCAAGAACAGGCGCAGATACATGGACCCGAAGGTCAAACTGAAGAAACTGCGCGACGTCTCCATGGACGACGTCGTGAGGATCATGGGACACAGGAACCCCGGAGAGGAGTACAAGTCCATCCACCCCCCCATAGAGGAGGGCAAGGAGCCCAACTGTCCCATCAGGAAACTGGTCGTCCCCATCGAGGGAGCCAAGCACGGAGACCGTGTCAGGTACATCCAGTTCACCGACTCCGTCTACTTCGCACCCATCTCCCCCTACCAGAGGGCATGGATGTACCTGTCCAGGTACAGGGGAATCGACACCGGTACCCTGTCCGGAAGGCAGATCATCGAGGTCCGCGAGAGGAACCTCGAGCAGATGGCGAAAGAGTTCATCGACAACGAGACCTTCGACCCCGCCCTCACCGGAATCAGGGGAGCCACCGTTCACGGACACGCCTGCCGTCTCGACGAGCACGGCCTGATGTTCGACGGCTGGCAGAGGTACATCTGGGACGACAAGAAGAAAGAGGTCGTCTACGTCAAGGACCAGGTCGCGATCCCCCTCGACAGGAAGATCTCCGTCGGGAAGCCCGCTGCCATGTCCGACCTGAAGAAGAGGACCACCATCTTCAGGGCCGACGGCGTCGCCATGCAGGACGACAAAGAGGTCACCATGTACGGCCTCAGGATCCACAAGCTTAGGACCCTCGGCGGCTACCAGCCGTGGAAGGTCAAGGGAGAGTGATTACCATGGCAGGCAAAGAGAAGCTGTTCATGGAAGCATGCAAGAAGAAGTTCAAGGAAGAGCCCACCGACATGTCCACCAAGTACTACTGCTACGGTGGATGGAAGCAGTCGAAGTCCAAGGTCGAGTTCCAGAAGTCCGCGGACGAGATCGCCAAGAAGCGTGGCATCCCCATGCTCAACGAGGACATCGGAGTTCCCCTCGGACAGAGGAGCTGGATGCCCTACCAGCTGAGCCACACCGAGATCTTCGCGGAGGCCGATGACCTGCACTGCGTCAACAACTGCGCTATCCAGCAGGCCTGGGACGACATCAGGAGGACCATCCTGGTCGGTCTCGACAGCCCCCACCAGACCATCGAGAGGAGGCTCGGAAAAGAGGTCACGCCCGAGACCATCAACGCGTACCTCGAGACCGTCAACCACACCATGCCCGGCGGAGCCGTCGTTCAGGAGCACATGGCCGAGATCAACCCTGCTCTCGTCTGGGACTCCTACGTCAAGGTGTTCTCCGGAGACGACGACCTCATCGACGAGATCGACAAGAGGTTCGTCATCGACATCAACAAGCTGTTCCCCAAGGACCAGGCTAAGCAGCTGAAGAAGGCCATCGGCAAGACCCTGATGCAGGCCGTCCGCGTCCCGACCATCGTCGGAAGGCTCATGGACGGAGCGACTGTCTCCAGGCACGCCGCCATGCAGATCTCCATGGCTTTCATCTCCTCCTACAAGCTCGCAGCTGGAGAGGCCGCCATCGCCGACTTCGCGTACTCCGCGAAGCACCAGTCCCTCAACATGGGAACCATGATGCCCGCAAGGCGCGCCAGGGGACCCAACGAGCCCGGTGGAATACCCTTCGGATACATGGCCGACATCGCTCAGTCCGACCGTGTCTACCCCGACGACCCCGGACGCGGAGCCCTCGAGGCTGTCGCCCTCGGAGCCGCGGTCTACGACCAGGTCTACCTCGGAGGATACATGTCCGGAGGAGTCGGATTCACCCAGTACGCCACTGCGGCCTACACCGACAACATCCTCGAGGACTACGTCTACTACGCCATCGACCAGATCAAATCCAAGTACGGCGGCTTCTGCAAGCTCGACCCCAGCAACATGGACGAGGTCATGAAACTGGCCGACGACGTGAACACCTACGCTCTCGAGATGTACGAGAAGTACCCCGCCGTCATGGAGACCCACTTCGGTGGATCCCAGAGGGCCACCGTCGCAGCTGCGTCCACCGGTATCGCCGGTGCCATGGCTACCGGTGTCGCCGACGTCGGTCTGAACTGCTGGTACCTGTCCATGCTCCAGCACAAGGAGAGGACCGGAAGGCTCGGATTCTACGGATTCGACCTGCAGGACCAGTGCGGTTCCGCCAACTCGTTCGCGTACAGGTCCGATGAGGGTCTCCCCATGGAGGTCCGTGGACCCAACTACCCCAACTACGCCATGAACGTCGGACACCTTTCCGGATACACCGGTATCCCCAAGGCCGCCCACGTCGCGCGCGGAGACGCCTTCACCTGCAACCCGTTCGTCAGGGTGGCATTCGCTGACCCGTCCCTCGTCTTCGACTTCGCCAACGTCACGAAGGAGATCGGACGCGGGGCCCTCAGGGAGTTCCAGCCCGCCGGCGAGCGCAGCGCTGTCATCAAGGGCTGATCCCAGATGAAGGTAGGAGACCTGCTGAAGTACCTGCCGACCTCGACGGTCGGGAAGGTGACGGACATCCGCGAGAGGGACGGGAAGACCTGGGTTAGACTGGACTTCACGGACCTCTACTACGATGCCTCGCTGCTGACCCCCGCCGATCCGTCGGAGTACATCGAGGTATCCTTCAAAGAGCGCAAGGTCTACGACGGGGGCCGCGACGCCCTCGAGAAACTCAGGAAGGAGAAGGAGGAGGTGGACATCACCGAGTTCATGCCTTCCGGAGGCGGATGAGCGCTCGCCTTCATACAAACCCCTTCCCCAAACCACTTACTTCTGTCCGATTTCGAACCTGATAGCACGAGAACGCGCTCACCATAGCTCGCATATCGGATTCCCGTGTTCGGCAGGGCTTTTATCCAACTTCCGAATGGATGCGTTCCGACCATCCGGTCATGAAACGGAGACGTGTGTACCACGGCAGACCCTTCCCAGCGGTCGGAAACGGGCGTCCCGGCTCGGAGTGGAACCAATGGAAGAGCTTAGACTGCCATGGAACAACAAGGAGGGGCTCCTGTACGGGAGCGTCATCGCGCTGATCACCAGCCTGATCATGTGCGAGTTCAATCTTTTCAAGAACGCGGGGGAGATCAGCCTCGATCTCTTCGTGAACGGGCTCATCAGCATGCCGTTCGTATGGATCGCCGTGATGCTGCTGATGACCCTGGTCGTCGGCAGGATCGCCGACATGTTCGTGAAGAAGTACACCGAACCCACGGACAGCTTCTACACGAAGATCGTGTTCAACATCATAGCCTGCGTGCTGATGATGTCCGCCTCGATGACGCTCATCGGCCCCACGATCGGTCACATACTCGGAGGGGACCTGTCCATGGACGTCGTCTACGCCTGGCCCTCCTGCTGGCCCGTGAACTTCTGCGTCGCGTTCTGGGTGGAGATGCTGGTCGCACAGCCCGCCGCCAGGTGCATCATGAAGAGGAAGCACATCCGCATGCTGAAGGAAGCGTCGAACAAGGAGGTCGGAGCATGACCATCATCACTATCGGAAGACAGAACGGCAGCGGGGGCCGCGAGATCGGCCGCCTGGTGGCCGAGAAGCTGGGGATCCCCTGCTACGACCAGGAGATCGTCGAGAAGACCGCGGAGAAGTGCGGGACGACCGTCGAGAACATCGGGAAGATAGAGGAGACCAGCAGGACCGGGAGCAAGCTGTATTTCGGCGGCGTCCCCTCACCGAACCCGATCTTCCAGCAGCAGGCGGCCGCCATCAGGGACCTGGCATCCGGAGGACCGTGCGTGTTCGTCGGCAGGTGCGCCGACTACGTCCTCCGCGAGAGGAAGGATGTGGTCAACGTGTTCGTGACCGCGCCAGTCCCCGACAGGATAAAGAGGTCCGCGGCCCGCAACGGGATCTCCGAGAAGGAGGCCTACGACCGCATCACCGAGAAGGACAAGGGTCGCGCAGAGTACTACCTGAGATACACGGGCATGACCTGGGGCTCCGCCTCGAACTATCATGTATCGGTGAATTCGGGACCCATCGGCGTCGATGGCGCGACCGATCTCATCCTGACCTACATCCGTCTGATGGAAGAGAGATCCTGAACGGGATCAACGCGGGCCTCGGCCCGCTTCTTCGGTCCGGAAGATCACTTGACGATCTTCTCGACCCTCTCCTCCCTCGCCTTGACCTTCGCGATCTGCGGGTCGAGGTCGGGGGCGTCCTCTCCGGGCTGGAGCCTGTTGAACGCCACGAGCACGGAGGCCAGCTTGGGGTTGTCCTCGAGGCCGTAGTGCTTCCTTATCATGAGGTCGCAGGTCGGCGCGGGACTGCACGAGATGACATCCTTGCATCCGTTGGAGGGGTTGAGCTCGGGGAAGGACACGGGAGGCATGGTGAACGTCTCTCCGCCGTTGGCCTTGACCGAGGGGAACATGACGAATCCGTCGGAGAGCCATACGACGTCCTGCTTGTCGGCGTACTTGTGCGCCGTGAACGGGAACACCTCCTCTCCGATGATCTCCCCGTCTCCCGATTCCAGGAGGACGGTGGGTTCGGGCGGGGGCCTGAACCTCGGATCCTTGACGATGCAGATGACGTTCTCCCTCTTCAGGGCCTCCGTGAAGCCGATGTTGTCCACCGCGATGTTGCCCATGGCGCGGACCTTGGCCTCCTCCTCCCTGACCTGTTCGAGGATGTCCCTGTCCAGATAGAACGCGTGGACGACACCTCTCAGACCGCGCACGATCTCGAGCTGCGCGTCGCCGGGAGCATCTACATCAATTGCCATGCTCAGTCAAGAGCCACAAGGGTAGAAAAGGTTTCCGTCCAGCCTAACAAACGCTGGACGGATGTTAAGAGAGCTGTGGCACAGCTCAGCTGATGTGGATGTCCTCTCCGTCCTGGACGAAGTGGATGCATGCGTCGCGTTTCAGACCCAGGTCGCCGGCGACCTCCAGGGCCTTGATTATCCCGGCGGGGACGGGGCACGCGGTGTGGGGGATCGCCTCGGCGGCGAGCTTGTACACGGACGAATCCATGAAGCTCGCCTCGACCTCGGCGTACGGGCTCATGGGCTCCAGCTTCCAGGACATCTTCAGGACGTTCGGGCAATCGCTCTTGATGTCGATCTGTATCAGTCCCATGCCGTTGTCCTTGGCGATTATCAGCGTCTTCATCTTGCATACGCCGCCGTCGACGCATACCTTGCATTCCTCACTCATTGTCGTCACTCCTTAGCCTGATCAGGTTGTTCGCCCCGGCCATGGTGCGGATATCGACGACCCCGATGACCGCGATGATGCGGTTGTCCAGTTCGATCGGCGTCACGATGACCCTTATGCCCTTGTACGGACCGGAGGTGGCGATCTTGCGGATGGTGGTGCCCGCGTTCATCACCTCTTCGAGGACTGGACCGTCGTACGCGTTGTCGATGACCGCCCCGTTCTCTATCCTGATACCGAGGTTGTCCCTGCTCTTGGCGCAGACGGGCAATCCTCCTACCAGGTCGTGTATTGCGAACGCCAGGGATATAATCTCGTTGCCCGCGTTCTTCGGTGTGAAGATGTCTTTGAGGTCGCGGGTGAACTGCAGACCTCCCATGATGGTCAGCCCGGCGGTGACCGCTCCGATCTCTGCGATCTCGTTGGTGGGGCCAGTTCCGATGATGACCACGTCGTCGTTCCTGAGGGTGAAGAGCGTGCGCACCTTCTCCGAGATGGCGTCCTCGACGGGGTAATCGGATCCGGGGAAGACCAGGTTCCCGTCCACGCATACCAGCGTTGTCGCTCCCGTGGCTCCGGATTTGATCGCCGCATCCCTCTCCTCGCAGCCGAACTTGACGTCCTTGGCCCTCTTCGGCACGCGAACGGCGCAGTCCTTGTCGCCTATGGTGAGGTCGCTGATGGTGACGTCGGCGACGTCCATGTGGTACGTGAGCTTGAACTCGAGGCCGCGGTCCGTGAGGAGGATACCGCTCTTCCCGATGGTGATGAGCCCCTGCTCCTGTAGCTGGGACAGGATCGTCCTGGTGCTGCCCTCGCCTATGCCCAGCAGCTGCGACAGCCTCTTCCTTCCGACGGGGATGCCCTCGTCGAGGCTCTCCAGCGCCTTCCAGATGTGATAGTCGTTGAACTTGGGCACCGGACCGCCCAATCTGTTCGCCCTCGGCATCATGATGGATATATCGTTCATCCAATCTAAATAAGGTTTCCATGTTGGCACATCGGTCCGTCTCTGGGTGCCAGGAATATTACACGGCGTTAACACGGCCTAACTTCGAAGGGCGGATGGGTACCCTTTATATCGGCTGAGTAAATCGGCATCTCATGGCTCAAGACTCGACGGAACTTCTCGTTATCGAGAACGTATCGAAATCCTTCGACGGGAGATGCGTCCTCGACGACTTCAGCGCCAAGCTGTCCACCGGGAAGATCATGGGACTGATCGGGAAGAGCGCCGCAGGGAAGAGCGTGCTCATCCACATGATCAGAGGGAGCGAGGAGTACGCGCCGGACAAAGGGCGCGTCATCTACAACGTCAACCGTTGCCGCGGATGCGGCAGGCTGGATCTGCCCTTCAAGGGGAAGCCCTGCTGCTCGTGCGGAGGGGAGACCGAGACGCTCGCCGTCGACTTCTGGTCCCTCAAGCCCGACGACCCGCTCAGGCAGGCCGTCAAGGCCAGGATCGCCATCATGCTCCAGAGGACCTTCGCCCTGTTCGGGGACATGTCCGTCGTGGAGAACGTCATGGAGGCCATCCCCAAGGAGATCACCGGCGACGCCAGGACCGACAAGGCCATCGAGCTCCTGGAACTGGTGAACATGACCCACAGGACCACCCACATCGCCAGGGACCTGTCGGGAGGGGAGAAGCAGAGGGTCGTCATGGCGAGGCAGCTGGCCAAGGAGCCGCTGTTCTTCCTCGCCGACGAGCCCACCGGAACGCTGGACCCCACCACCGCCGAGATCGTGCATTCGGGATTGGTCGACTACGTGAGGAAGAAGGGCATCTGCATGGTGTTCGCCTCCCACTGGCCCGAGGCCATCGAGAGGATGGCCGACGACGCCGTCCTGCTGGAGAGCGGGAAGACGGTCGAGCACGGCGAGCCCAAGAAGGTCTGCGCCGCGTTCATGAAGGACTACCATTTCGAGGACACCAGGAAGAAGGAGATCCTCGGAGACCCGCTCATCGTCCTGCAGGACGCCAAGAAGCACTACTTCTCCGTCGTGAGGGGTGTCGTGAAAGCCGTCGACGGCGTCAGCTTCGAGATCAGGGAGAGGGAGATCTTCGCCCTGGTCGGTTACTCCGGGGCCGGGAAGACCACCACGTCGAGGATGATCGCAGGGATGTCCCCCGCCACGTCCGGGAGCGTCAAGATCAAGATCGGGGACGACTGGATCGACATGTCCGAGAGCGGATTCATGGGCAAGGGGAGGGCGACCCCGTACATCGGGTTCCTCCACCAGGAGTACACCCTGTACCCCTTCGACACCGTCCTCCAGAATCTGAGCACCTGCATCGGGATGAAGATGCCCGCGGAACTCGCGAAGATCAAGGCCATCCAGGTGCTGATAAGCGTCGGATTCGAGAAATCCTCCATAGAGAGCATCCTCTACGCCTACCCGGACTCCCTGTCCGTGGGCGAGCAGCAGAGGATCGCCTTCGCGCAGGTCCTGATCAAGGAGCCGCGCATCGTCATATTGGACGAGCCCACCGGGACCATGGATCCCATCACCAAGACGATCATCGCGAAATCCGTCATCCGCGCCAGGGAGACCCTGGGCGAGACGTTCGTCGTCGTGAGCCACGACATGGATTTCATCATGAACTGCTGCGACCGCGCCGCATTCATGAAGGGCGGGAGGATCGTCGCCATCGGGGACCCCAAGGAGGTCCTCGAGGAGTTCGAGATGGAGCCCGTGCCCGAAGGGGAATGATGCAGCATGAAGCAGAAGATGGGGAGGCACCTCAGCTTCGTCGAGTGCAGGGAGTCCATGGGGCTCGGCGTCGGAGGGGGACTGGCCAGCAGGGCCACCATCTCCGAGTCCGGGAGGGACGTCGTCGCCATAGCGATGGGTCCGGGACGCAGGCACATCACCAAGCCGGTGTGCGAGATCACCTACGCCCTCAGGGAGGAGGGCATCGACACGAGCGTGCTCGTGGTGAACGCCGGCTCCGGCGTACCCGCCGACGCGCCGGACATGACCACCGGGTCCTGCTTCGGATTGGATCCCATCGAGGTCGAGCGCATACAGCAGTTCAAGGTCGCCCTGATCCACCTGGGGAACGTGCGCCTGCACATCGTGTACAAGGCGAGGCTGATCCTCAGGAACGTGGACATACCGGCGATCGTCGTGGCTCAATGCCCCGTGGATTACGAGGACTTCGCGGCGGTCGGCGTGAAGACGTCCAGGGTCATGCCCCCGGACGACAAGATACAGACCAAGGGCGAGATCATCGAGATCGTCACCGGCGTGGTCAGGGGGGTCACGTGCACCCAGGACAAGCTGGACGAGATCGTCTCCAAGGTGCAGTCCATGCTCCCGGAGGGGAACAGATGAAGATCACGATCAACGGGGTCGAGAAGTCCGTGAGGGCCGGTTCGACGCTGAAAACGGTCATCAACGGCGAGCCCTACGTGAAGGGCTCCCTGATAGCCGTCCACCTCTCCGAGGAGAGGCTGGTGAAGGAGACCAGGGACTTCGAGATCTCCACGGAGCGCGGGACCATGGTCCTGCGCCTCAACGAGACCCCCGAAGCGGAGGCCTGGAGGAAGCTCGCCGAGGGCGACCCGGGCCTGACCGCCAGATGGGTCACCCACGACATCGTCTCGTTCGGGAGCTTCCCCACGGACATCCGGGTGGACAGGTCGGAGAACTTCTACAGGGTCTACGACTGCTTCCTGGCGCTGGGAGGGTTCGATAATCACACAACTTACATGATGATCGCCCGCGACAACCACAGGGGCTCCTACGGGGCCGGGAAGGCGGTCATCGGGAGGATCACCGTCGGGAGGCACATCCTGGACGAGATCCGCGAGGGAGACCATATACTGTCCATCAGGCCGATGACGTCCGAGACCAGCACGGAGAACGTGGAGGTCACCGACGACCTCTCGTTCAAGCTGGAGGACGGCAACAGGGTGGAGACCTACATGGGCATCACCCTGGACAGGGAGTCCCCCGTCTCGGCGGAGCATGTGCTCATCCTCTCCAAGGAGGGTCGCCTGGACATCACCGGTTCCACGGGGAGCTACGCTTCCTGCTCCGAGGACCTGGACGTGGAGATGCCGAAGGAGGCGTCCCGCGTCAGGGATGCGGGCGCCGTCACGGTGAGGAACGACGGGCTCGGGAAAGGGAGATTGTACATCTACAGGGAGAGGCGCCAGACGTCCGAATCCCACAACCATGCGGGCGCCGTCGGGAACGGGAGGGCGCTGCTGGAATACGTCCCGCAGGGCGGGAAGGTCACCGTGGTCACCGATCCCCCCAGGGCGTTGGCGGTCGGCATGACCCAAGCGGCCGGGGAGGAGTTCCTCAGGAACGCCGGGATCGAGGTCGAGCGCACCGGGGACGTCTCGGACGACGCCATCGTCGCCGAGCAGACCCCCGAGAGGACCCTGGAAGCGTTGTCCGCGGGGAAGGTTCAGACGTTCGGCGTCCCCAGGGACAGGGTGTTCAAGGTATCCGTGTCCGACAAGGATCCCATAAGCGCGCAGTACTTCAGGAAGGTCACCGGCCTGAGCCACAAGCCGGTCGGTATCCTGAAGGTCCAATTCACTTTCGAAGGCCTCCCGATGGTCACGTTCTACGGGGACGAGGACCGCGGGAAGAACCTGTACCCCCAGGACCCGTTCAAGAGGGTCAAGAGGGGCGACATCGGCCTCACCAACCAGGCGAGGCCCCACCACGGGCTCATCGGCATCAGGCTGGACAACAGCAAGGAGTTCGGCCCCACCGGCGAGGAGCCCTACGGGACCAACATCGTCGGGAAGTTCGAGGACGACCTCGACAGGCTGATGAAGGACCTGAACGAGGAGGATATCGTATACATCACGGAGGAGGACCTATGAGCGAAGAGAGGGAGACCAGACTGTTCATGATATCCCCCGGATCCATGCTCACGCCGGACCAGCTGGTGCGCATGATCCACTCGTTCGGGATGGAAGTCACGGTGAAGGAGACCTGCTACGGCTGCCTGGTGGAAGCGCCGGCGGCTACTGTCAGAGAAGTCCTGTCCAAAGTCAGGGAGAGGTACCCCAACGAGGTCTTCTCCAAGATCAGGGCGTACAGGTGCAGCGACCCCGTCAGATGCAGGGCGCAGCACGGCACCCGCCCCGGATACGCCCAGCTCGAGGAGGAGTGGGCGCTCCTGCCGAAGATACAGCACGGTCTGGAGGAAGTTGAGAAGGGCGCGAAGTACAAGGCGCCCGAGGAGAAGAAACGCATTCCGGTAAACGACTTCAAGAAGATTTGCGAGGCGCAGCGATGAAGGTGTTCATAGATCCGCCCAACAGCCTGGTCCTATACGACCTGGTCGAGAGGTTCGGCCACGAGCCCCTCAGCGCGATGGCGGCCATTCAGGAGAAGGTAGACAATCTGGAGGTCGACATGCCCCCGATGAACGTGACGCTTGACGATGTGGTCAAGGGACTGAAGTACGCGGGAGTGGAGGTCCCCTCCGGGATCAGGGGCAGGCTGGCCCTGTGGGGTCCGATGATCGAGGCCGCGGACGCGGCCATCGTCATGGACGACTGCCCGTACAGCTTCGGATGCGTCGGATGCGAGAGGTCCAACACCATGGTGAAGTACCTGCTGAAGAGGCGCGGGATCCCCGTGCTCCACACCTCCTACCCGGAGGACGACGAGCAGGCCGTCAACTTCGTGGCGCAGACCAAGGAGTTCCTGGAGGGATTGGAATGACCATCAAGATCGCGCAGCTGTCCTGCGGGACGGAATACAGCAGCGTTCAATACGAGATAGAGAAGGCGGCCAGGTCCGTCGGGGCGAAGATCGTCTACCCCGACGTGTCCGCCGCGGATATCGACGAAGCTGTGAAGAGATTCGGGTTCAGCCCCCGCTCGCCCCAGCTCAAGCTGATGATCGCCAGGGCGGCCGCTCTGGCGGACGAGAAATACGACGCGGATGCGGTGTTCATCAGCACCTGCTTCAGATGCGCTGAAGCCGCATTGGTCAGGAACGAGCTCAGGAGGTTCATCCAGGAGCACACCAGGCTGCCCGTGGTGACGTACTCGTTCACCGAGAGGCTGAAAGCATCCCAGCTGCTCACCAGGATGGAGGCGCTGGTGACCATCGTCTCCAGGAAGGAGCTCCTGGCCAGGGAGAGGCAGACCGGCCTCACCGTCGGTCTCGACTCCGGGTCGTCGACGACGAAAGCCGTGGTGATGGAGAACAACAAGATCATCGGGAAGGATTGGACCGCGTCCGGCGATGTCATCGCATCCGCCACCCAGGTTCTGAACAACGCGCTGAAGATGGCCGGCGTCGAGATGAAGGACATCGAGGCCATCGGAACGACGGGATACGGCAGGTTCACCCTCGGGGACCACTTCAAGGCCAAGCTCGTTCAGGAAGAACTCACCGTCAACTCCAAGGGCGCCGTCTGGCTCGCCGACAGGCAGAGGGGCGAGGCGACCATCATCGACATCGGAGGGATGGACAACAAGGCGATCACGGTCAGGGACGGGGTCCCGGACAACTTCACCATGGGAGGGATCTGCGCCGGAGCGTCCGGGAGGTTCCTCGAGATGACCTCCAAGAGGCTCAAGATCGACGTCACGGAGCTGGGAGCGCTGGCCGACAAGGGCAACTGGCGCAACGCCAAGATGAACTCCTACTGCTCCGTCTTCGGGATCCAGGACCTGGTCACCACCCTCGGGGAGGGGAAGAGCTTCGAGGATGTGGCCGCGGCCGCATGCCACTCGGTCGCCGAGCAGGTGTACGAGCAGCAGCTCCAGGAGATCGACGTCAGGCACCCGATCATCCAGGTCGGAGGGACATCCCTGATATCCGGTCTGGTCACCGCGGTCGGAGAGGTCCTGGGCGAGAAGCCCATCGTGCCCCCCGACTCCCAGTACATCGGTGCCGTGGGCGGCGCGCTGCTGAGCTCCGGATTCCTGTGAGGGATGCCGATGGAGATAGAGATCGCAGGCGAGGACCCCTACGGCACCGCCGCATACGAGAAGCTGTTCGACGAGATCATGGGCGATCTGGATAAAGCGGTCCTCATCGACCGCGTCAGGCTCGTCCTGAAGCCGGACGTCCCCCTGTTCGTGTTCTCGATCGTGCTGAAGGCCGCCCCGGGCGCGAAGACCATCGGGGACGTCTGCAACGCGAGGACGGATGTGGGTGGAGTGCACGTCACCATCACCGAGGAGCGCTACGCCCCGGACATCCTGAGCGCGCTCTTCAAGCGCTACGGCAGATCGGCGGTGGAGCAGCAGACCAGGTTCGACCTGAACGTGAACGGCGCCGATGAGGCCGATGTTTCCGCCTTAACCGTATCCTCCGGGGAGGAGGACATGAGGGAGATCGTCGGGGCCATCTGGAGGACCATGCCCGAGGGCATCAAGAACAGGAAGACCCTGATCTCCGGCAACGTCGTGACGGTCGTCGCCACGGAGGAGCTGCTGCTTCCGGAGATGATCGCCGAGGGCGTGAGGGAGCACGAGAGCATGGGAGGTTCCGCGCATGTTTGAGGTCCTGATGTACGACGGAGGGGTGTACCGCTCCGACGAACTGTACGAGATCATCGAGGACGTCGGCGGTGTGGTACTCCAGAAGAACCGCAGCTCGCAGATGCTGACGGTCGTCATGTCCGTGCCCGAGGAGGACCGCGAGGCCGTGGAAGCGGTCTGCAGGGACATAGGCGGAGAGGTGAGGAACGTCCCGCTGGCCGGGACGGAGATAGCCGTCGTAGGCCCCACGCTGGGGAGGCACCACATGCCTCACCCGATATGCGACATAGCGGAGATCCTGAGGAGGAACGGAGCCGTCACCGTGGTCATGGGCATGGCCAGGGGACGCGGGAAGAAGACCTCGCAGATCTCCATGACCGAGAGGTGCGTCATCGACGAGTACGACGGCGCCATCTTCATGATGGGGAACTTCAAGACCTGCGTCGAGACCAAAGCGGAGCTCATGAAGGACATCCACGTCCCGACGCTGCTCGTTTCCGGCCCGGCCCCCGAGGGGATCGAGGACACCTGCGATGCCATCGTCTCCGGAGTGGGACGCAAGGCGTCCAGGATGAGGACCCCCGACGAGAGGGCCAAGCTCGACGAGATCGTCGACGCCATGGAGAGGATCCTCAAGGACAAGAAGAGGAGCCTGGAGGAGGACCCGCTGTTCGTGCACCCCGCGGAGGTCAAGCAGATCCTCGAGGGCTACGAACCGATCGACATGTGCCTCAGACCCGCGCCGATGGTCCTCCACCTGGATGGGCTGAGGATCAAGATACCGTACGCCGAGCACAGGGACTACCTGGAGAACGTGATGGTGTACGGACGGAAACTCGGGGAGATCGCGGACATCTCGCCGTCGAAGATAGACGACAGCAGCGTCGTGATCAGGATACGCACGCGCTCGCAGGTCGACGACGAGGACAGGAGACGCGCCTCCGCATGACGGTCAGGAAGGGGACCTACATCCTCCTGATCGACCTGGGCTCCGACCGGGACATCCGCGTCGGGGCCCTGGGGACCTTCTCTTTCCAGAAAGGGACGTACTGCTACGTGGGCAGCGCCATGGGCGGATTGGACCAGAGGCTGCGCAGGCACCTGTCGAAGGAGAAGGTGCTGAAGTGGCACGCCGATTACCTCACGACCGTGGCGGACGATGTCCGCGCCATGGAATCCTATCCCGATTTCATCCCCGAATGCGCCCTCGCGGGGATGGCGGAGGAGTGCGGGATGGAACCTTCGGTCGAAGGTTTCGGATGCTCCGACTGCAGGTGCCGGACGCACCTGTTCCGCGCCGATCCCGGGTCGATTGCCAGACTCGCCGAGCGCGCCAATCTGGTCTCATATAATCTCATTTCTTTTCCGAGCGGGAAACCCTTATAACACGCGACCGTCTTCGCGCATCCAGAAGCACCGCGTATGCGGAGGTTCATCACTCATGAAATGCGTAAACGGCGAGAAGAAGATCTCCCAGGAGGAGATCGAGCACGTCGCCTCCCTCATCGGGAGCGCGAAGGTCAGGTGCGAGGACGGCAGCGTCATCGTCACCCCTGCGAACAACGAGGATCTGAGCAAGGCCGTCGCCAGCATCGTGTCCCACGGCGTGTCCGTGTCCCCCCTCTCCAGGAAGGGCAGCCACACCGAGGGCGCCGTCCTCATCGACATGTCCGAGATGGCCGGCATCATCGAGCTCGACAAGGTCCACATGACCGTCAAGGCCCAGGCCGGATGCAGGATGAAAGCAGTCATCGACGCCGTCGAAGAGGCCGGATTCACCCTCGGGCTCCGCCCCGCTGGCGAGGACCCCACCGTCGAGGACTGGATCTACACCGAGGAGTCCGTCATCGGATCCTACAAGTACGGCACCGTCAAGGACGCCGTCTACAACATCTGCGCCATCGACGCCGAGGGAGGCCTCCTGGTCACCGGATTCGACGACATCGGCTACTACATGAGCGGATACAACCTGATCCAGACCCTGTGCGCATCGTCCGGCAGGCTGGCGGTCGTGTCCGAGGTCACCTTCAAGATCCACCCCAAGGGCGTCACCAAGGCCGTCGCCTACGAGCTCCCCGACATCGGAAAGATGCAGGAGGCCTTCGTCAGGATCGCCCACGAGCCCTCCGTCAAGCCCCTGCAGATCTCCTTCAACGGGAACCTGGCCGTCATGGCCTTCCAGGGCGAGGAGCAGTTCGTCGACCTCGACCTCGAGATGACCGACGCCATCATGGCCGACGTCGGAGCGACCAAGGCCGAGCAGTCCCTGGCGGACGACAAGTTCGGCAACATCGCCACCGGAGCATGCGTGTGCCCCACCGCGGCCACCATGTACGTCCCGCTCAAGAACATGGACGCCTTCATCGCGTCCGTCAAGGAGATCGCCGACTTCAAGATCGCCGGGAACATCGCCGACAGGAGCACCGCCTGCGTCAAGCTGACCGGCGACGTCGGGGACGACAAGTACGACCTCGCGTCCGACAAGGCCGAGGAGTACGGCGGAAGGTCCAGCCTCAGGTGCCCCAGCAAGTACAGGGACGAGGCCACCAAGGCGTTCATCAAGAGGATCGAGGACGGGTTCATGGGAGCCGAGGTCGAGGAGCCCAAGCTCTCCAGGACCGTCGACGACGCGATCATCGCCCAGCTGAAGGCGATCGTCGGGGACAAGAACGTCTCCACCAGCGGCATGGACAAGGTCCTCTACAGCCACGACATGGCCCCCCTCCCCAAGGAGGCCGGGCTCGCGTTCAACAACATGCCGGACGTCATCGTCAGGCCCGAGACCGTCAAGCAGGTGTCCGAGGTCGTCGCCCTCGCCTACGAGAACGGCATACCCGTGACCCCGAGGGGCAGCGCCTCCTGGGGACTGGGCGGATGCATGCCCACCGCGGGCGGGATCGTCCTCGACATGTCCTCCAAGATGAGGAAGGTCGTCGAGATCAACGAGGAGAGCATGTACGTCAAGGTCCAGGCCGGATGCACTTGGAAGAACCTCCTCGAGGCTTGCATGAAGAAGGGCTACATCATCGGATCGTACCCCTCCTCGTTCCCCTCGGGAACCATCGGCGCCTGGTACTCCACCAACGGTATGGGTATCGGTTCCTACAAGTACGGCTCCGCCAGGGAGAACGTGCTGAACGCCGAGGTCATCGTCGATGACGGATCGGTCGTCACCACCGGATGGAACGACCTCGGATCCTACCGCGCCTCGTTCAACCTGAACCAGTTCTTCTCCGGCGCCGAGGGTACCCTGGGATTCATCGCCACCTTCACCATGAGGATCTACCCCATGGGACAGGTCAGGTGCCTCGCCTACGAGTTCGATGCGCTGAAGGACATGGACGGACCCATGCAGGCCCTCGTCGCCAACGCGTCCGTCAAGCCCCTGCACGTCGCATGGTCCGACTACCTCCACTTCCAGAACCAGCACAGGGCCGGCGTCCACGCCCCCGATGTGAAGAACCTCTGGCTCGTCACCGTCCAGGGCGACGAGAAGCACAACGACCTCGAGGAGGCCGCCCTCACCGCCATGGCCGAGGCCGCAGGCGGAAGGAAGATCGCCAACGAGATCGCCGAGCACGAGTGGGAGGAGAGGTGCTACGAGTTCAGGGCCAGGAAGGTCGGTGTCGGAGAGATCCCGGCCGAGGTCATCGTGCCCACCGTCAACTGGGGAGAGTTCACCGACGACTGCTACCACGGATTCGAGGAGATGAAGATGGAGGCAGGAGGAGTCATCGGGGTCCTCGTCGACAGGGGCACCGCCCTGTTCATGCCCTACTACTTCAAGGACGACGAGCTGCTGACCGGCATGCTGTCCTTCGGATTCAACTTCTACCTGGGCGACGTCGCCGCCAGGTACGGAGGCAGGTCCACCGGGTTCGGGGTGTTCTTCGCCTGGGCCATGGACGTCATCCACAACCACGACACCGCCAACAAGACCAGGGAGCTCAAGACCGTCCTGGACCCCCACGACGTCGTCAACCCCGGTCACGTCACCTGCGGAATGACCAGGTTCGGAGTCGACATGAACAAGTCGCTCATGTCCATGGGAAGCGCCCTCATGCAGATCATGAAGAAGCTCTTCCCCGCCGACAAGACCTTCGAGAAGAACCTCGCCAGGTTCAGATACGACGAGCTCGAGCACATCAAGGGCCTCGACAGGGTCCACAAGCTGGGAGACGGAACCCAGTGATCACGCCGGGGCCCTCCGGGGCCCCGGACAAACACGCCGTCCCCGGACGGCATCTTACCTTCTCATCGACCTGTCCCGCCAGAACGGACCGCTCTACATTTCGAAGAGTTTCAGGTCATACTGACTGCAGTGCATCCTATTATCTACAGGATGCGTATCGTTCCCGCCATGCGCAACGAACATGGCAAGATATACCCCGTCCTCGGCAGAGGGGACGTGATTGTGGGGCACAGCTTGATATCCCAGACTGCAGATAAGGAATCGAAGGGGGCGAAGAAAACGGAAGGAATGCCTGTCGGGATCAGCGATTTCAGGAAGCTGAGGGATAATGACCTGTACCTCGTCGACAAATCGATGTTCATCGACCAGATCCTGAGATCCGGTGCGGAGGTCACCCTCATCACCCGTCCGCGCAGGTTCGGGAAATCCCTGAACCTCAGCATGACTGACGCGTACTTCAACATCGAGTACGCCGACGGACCCGACTATTTCAAGGGCCTGAAGATCTCCGAGGAGCGCCCGAACGATTCCGAGAAGAACTCCAACCACGTCATCATGATGAGCTTCAAGAGGCTCAAGACCAAGGATTACAGCGGTTTCGTGGCCTCCTTCAGGGAGATGATGAGGGACACATACAGGAGATTCCCGGAGCTGAAGGATTCCGAGAAGCTCGACGAGGTCCTGACGGAGAGATACGATTCCATAATCGGCGGAACGGATGACTACGAGGCGCTCACCATGGCCGTCATGCATCTCTGCGAGATGATCGAGAAGCACCACGGGAAGAAGCCGATCATCCTCATCGACGAGTACGACAACCCCATGAACAACGCCTTCGGGAAGGGCGAACTCCACACAGAGATCGTCGGATTCCTGCGCGAGGTTCTCAGCAACGCTCTGAAGGACAACAGATCCCTGAGATTCGCTGTTCTCACAGGGGTGATGAAGATCTCCCAGGAGAGCATATTCTCCGGATTGAACAACCCGAAGATCGTCGACGTGTTCTCTACGGACTACGACGAGATGTTCGGCTTCACGCAGGACGAGGT
>CAVABN010000012.1:0-27232 GCA_963586845.1 Bifidobacteriaceae bacterium
ACTCTAATTCTCGGTTTTTGGGGTATAACCCCAGACCAAGCTCCCGATCCAGCTTCAGGATGTCCGCTGGTACGTATTCCAGGATCTCGCCCTCGGAGGTCTTGGATATGGTCGAATTGGAGAAGATGAACAGTACATCCTCGACCGTCAGCTTCGGATCCAGCCCGACGGACGTCATCAGATTGTCTATCTCGGTGCGGATGCGCAGGGACAGGAAGGACACGAAGTTGAACCCCTGGATGTGGTAGGAATCGTGCATGTACGAGGAATCCATGCTCAGCAGGGTCTTCCCGGTGTCGAAGACGTTCTCCACAGAGCATCTGGTCTTGAAGATGCGGTAGATGCTCTCGGCCGTCTCGTTGAGGTTCGTCACGAGGATCAGGTTCCCGGCCTCCTCCGGGAGGGGCCCCATAAGAATGCCTCCGGCATCCTCTATGGCCGACCTCACCTCGTTGTTGCGCAGCTCCATGTTCTCGTAGCGGAAGGCGTTGAACCCGAAACCGTCCCCCTTCCCGAACCTGATGGACTGGCCCTTGTACACGAACGCCCCCTCCTCCGCATGGACGGTGCCGTAGAGGACGGAATCCCTGGTCACCGGGATGACGAAGTACCTCCCGGAATCGTCGAAGACCTCCCTGAGCTCGTCGATGTCGTACCCGCGGTCCATCACGACGATCACGTCGTTCCCGATGTCGAACTCCTTCAGCATCCCTTCCAGACTCCCCTCCTTGATGTTCCCGGCCACGGTCTTCATGGCCACCGGAAGGCAGTCCCCGAGGGAGCAGATGAGGACGATGTTGAACTGGCCGCTGGTGAGCTTGAAGCGGTTGTACCCCCTCTTGATCAGGAAGGCGCCCTTGGAACGGCTGAACACCACCGTCATGTCGGCCGCCATCTTCATGCCCGGTTCCGTCAGGCTCTCGAAGAAATTGGCCTGTGCAAGAGAGGACATGCCGGTCTTGCGAAGGACCTCGGAAAGCACCTCCGGATCCGTGTCGTAGTTCAGGCAGAGGACGTTCTCCATCGTCGAGTACCATCTTCCGGCCCTGATCAGGCGGCCCTGTGCGAAGAGACGGGCCATCGCGAGCATCCACAGGTCGTCCGCCAGGGCGTTGCCGAAGGCGTCGCGGAGCTTCGTCAGGGTGCCGAAGCACACCGAATGGATGAGCATCATGGGTCCGCGGACCCTCTGGTCGCACAGGATCGGAGGTCCGGTCCTGCCGATCTCCAGGCCGAACGCCTCCCTTGCGCGTGGATCGAGATTACTGACGTCCAGCCCCTTGGCCAGCACGATGTGGTCGGGATATTCCAGCGAACCGATGTAGTTGGTCCTCTTGACCCGTTTCTTCTTCCCGCTGTCCCACTCGGTGGTCTGCCAGCGGAGCTGATGCACCCCGCCGCGGTTCTCCAACGCGATCCCTCTCCGCCCCTGCTCCCGCATGCCGGCCAGCCATTTCAGGGCCCAGGGCTCCACCTCATCCCCCATAGTACCCCAAATGAGGTATAACTATTTCAACATTTGGCAGACGCCGATGGGCATGTGCCAGACCTCGGAAGATCGGAAGAGGGTCAAGGATTCGGGCAGGAGTTATACCACACTGCCCGAGAATTAGAGTTGAAAAACAATCTGAGAATCGCCGAAAGTTCAAGCACGCAGAAACAAAGGGGTTGAGCAGTAACCTACGGATATAACCCAGAAGGTAAAGAGCCGTAGGTATGCTCGGGTCACAATCCTTATTGTCAACTCACTAAATAAAGTCTACTCTGGGTCTGTTTCTGACGACGCCTCAAATAAGCAACATCAGAAAATCGACTAAGTCTCGATCGGGGACTATGTTCGTTAAACCTTCCATCAGACTGACATCATCGACCAGAACAGAGTAGAAAAACAAACCCTCGATCATACTTGCGCGCCCTCCGTCATTTTAAATAGGACCGCCCCCGATGGTTCGGACGATGGATTCGAACTCCCGCTTCATGCTCAAGGCGTTCAAGAGGTACTATCGGACCGACGGTCCGATACTGCCCGACAGGTTCGCCCGCAGGGAATTCGGGTTCATGTTCTTCGACAGGAACTTCGTCCAGAGGCACCTGTCGTTCACCACGCCGGAGGAGCTCCGCAGGTACATGCAGGGCAACGTCCCGGCCCACAGCTACTACTCCACCTCGTACTACCGCAAGCCCAACGCCCCCGTCATGGAGGAGAAGGAATGGCTCGGGGCCGAACTGATCTTCGATCTCGACGCCGACCACCTGGAGGGCGCGGAGAACATGACCTACGCGCAGATGATCCTGCAGATCAGGAGCGAGATGATCAACCTGGTCGACTCGTTCCTCCTGGGGGACCTGGGATTCTCGGAGGACCAGGTGCACATCACGTTCTCCGGAGGCAGGGGGTACCACGCCCACGTCCGCACGCCGGACGTCATGGAACTGGGAACCCACGAGAGGAGGGAGCTGGTGGATTACATCACCGGATCCGGACTGAACATCGACTGGGTCTTCCCGATAAACCGCGTGGCGACGTCGTCCGTCGTCACCGGCGCGGGCATCCGCACCAACGTCGCCAAGGACCGTCTCATCCCCCCTGCGGACGCGGGAGGATGGAAGAAGAGGATGCGCGGCGGCCTGATGGACGTCGTCAACGACTTCTGCGACGGGGACGGGAAGAACCTCAAGAAGGAGTATCCGAGCATCAAGGGCAGCGACATCAAGACGGTGTACAAGGCGCAGGAGGAGCTCAGGAAGGCGAGGACGGTGCTGTTCGAGAAGAACAACATGGCGATGCTCTCGACCCCCGTGCAGAACATGCTCATCAAGATCATGAAGGAGGACGTTGCCTACCGCCTGTCCGGAGAGGTCGACGAGCCGGTCACCGCCGATATCAAGAGACTGATCCGTCTCCCCGGGTCGGTCCACGGGAAGAGCGGTCTGAGGGTGACGCCGATCACCCGCGAGCAGCTGACCGATTTCGACCCCCTCCAGATGGCCGTTCCCGAAGCGTACACCGACGACCCCGTCAAGGTCACCATGAGGCGCCCGATCGAACTGGACATGAAGGGCGAGCATTTCTCCCTGAAGGGGGAGACCGAGGTCCCCGAATTCGCCGCCGTGTTCCTGATCGGAAGGAAGATGGCCGACATCGGATACGCGTCCGAACAGGAAGGGAAGCAGAAGCTCTTCGGATGATCTGGCACATTCGGAACGGGCCCTGTCCGCCCTCCGAGCGGCATTCTCCGGCCGGATATCGTTCCGAACGAAGAGCCAGACTGCCGAGAACCGCCCATCCCGGACAACGCTCGGAAGGCCTGTCCCTCCTTCCTCCTTATAATAGAACGCGGGCGAATCATTTATTAAGCAGTTGAGGATGGCCAGGCCAAGGTAATCACTATGAAAGCATTCCGTGTCACTGGTACCTACGCAGACCCCAGGCAGATCAGGCAGCCCTTCTCCGTCGAGATGGCAGCCGAGGACGAGGCCGCCGTCAAGGAGAAGGCCCTCTCCACCATCGGCAGCAAGCACAAGCTGAAGAGGTGGCAGATCGACATCACCGATGTCGCCGAGATCCCCGCGGACCAGGTCGTCAACCACGTCGTCAAGTACCAGATCGGTGAGTGATCGTGGACGACAACGAGCTCCGTCAGGCCTTGGCCCTGATGGATGCCTACAAGGACAGGGTCGAGGCCCTCACCCGCCAGGTTCAGGTCCTGCGCATGTCCCTCGACGAGGTCTCCATGGCCCTCGAGGCCGTCAAGGCATTCAAGGACGCCAAGGAAGGGGACGAGATCATGGTCCCCGTCGGCGCCTCGTGCTACATCCCCGTGAAGGTCACCGGCAACAGGACCGTCGTGACCGGCATAGGCTCCGGCATCTCGATCCAGAAGACCTCCGACGAGTCCGTCGACTACCTCGACAAGAGCTCCGCGGAGATCGCCGAGGCCCTCAAGAAATCCATCGAGACCCTGAACGAGTCCCAGCAGAACCTGACCGCCGTTTCCGAAGCGGTGCAGCAGGAGTACGCTGCCAGGCGTCAGGCCCCGAACGGGAGCTACCAGTGAGGCGGGCGCATGTTCGATTCCCTCAAAGCGAAGATGAAGAACCTCTTCTCCAAGGGCGAGAAGCTCAAGGAGGAGGACGTCTACAAGCACGAGGAGACCGAACAGCCGCCCGCGCCTCCGGCGCCCCAAGCGGAGACGACGGTCCCCGAGACCCCGTCCCAACCCGCTCCGTCGGCCCCTGCGGAAGTCCCCAAGGAGGAGCCCAGGCTCTCCAGGAAGGAGATGCTGAAGCTCAAGAAGCAGGAGAAGAAGGAACAGAAGAAGGTCCCCCAGGTCGAGGAAGCGCCCGTCGGCGATTCCGGGAAAAAGATCAAGGAGGACCCGCTCGACGAGATTCTGGATGAACTCGAGATCATCCTCCTGGAGGCGGATGTCGCATACCCCGTCGTCGAGGAGATCAAGGCCGGGGTCCGCAGCAACCTGGTGGGCAGGAAGTACGACCGCTCCTACACCCTGGAGCAGGTCGTGGAGCTCGCCATAAGGGATGCCGTCAGGGACGTCCTCAAGATAAACGAATTCGACTTCGACGGATGGCTCGCCGAGCAGGAGAGGCCCACCGTCGTCATGTTCGTCGGCATCAACGGCACCGGGAAGACCACGGCGATCGCGAAGATCGCGAACCGCATCATGAAGAACGGTCAGACCGTGGTGCTCGCCGCGTGCGACACCTTCAGGGCGGGCGCCATCGAGCAGCTCACCTTCCATTCCGAGAAGCTCGGCTGCAAGATCGTCAAGCAGGAGCACGACTCCGACCCGTCGGCCGTCGCATTCGACGCGATCGAGCACGCCAAGTCCAAGAGGAAGGATGTCGTGCTCATCGACACCGCAGGCAGGATGCAGACCAACAGCAACCTCATCGAGGAGATGAAGAAGATCGTCAGGGTCGCCAAACCGGACCTGAAGGTCTTCGTCGGCGATTCCCTCGCCGGGAACGACGCCATAGAGCAGGCCAAGGTCTTCGACCAGGCCATCGGCGTCGATGCGATCATCCTCACCAAGATCGACACGGATGCGAAGGGCGGTGCGGCATTGTCCATAGCGCACACCATCAACAAGCCCATCGCATTCGTCTGCAACGGTCAGGAATACGACGACATCGTCAAGTTCGACACCGAGTGGATGATCCAGAGGCTCTTCGGGGACGAATGATCACAGGCACAGCCTGTGGATCAGCCTCGCGTACACCTTCGCATCGGTGACGATGTTCTGAACGGGCACGTGCTCGTTGGGCGCGTGGAGCGTCCCTCCGCCGAACTGCCACACATAGGCGTCGAACCCCTTCTGACGGAAGAAGTTGGCACAGGTGCCTCCGCCTATCCCGATGCCCCGAGGCCTGCAGCCGACGACCGCCTCTATGGAATCAGCCAGAGCATCGAATGCTTCCGTTCCCGTATCGGACGGCGCTCCGGCGTCGTGCCTCTCGATCACTTCCACTCCGATCCTCGCTCCGGTGGAGCGCTCGTAACTCGCGGCGATGTCCTTCGCCATGGCGATGACATCATCCACCTTATACCTCGGGAGGAGACGGATGTCCATGCAGAACTCGTCGTATCCCGGGATCGTGTTGACGTTCTCCACGGTGGCGGGCCTCTTGGTGGGCTCGAACGTGGACGGCCCGACGAACATCGGGTCCGTGTCGCCGAAGCGCTCCGGGAACGATTCCATCAGGTCCATCAGAAGGACGGTCGACGTCCTGTAGGCGTTGATACCGAGCTCCGGGGTGGAACCGTGGGTGGTCTTCCCTTCGATGGTGAACCTGAGCCAGACCATGCTCTTCTCGGCCACCTCGATCTGCTTCCCGTCGCGGGAGCCCCAATCGGGCACCATGATCACGTCGTCCTCGGAGAAGTATCCGTGATCCAGCAGGTACTCGATACCCATCTTGCTGGTGGTCTCCTCGTCGGCCACGTATGCGATCCCGATGGACATCCCGTTCAGTTCCTGATCCAAGAACGGCTTGGAGGCGAACATCGATGATATCACGGATTGCCCGTTGTCCTCCGTTCCCCTCCCGTAGATGCACCCGTCCTTCAGGACGCCCTCGAACGGAGGAGTGTCCCAGGATGCGGGATCCCCCGCGGGGACCACGTCGATGTGGGAGACGATCCACAGCGTCCCTTTGCCCTTGCCGTTCTTCCTGACGAGGATGTTGGGACGGATGACCGAAGGGTCGGTATCGTCCGGAACGTCCACGCGGACGACCGAATCGAATCCGGTGAGCTTCGATTGGAGGTAGTCGGCCTTCTCCTTCTCCCCCTTTCCGCCGTTGATGGGGGAGAGCGCGGGATAGCGGATCATCCCGATCATCGTCGATATCATATCGTCGACGCTGGCATCGATCTCGTCCATGACGGTTTCGAGGGTTTTCATGCCGAGTGAATCAGGAAGGTCGTTGAAATAGTGCGCGACCGTACAATCGGAACGGTCCGAGAATGGGGGTTAAGAGGTTTCGAAGAGGTTTCTGAACTGTCTCACTCGCGCTTGACGATCATCGTGACCGCGTTCCCGCCGCCGAGGCAGAGGGTGGCGAGTCCGGTGTCCTTGTTCCTGTCGTGCAGCGCGTAGATCAGCGAGGTGAGGACGCGGGCTCCGGAGCATCCGATGGGGTGTCCGAGGGCGACGGCCCCTCCGTTGACATTGAAGATCTCGTCGGGCACGTTCAGATCCTTCTTCACAGCGCAGGATGCGGACGCGAACGCCTCGTTGTGCTCGAACAGGTCGATGTCGTCGATGGTCATGCCCGCTTTGTCCAGAACGTGGCGGGTGGTGGGTATCGGGGCCTCCATGATGTACTCGGGCTTGACCCCCCTCTCGCCGTAGGCGACGATGGAGGCCAAAGGCTTGCATCCGTGCTCCTCGGCCCACTTCCTCGAAGTGATGACGAGGGCGGAAGCTCCGTCGGACAGCTGCGAGGAGTTCCCGGCGGTGACCTGTCCGTCCTTCTTGAACACGGGCTTGAGCTTGGCGAGGCCCTCCATGGTGGTGTCCTCCCTGATTCCCTCGTCGGTCTCGACGACGGTGTCGCCCTTCTTGGAGTGAATGGTAACGGGCAGGATCTCCTTCTTGAACTTGCCCTCCTTGGTGGCCTTGGCAGCCTTCAGGTGGGATTCCATGGACAGTCTGTCGGAGTCCTCCCTGCTGATGCCGAACCTCTCGGCGACGATCTCGCCGGTGAATCCCATGTGCTGGTCGTTGAAGATGTCCCAGAGACCGTCATGGACCATGGAGTCGACCACGGTCTGGTCGTTCATCTTGTATCCCCACCTGGCGCCGGGCATGAGGTAGGGGGCGTTGGACATGCTCTCCATGCCTCCGACGGCGAGGACCTCGTACTGCTGGGCTTTGATCGCATCGGCGGCGAGCATCGCGGCCTTGAGTCCGGATCCGCAGACGGCGTTGACGGTGAACGATCCGATCTCGACGGGGAGGCCTCCGTGGACGGCGGCCTGCCTGGCGGGGTTCTGTCCGAGTCCCGCCCCGATGACGTTCCCCATGATGCATTCCTGGATGTCGGTCGGCTGGACGCCGGCGCGGGAGACGGCCTCCTTGACGACCATCGCACCGAGCTCGGTGGCTTTGAATCCGGCCAGAGCCTTTCCGTATTTTCCTATGGGTGTCCTTACAGCGCTTATGATAACTGCTTCATCCATGGGTAATCCCTTCTGTCGTTCGCATCGAAGGAGATTATAAAAGAGTGTCGATGGTCAAGTACGACCATTGACGAACTCCACCGGTTGGATGAGACCCATCCTCTTGAGGGGCTTCGACAGGTGGCGCCTCGCGGCAGTGGGGGGTTCGTACCATCCGGGGACGATCTGCCTGCGGATAGGGACGGTTATCGGCTCATATGAACTGGTTCTGCACTTCTTGCACTTGTACTTCCCGTTCTTCCCGGTGGACTTCATCGTCCTGGAACAGATGGGACAGACGGGATTGGAGACCTTGAGACACTCCTGCACCGTGGAGACCACATGGATCTTCTCCAGATTCAGGGTGCGGGGCTCGTCCCTGAGCTCGCCCATGACTTCGACGACATCCCCCGGATCGAGCCAATCCACCGCGAAACGGAATTCCTTGGAGGGTTCGTACGCGGCGCATGTGATCGTCCCGTATCTCGTTGCGATATCGATGAGGACATGCCCGCCTTCGATGTGCTTCACGTGCGAAAGGACGGTGCCTTCGATCATATAGGACTGATTGGGAACCAATTCTCCCTTGTGATCCCTGATTATATGGTCGTCCGTGCCCTGATTGGTCAGGAAGACCATCCACCTCTCGATCCTCTCGGTGGATATCATCTTCGATGCTTCGATCACGTCACTCTCCGAATCCCCGCGGAGACCGTACATCACCGGACAGGGCGTCGAAGGGATCATCGCCACCTTGTCGAACCTGTCCTCCCATGAATTGAACGTCGTCGGATACGAATGGTCCATTTTTTTGATGGTCTCCGGATCGAAGATACGCTCGGTGCCCCATCTCTCCTGAGGACGATAGGACAAAAGTTCGAATGTGCTGTCGCGGGGCCTCCAGGCCATGCCGCAGGTGCAGCCGATCAATCCGCGTCCGTTCCCTATCTGGAAAGTTGTACCTCCGATCCTCTCTATCTCCGGATCGACGATGCTCCTGCTGAGGATCGTCCTGACACCTCTCCAATAGAACTCCTGGGAAGGCTTGATGCGGGATATCAGGAGACCGGGATCCGCATCGTCCTCATGGTATCTCTGGATAAGAGGGATTATCCTGTCCCTCATTTCGATCGGATCGGGCTCGAAATCAGTGCATTGATCGAAACAGAAGATCTTCCTGTCGCCGATCTCGCCGATGAACCTCTTCTTCCCGGTGCCGCGACCGAACCTCATGACGAGGGAACCGTTGCCGCGGGTCTTCCAAGGCGTCGCGGGATTCAAACGGACGAGACGCGGATTGCCTATCAGGTCGAGGTCCTCGAACTCCCTGATTATCTCCGTAGCGAGGAAAGTTGTGCAGTTTCCGCGCATCGAATCGGTATCATCCACTGCGACGTACATCTGATCCACCCATGGTCAAGGAGGACGAGGATATGGATTGTTCGCAGAATCAATCGAGCAATGCGAGTTTCTCAATGAAGAATATACTTCCATCACTGGAGAACGAACCCGTTATCCCATAGTATCCTTCATCGAGCACCGGATCCCTGGTGAAGCACTTCATGGTCCCATCCTTGGTGTTCAATTGGAACGTGTATCCGCTGGATCCCTCCTTAACATCGGAAGCGATGCCGGTGTATTCATATTGGATATCCTGAACATCCTCGGAGAATACGACGAACATCGCTATCACGAGGATGACCGCGATACCCGCGACCGCATAACCATGGGTGGACATGGTCTGGAGTCTCTGAACTTATAGAATATAAAAGAAGTGGTTTGAATCAATACTGACCCGTCAAGGTCAGCCACGCAAGCCCCCCACCCCTCCATTTCCACTGGAACTCAGAAAAGGGGTATGCGTGTTTTCTCACATCGTTCCGAGGACGTAGAGAATGCCCACGAAAGCAGCGATTCCGAGCACACAGGCACCGATGACAAGCCATCCTTTCATTTTTCGAACTCCTTTTTGTGATTAGACTGCGGATATCTTACCAGTATTTATCCGATGACGACGGGAAACGATAATCGACCGAGAAGGTCGTTTATTTCCAGTGGAAACGAAGGTTTGGGATAGTCTTATATGCCCGGTTTCGTTCAGTGGAAACAGCGGTGATTCCGATGGAAGAAGAGACGAATATCTTCACTCAGTACATCAACACGAGACACAGTCTGGTGAAGAATTCGAAGATTCTTCAGACCACCTATATTCCCGACAAGCTTCCTCACAGGAAGGACAAGATCGATGCGATCGTCGAGATTATCGCACCGGCTTTGAACGGTGACAAACCGTCGAACATCCTGATTATCGGAAAGACCGGTACCGGGAAGACCGCTGTGATGAACTACATCGGGAAGGAATTGAGAAAGGCCGATCCCGATCAGAAGAACGTCGCTTACGTGTACATCAACTGCGAGGTGAACGACACCGCGTACGGGATAATGTACAGCATGTCGAATCAGATCATCAACGGAATCAATGACAAGATCCCTTACACCGGATGGAGTCTCGACAAGATCCTCACAGCTCTGAGTGAGATGATCGATGACATGAACAAGGTGTTCATCGTGGTGCTCGATGAAATCGACAGATCGATCCAGAAGAACGGCGATGACATCTTCTATTATCTCACCACGATCAACGAGGTCCTTCAGAAATCGAGGGTTTCGATCATCGGGATCACGAACAATGCGAAATTCACCGAACTCCTGAGTCCGAAGATTAAGAGCAGACTCGGAGAAGAGAAGCTCGTCTTCCCTCCGTACAATGTGGAGCAGCTGCAGGATATCTTGTACAACAGAGCTGAAACGGCATTCGATCCGGGAGTTTTGGATGACGACGTCATTCCGTACTGCGCTGCGCTTTCTGCGCAGGAGATGGGAGATGCGAGGAGAGCTCTCGAACTTCTCAGGATATCCGCCGAGATAGCTCAGAGGAACGGGGATACGAAGGTCACTTCTGCTCATGTACGTTCGGCTAGGAGTAAAATCGAAGTGGATGCGATCGTCGAGGTCATCAAGACTCTTACAATCCAATCCAAGATCCTTCTCATGGGCATCATCAAGAACACCGAGAACAAGATCTCTCCGATGACTACCGGAGACGCTTATTCCTCTTACAAGAACGTCTGCGAGATGATCGGACAATCAGTCCTCAGTCAGAGAAGGATCACAGGTCTCATTCAGGAACTGGATATGCTCGGAATCATTCATGCCAAATTGAAGTCGTTCGGAAGGACCGGTCGCACCAAGGAGATCGAGCTCTGCATCCCCAAGGATATCATCGAGATGGTCAAGAATGATGATATTTTCAAAGATGCGAAGCCCACAAAGCAGACCACTCTGATGTGATATCCCCTTTCCGAGTTCCAGTGGAAATGGAGGGGTGGGGGGGGGTCTTCCTCATCCCTTCTTCCACTCGTTCATCTTCTCGATCTTCCTCTTGTTCGAAGACAGATATCTGAAGACCGAGAACGAGTCTATCAAAATTAGAATGGAGAAGATTATGATGATCTCCATAATGAGGGAAGGAAGACTGTTTGGGACATGCGAGACATGGGTGTTTCCGTTCATCTCGAGCTTGAACATCCCGAGCCAGGGGATCTCCCAGATAGCTACCGACCTTATCTCATCCATCGAGATGAGATGATTGATGATCCCGGCCGATTGATCCAAGGATTTGTTCGTCTCCGGATTGTCGCCCATCGTGAGGTAGCCGCTCTGTTTTATCTGCAAGGAATCGAGGTTGATGCTCACTTCCTTCTCGTCGATGGTCAGATGGAGTGTGCCTCTCAGATCCGACCAGCTGTAGATCTCGTTCGTTTCGCAGTACCATTTGGTAGAATCGAAATTCTTCAATTCCGTCGATGACCACGTGGATGTCAGGTCGTCGTAGTCGATCCAAAGGATGGCTCTATGAATCACAGGATTCTGAGTGGAGCTCCTGTTGTAGATTATGACGGAACCGTATTTCCCGAAGGATGAATGACCGGTCTGGGATCCGAGGACGTAGCTCTGGATATCGGCTTTGGATTTGTCCTGCACGATGACGATGTCCCCGGTGTCGATCGCACCTATCTCGGAACGCTCGTTGTCGTGCTGCATGCTCTCCGAAACGACGGAGCTGAAAGGAAGAGAGAATCCGGTATGTATGACGAGCGCGCAGTATCCGCCCAGGATGACGAGGGCGAACACGCCGACGACCGCAATGAAATTCCGGGTCTCTTTCTCCACGGCGCCCGATTACAATCATTAGGATTTAATTCCTTTTGAACAAAGACAGGTATGTCCGAAACAGGACGAATCCATCCCTTTTCTTTATCTATGATATATACCGTTGCGGTCGGTATGGAAAGACCCAGCAATGACGAGTACTTCATGGAGATGGCGCGTCTGGTATCGACCAGGTCCACATGTCTCAGGAGGAAGGTGGGGGCCGTCATCGTCAAGGACAAGAGGGTCCTTTCCACCGGATACAACGGTTCTCCCAAGGGTACCCGCCACTGCGAGGAGCTGGGTTGCATCAGGGTCCAGATGAACATCCCTTCCGGCACCCGCCATGAATTGTGCCGCGGGGTGCATGCGGAGCAGAACGCCGTCGCGCAGGCCGCTTATTTCGGCGTCAGCGTCAAAGGAGCCACGATCTACAGCACCACATTCCCCTGTTCCATGTGCGCCAAGATCCTCATCAACGCGGGGATCAAGGAAATCGTCTACGACGAGGGCTACATCGACGATCTGTCCCACGACCTCTTGAAGGAGACGGACATCGAGATAAGGGAGTTCCATCCATCCAACTGATTGCAGTCAGCGACACCGGGATGGATGGGTTTCCGGCCCCTTTTTCGCCTTTCACTATAGGTTAGCATTAAGTAGGTCCACTAGATACAAACCGCAGGGTCGGGGAGTGTTGAATTTGAGCCGAACTGACATACTTTCGGAAATTAAGAAAGCGGAGGCGGACGCCGACGCCAAGGTCGCTCAGGCCGAGGCCGACAAGAAATCCGCCGTCGCCGAATCTCGCAGAAACTCTGTGAAGAAGATTCAGGACGCTGAGGCTCAGATGCGCAGCTCTTACGAGTCCGCCATCGCCAAGGAGAAGGACGACCTCAAGGTGAAGCGCGAATCCATGCTTGCCGAAGGCAAGAAGGAGGCCGATTCCATCGAGAGGTCCTCCGAGGCGAAAATGCAGGAAGTCAAAGATTTTCTCAATAAAGAATTCGAGAGGACCCTAAATGTCACTTCCTGAGTCGATGAGTAGGATTGTGATCGTGGGTGCCAAATCCCACATCGACGAGGTCATCGAGGCCATGTACGATGTGAAGGCCATCCACCTGATCGATCATACCGTCGGCGCGGACGAAGGTTTCGCACTCGGAACACCCCGTCCGTACTCGCCCAAGGCATCCGAGAGGCTGCTGAAGGTGCGTGCGATGGAGAAGGGGCTCGGTATCACCCACAGGATGAAAACCGAGGCCATTTCCGAGGACGAGATCAAGAGCCAGATTTCATCTGACAGCGTCGAGATTGTCGAGGCCGAGCTTACCGCCGTCTTCGACAAGAGGAATGATCTCAATCAGAGAATCACCGAGTTAAACGCTACGAAGAAGAATCTTGAGCTTCTTTCCGACATACCGGTCGACCTTGAGATGTACTCCGGATACAGGAGCATCTTCTCGGCGGTCGGAACCGTTGCAGAGGACCCGACGTCCCAGCTTTCCGGCATGGACTGCGAGGTCTTCACCTCCTTCGACAAGAAGAAGGGCAACGTCGTGGCCGTGTTCGCCAAGACGGCGGACAAGGACAAAGTCCTGTCCGTCCTCTCCGAGTACGGCTTCTCAGAGATTTCCGTGCCCGAAGGCACCGGATCCGCGTCCGCGGCCCTCACCAGGACCGACCGCGAGATCGAGGCCGCCGGAGCGGAACTCGAGAATGTCTCGAAAGAGCTGGAGAATCTGCTTGACAAACACAAGGACTTCCTCAGCGCTTCCGATGAAGAGCTTTCCATAGAGATCCAGAAAGGGGAGATCCCCGTCAGGATCGCGAACAGCGAGTACACCTTCGTCATCGACGCATGGGTTCCCGCGGCAGAGGCCGACTCCGTCAAAACGGAGATCGAGTCCAAGGTCGAGGGCGTCTACGTCGAGGTGCAGGAGACCCGCGGAAGGAAGCTCGAGGAATCGGAGAAGGCTGAGCCGAGGTTCAAAGACGCTCCGACCAAGTTCAACAATGGAGCAGTCGTGAAGGAATTCGAGTATCCGACCAAACTCGTGTCGGTGCCCAAGTATCAGGAGATTGACCCTTCCATCCTGATCGCGATCTTCCTTCCGATGTTCTTCGGACTGATGGTCGGAGATGTGGGATATTCCATCCCGTTCATAATCCTGGGAGCGTACGGCCTCAAGGTCACGCACCACAAGGATTGGCGCGCGATCGCCACTGTTCTGTTCTTCGGAGGCATTTGGGCATTCATCTTCGGATTCTTCTTCTTCGGAGAATGCCTGGGTATGCACTTCGCGGGAGAGGGCCATATCGAAGGAGTCGAATGGACATGGCAGAGGATCTTCACCGAGATCTTCAACGTCGAGAATTTCGATCTGACTTCCGTCTTCGCGTTCCTGCCTTTCGAGGTCGGAGTCGGGAAGCTGCACGAGGTCGGATTCCTTCTCAAGCTGTCCGTGTACATCGGTATCGTTCACCTGATGATCGGATACCTGTGCGCACTGTACAACAAGTCCATCCAGCACGACTTCAAGCACGGGTTCATGGAGAAGGGAGGATGGATCTTCGGATTCCTCGGTCTCGTTCTCGTGTGCTACGCGCTGGCGATGGTCCTCATTTACAGCGACGAATTCGCATTCAGCGATGTTCTTCCGTTCCTCGCGATCGGAATCGTCTTCATCGTGATCGAGGTGGCGATGAACATCAAACACGAGGGTATCCAGGCCGTTCTCGAACTGCCCGGTATCATCGGTAACATCCTTTCATATACCCGTCTCGCCGCGATCGGTATGTCCAAGGCCGGAATGGCACTGGCGTTCAACTACATCGCGATCGAGATGATCGGACTCGGGCTGGGAGGTGCGGCCGGTTTCATCGTCGGTCTCATTCTGTTCGCGTTCATGCACCTGATGATCTGGACCCTCGCCATCCTTTCGGCGGGTCTTCACGGACTCAGGTTGCAGTTCGTCGAGCTCATGGCCAAGTTCTTCGAGGGCGGCGGCGTCGAGTACGCTCCGCTCAAGATCAAACGCGTGAAAACCGTTTCCACCAAAGATAAAGCAATCAAAGAGGTATGAAAAATGGCAGAGGGAATTGGAATTGGACTCATCGCAATCGGAGCTGGACTCGCTGTTGGACTCACCGGTCTCGGAGCCGGAATGGCCGAGAAAGATGTCGGAGCAGCAGCCGTCGGAGCTATCACCGAGGACCAGTCTCTCTTCGGAAAGGCAATGATCTTCATGGTTCTCCCCGAGACCATCGTCATCTTCGGACTGGTTATTGCTATCCTCGGAATCTTCGTCGCAACTGGTTACATCGAGTGATCGCGCCAGAGGAATCCTCATGGCACTATCGAATGTAACTCAGGAGATCCTCGCGGATGCCGACGCGAAGGCGGCGGCCATCAGAGCCGAGGCCGACGCGGAGATCGCGAAGATCAACGCCGACGCGGATGCAAGGATCTCCGAGTTGAAAGACAAAGAGGACAAGAGACTCAAAGAAGCAATTGAGTCCCTCAAGCGCCAGGAGCTGTCCAGCGCCGAGCTCGAGAGCAAGAAGATCGTGCTCGCGAAGAAGAAGGACCTCCTCACGGAGGCCTTCGACGGAATGCTCGCCCAGCTGGAGAACGCCTCCGGCGAGGAGAAGCTGAAGCACTACAAGGCCATGGTCGCGGCCGCCTCGGGCATCATCGACAAGCCCAAGGCGCTCATGTCCGAGAACGACGATTTCACCGCCGAGCAGCTCGGCGTGACCTCCGTCGTCAAGGACGCGAGGATCGCCGCCGGACTCATCCTCCAGAGCGAGGACGGGTCCGTCGAGATCGACATGCAGTACTCCACGCTCCTCCAGTCCATCTGGGACCGCGAGATCAAGGCAGTCTCCGACATCCTGTTCGGGTGAGACCTATGTTCAACCGCAGCGGAAGAGCAGGAAACTATGCGTACACCGTGTCCAGGGTGAAGGCCAAGAAGGCCCTTCTCCTCAAGGACGAGGACTACAACAAGATGCTGCAGATGAGCATCCCCGAGATATCCCGCTACATCAGCGAGTCCGGCTATCAGAAGGAGATGGCCGACCTCGCCGGGCACCTCGAGGGGATCGACCTCGTCGAGCACGCGACCTACGTCAACATGGCGAAGGTCTTCAGCAGCATCCTGGGAGCCTCTCAGGGTGAACTCAACACGATGGTCGCCGCATATCTCGAGAAGTGGGATATCTGGAACCTGAAGGTTATCCTCCGCGGGAAGTCATACGGTCTCGGCGTGGAGGAGGTCAAAGAGGACCTCGTCCCCGCAGGCAGCCTCAAATCCGAGTCTCTTGAGAAGCTTATCGCCCTCGACAACGTGGACGATATCATCGCCAATTACTGCAAGATGGAGCATGTGACGATCCCCCAGGACGTCCTGTCCGCCTACAAGGCGAACGGGAACCTGGGCGAGATCGAGGACTACCTGGACAAGTTCCACTACGTGAGGCTCCTGAAGAGCATAGACCCCTCTTCCAGGCCCACCAGGATGTTCCAGGACTACGTCAGGACGGAGATCGACGTCAGGAACCTCGAGACGATCCTCAAGCTGAAGGCCGAGGGCATCTACGGGGAGGACGTCATGAAGTACATCATCCCGGGCGGAAGGCAGATCGACCACAGGTACGCCACACAGCTGGCCAATGCCGAGACCATCGCCGCCGCCGCGTCCGACCTGTCCCAGCTCGACTTCTACGACACCATCAAGGAGCTCGTGGAGTCCGAGAGCGTAAGCATCAGGGACGTCGTGACCGAGATGAAGAAGTACGAGATCGCCGCCGCGAAGAAGTTCTCGCACATGTACCCCCTGTCGGTGGTCCCCATCCTCGACTACATGATCCACAAGGAGATCGAGGTCGGGAACATCAGGACCATCTCCAGAGGGGTCGAGAGCGGATTGGACACTGAGACGATCAAAGGGCTTCTGGTGATCTGATGGAAATCGCAGTGATCGGCAGCGACGAGTTCGTGCTCGGCTTCAGATTGGCCGGCATCAGGCGCGTCTTCGTGGCTGACAAAGACAACTACCAGGAAAAAATGCTGGAGGCGATGTCCCAGCCCAACATAGGTATCCTCGCGGTGGACGCGAAGGACCTGGACAATCTCTCTTTTACCGTGAGGCACAAGGTCATGGATTCGATCCAGCCCGTCGTCGTGCCCGTCGGTGGCGACCAGAGCGATCTGCGCGAGAAGGTCAAGAGGGCGATTGGAGTTGACTTATACAAATCAGAGGATGAATAAATGAGCACTGAAGGTGTAATCTACAGGGTCGCCGGACCCGTGGTGACTGCCACCGGTATCTCTCCCAAGATGTACGATGTCGTGCACGTCGGGAACGAGCAGCTGATGGGAGAGGTCATCAAGATCATCGGCGACTACTCCATCATCCAGGTTTACGAGGACACGTCCGGTATCAAACCCGGCGAGCCCGTCACGAACACGGGTAAACCCCTGTCCGTCGAGCTCGGCCCCGGACTTCTGACCTCCGTCTACGACGGAATCCAGAGGCCCCTGCCCGTCCTCAGGGACAAGATGGGCGACTTCATCTACCGTGGAGTCTCCGCACCTGGACTGGACCATGAGAAGAAATGGGACTTCGTTCCCACCGTGAGCGCGGGCGACGAGGTCTCCGCCGGACAGGTACTCGGTACCGTCCAGGAAGGCCCCATGGTCCACAAGATCATGGTCCCCATCGACATCAAGAAGGGGAAGGTCGACTCCGTCAAGAGCGGATCCTTCACCGTCGACGAGACCATCGCCGTCATCGACGGCAAGGACGTCTGCATGGTCCAGTACTGGCCCGTCCGTGTACCCAGGCCCGTCGCCGAGAAGTACCAGCCCGACGTCCCCCTCGTGACCGGACTCAGGGTCCTGGACATGATGTTCCCCCTCGCTAAGGGAGGAGCGGCCGCCATCCCCGGTGCGTTCGGTACCGGGAAGACCGTCACCCAGCAGTCCCTCGCCAAGTACTCCGATGCCGAGATCGTCGTCTACATCGGATGCGGGGAGCGCGGGAACGAGATGACCGAGGTTCTGACCGAGTTCCCCGAACTGGTGGACCCCAGGACCGGCGAGTCCCTGATGAAGAGGACCGTCCTGATCGCCAACACGTCCAACATGCCCGTGGCGGCCCGTGAGGCGTCCGTCTACACCGGTATGACCATCGCGGAGTACTTCCGCGACATGGGATACAACGTGTCCCTGATGGCCGACTCCACCTCCAGGTGGGCAGAGGCCATGCGTGAGATCTCCTCCAGGCTCGAAGAGATGCCCGGAGAAGAGGGATACCCCGCATACCTGGCGGGACGTCTCTCGGAGTTCTACGAGCGCGCATGCCGCGCCAGGACCCTGTGCGGCGAGGACGGATCCATCTCCGTCATCGGAGCCGTCTCCCCTCCCGGAGGAGACCTGTCCGAACCCGTCACGCAGAACACCCTCCGTATCGTCCGTGTCTTCTGGGCGCTGGACACCAAGCTGAGGGAGAGGCGTCACTTCCCGACCATCAACTGGCTGACCTCGTACACCATGTACGACAAGCAGCTGGTCGACTGGTACAAGAAGAACGTCGCCGAGGACTTCCCCGCCCTGAGGGCGTGGGCCATGCAGGTCCTCCAGAAGGAGTCCGAGCTGCAGGAGGTCGTCCAGATGGTCGGTTCCGACTCTCTGCCCGACGAGCAGAAGATCACCCTCGAGGTCGCCAAGATGATCCGTGAGATCTTCCTCCAGCAGAACGCGTACCACCCCGTCGACTGCTACTGCCCCATCCAGAGGCAGCACGTCATGATGACGCTGATCAAGAAGTACTCCGACCTGGCCGACAAGGCGCTCGCCGCCGGCGTCCAGGTGGACAAGATCGCGTACCTCCCCGTGAGGACCAGGTTCAACCAGGCCAAATACGAGGAGAACACCGATGCTGAGCTTCAGGCCGTCAGCGAGGACATGGACAAGCAGTTCGCCGAGCTCGGAGTGTGATTCCAATGGCAGACATTTCCAAAGAGTACAAGACGATCTCCCAGATCGCGGGTCCCCTCGTGTACGTCAAGAACACGGAGCCCGTCGGTTACTACGAGATGGTCAACATCAGGATGTCCGACGGCACCATGAGGAGGGGACAGGTCCTGGACTCGTCCAACGACCTCGTGGTCGTCCAGGTCTTCGAGGGAACCTCCGGTATCGACAAGGACGCATCCGTGCGCTTCCTCGGCGAGACCATGAAGATGCCCGTTTCCAAGGACATGCTGGGCAGGGTCCTCTCCGGAGCCGGAGAGCCCCTGGACGGCGGTGCCAAGATCGTGCCCGAGAAGGAGCTCGACATCATCGGAGCGGCCATCAACCCCTGGGCCAGGGACAGCCCTTCCGACTTCATCCAGACCGGTATCTCCACCATCGATGGAATGAACACCCTGGTCAGGGGTCAGAAGCTGCCCATCTTCTCCCAGTCCGGTCTCCCGCACAACGAGATCGCGCTGCAGATCGCCAGGCAGGCGAAGGTCCGCGGAGAGAACGAGGAGTTCGCCGTCGTGTTCATCGCCATGGGTATCACCAACGAAGAGAAGCAGATGTTCATGAAGGAGTTCGAGAGGACCGGCGCTCTGAAGAACGCCGTGGTCTTCCTGAACCTCGCCGACGACCCCGCCGTCGAGCGTACCCTCACCCCGCGTCTCGGTCTGACCACCGCGGAGTACATGGCGTTCGACCTGGGCATGCAGGTGCTGGTCATCATGACCGACATCACGAACTACTGCGAGGCGCTCCGTCAGATCGGAGCCGCCCGTGAGGAAGTGCCCGGAAGGCGCGGTTACCCCGGATACATGTACACCGACCTCGCACAGCTGTACGAGCGTGCCGGAAGGATCAAGGGCAAGAAGGGATCCATCACGCAGATCCCCATCCTCTCCATGCCCGGAGGGGACATCACCCACCCGATCCCCGACCTGTCCGGATACATCACCGAGGGACAGATCGTTCTGTCCATGGAGCTGCACAGGAACGGAATCTACCCGCCCGTCAACGTCTCGTCATCCCTGTCGAGGCTGATGGGAGGCGGAACCGGTAAGGGCAAGACCCGTGAGGACCACAAGGGAGTCTCGGATCAGCTCTACGCCTCCTACGCCGAGGGTAAGGACCTCCGCGGTCTCGTGGCCATCGTCGGAAAGGACTCGCTGTCCGCCAAGGACAGGAAGCTCCTGGACTTCGCCGATATCTTCGAGGACCGCATCGTCCGCCAGGGCGTCGACGAGGACCGTTCCATCGAGGAGACCCTGGACATCGCCTGGGAGATCTTCACCGAGCTCGACCTCGACCAGCTGACCAGGATCGACCGCAAGTACATCGAGAAGTACCTGCCGAAGAAGTGATCCGATGTCCGCACACGATGTCACCCCCAACCGTTCCGTCCTCCTGGACCTGAAGAGGAGGATCAAGCTGACCCAGGGAGGATACAAGATCCTCAAGATGAAGAGGGACGGCCTGATCATCGAGTTCTTCGAGGTCCTCGAGAAGGCCAGGAAGATGCGCGAAGGCGTCTCCTCCGACTACGAGTCGGCCATGGAGAAGATCACCATCGCCAGGGCGGTAGAGGGAGAGATCGCCGTGAAGAGCGCGGCGTACGCCTTGAAGGCAGATCCGCAGGTGAAGCTCGGAAGCAAGAGCATCATGGGAATGATGGTCCCCAAGGTGGAAGCGGAGCAGATCCACACCAAGATGACCGAGAAGGGCTACGGTGTGATCTCCACTTCCGCCTACATCGAGGACGCCGCCGCGGCGTTCGAGAAGCTCCTCGACACGCTCGTGCGCGCCGCCGAGGTAGAGACCACCATGAAGAAGCTGCTCGACGAGATCGAGAAGACCAAGAGGCGCGTCAATGCCCTGGAGTTCAAGATCATCCCCGAGCTCAAGGAGTCGGAGAGGTTCGTCAAGTTCCGTCTCGAGGAGATGGACCGCGAGAACACCACCCGTCTCAAACACCTGAAGAAGAAAGGAGCTGTAGAGGAGTGAAATCGATACAGGAGCGCTTGCAGGAGATCCGCGAGGATCCGGTGAAGCTGAAGCGGGCTTTCATCGCCATATGGGTGGTGGCCTACGGCATGCTGATACTGGGAGCGTTCCTGATCATCGCCATACTGATCAGTCCTTATCTCTGATCAAACCGTTTACCCCTCCCCCGGCGACGGGGGAGGGACCCATTTCTGACAAGGATAGGATGATGGCGGGAGTCCCGCCGGGGATCCGACGGAACCCGTCCCGTCCGAAATTCGTTTTTCAGTCGCTGAACGGTCTCGGGCGA
Organism: Bifidobacteriaceae bacterium; assembly: GCA_963586845.1. Classification (GTDB taxonomy): domain Archaea; phylum Thermoplasmatota; class Thermoplasmata; order Methanomassiliicoccales; family Methanomethylophilaceae; genus Methanoprimaticola. The sequence goes on from CAVABN010000012.1 coordinate 21,220, forward strand.
CCAGCCGCGGTGATCGTCAGCTCCACTTCCATCAGGCACTTCGCGCCCGAATCGCCGTATTCGAACGCCCTGTCGCGCCTCTCCACGACGACGGACACGCCCTCGGCACCGTTCTCCTCGGCTTTGGCCAGCGCCTCCTTCCTGGCGCGATCCTCCGAATCCGCGAGCGCCTCCTCAAGGGTCCCGTACTCGAACCTGCCGAGTCTGGAGAACGCATGGAAGCAATCGTCCTTCCCGAGGCTCTTCGGGCGCACGAGCACCGTCACGGATTCCGAGACGGACGATGAGATCGCCCCGATGGCGTTCCCCACGTCCGAATCGCTCTGGATCAGCACCTCGGTGCCGAACGCCTCTCCGACCTGCGGGATGTACGCCGTGACCGGCGCCCCGATGCCGATGATGGGCTTGGTCAGTTTGATCGAGCAGAGGTAGTCGTTCCCGGCGCCGGAGATGGCCTTCTTCAGAAGGTCCTCCCCCGCGGGGCCGAGCTTCGATGTTCCCGTCTCCTCGTCCATCAGCTCGTACATGAGCTCGGTGCACAGCTTGATCCTGATCAGCTCCCTGCATCTCGCCAGGAACCCGTCGCAATCCATCCTGATCCCCTTGGCCAGGTATCCGGCGGCGCACAACGATGCTTCGGAATCGAATTCGTCGTACTCGCCCAGCGCATGGAGCACATCCGTCGGGGTGAATCCGATCCTCTGCACCAGTCCGAGGCGCTCGAGGCGCTTGATCCCGAGGGTGAACGGATGTACGCCGAGTTCCTCCGCGACCGCGTGCAGCGCCTTCGGTTCGCCCTGCAGCAGCTTCAGCAGGTTGATCTCCGACTGCGAGAATCCGTTGCCCTCGTCCGGGATGCGCAGGGTCCTGAAGAACTCCGATTCCAGAACGATCGAGTCCTCATCCTGCATGGCGTACAGCCTCGGGGAGGTCTCCTTCAGCTTCAGGACAGCCTCCTTCACCGACGGCCATGTCTCGGCCGCACGGCAGATGGGCATCACGCGGAGCGGGCTCAGGACGGCATCCGATCCGATGATGAGGATGCGGCTGTCGCCCCCTATGCCCGATGTGGACACTTTTGCGGCCATTACCCTGGTGCGGGCCCCTCCGATCATCGCTCCCTCGGATTCCAGACGGGGCTTCCCGTTCCTCAGGATCCCGATATCCGTGGTGGTGCCGCCCATGTCCATGACGACGGCGTCCCTGACGCCGGTCATGCGCATGGCGCCGATCATGCTGGCGGCGGGTCCCGATACGACGGTCTCCACGGGCTTCCTCCTGGCCTCCTCCTCGCTCATCATGGATCCGTCGCCGCGGATCACCATCAGCGGTGCCCGGATGCCGTTCTCGGAAAGGACGACCTTGACGGAGTCCATGAGCTCTCTTATCACGGGGATCAGGCGCGTGTTCATCACGCAGGTGGCCGTGCGTTCGTTGAATCCGAGTCCGGAGGACAGGTCGTGACCGCAAACAGACGGCAGACCGAGGATCTCGTCCACCAGTTCGCGGACCCGGTTCTCGTGAGCCGGGTTGCGGACCGAAAGATATCCTGTGACGGCCACCCCGTCGGCCTTCCCGCGTACGGATTCGAGGAATTCCCTGGCGGCGTTCTCGTCCAACGGCACCAGTTCTGCCCCGTGGAGGTCATGGGATCCGGCTATCTCGGTCGATATATCGGCCGGATACGAGCCGTCGTACTCCCCTCCGATGCAAAGCAGGGCCACCCTGGCCCCCTTGCCTTCGACGATGGAGTTCGTCGCCAGGGTCGAGGACATCGACACGATCCCCACTTTCCCGAGGAGCTCCGGATCCATCGCCTGCACCGCTCCGCGGATCCCGATGCACAGGTCCTCGCGCGTGGTCGGCGACTTCGCCTTGCACAGCACCTCGTTCGTATCCAGGTCCATAATGACTGCGTCGGTGTACGTTCCTCCGGTATCGATCCCGAGTCCGATCCTCATGTGTTTCCCTCCGACCCCGGAATCGGCCCCGGGGGTGCCGAATAGGTTTCACTAAATGTATTCGTAAACTATTTAATCAATCGTTAACGTTTTTAACCTGAACTTCCATGTCCTCATGGACATGAGGTCCGAGGAGGGGTTACGATATTCGAGGAGTACATCGTCGATCTGAACGCTGATTGCAAGTGCGGTTGCAGGGATCTCTCCAGATTCCACAACATCTACCGCTTCCCAAACGGATTGGGGGCGTCCGTCGTCGAGAATCCGAAGAGGCCCGGTTTCTCCGCAGGAGGATACAGGGCGTTGCTGATCCGTTTCAGCGATGAGACCACCTTTTCGAAGGCGGATCTCGGTCCGTTCGATTCGAACCCGGTCGAATGCGCCGACTGGGGCGCCGTTCTGATGGTACTGGAGGAGGTGTTCGGCCTGGAGGGCCGAACACCCTGAAACCGTCACTTCTCGTGATGGGCTATGCTCTTCTCCGTGTCGAAGTAGTCCGCCAGGATCGTGTAGCTTATGCCCCACTTCTCGGCGACATCCGGCAGGACCTCGAGCGTGCTGTGACGGATCTCGTCGTCCCAGATGCCGTGGACTATCACGTGCAGGACGAACAGAGCATCTTTGATCGTCGCGTCCGAGATGTTGTCCTGGATGTTGGTGGGCTTCGAGATGTCGACCATGCTGCACATGATGCTGTCGTCTCCCACCTTCACGAAGGACTTGACGTGACCGATCAGGTCCGCGCCGTGCTCGAAGCACTCTTCCGTCGACGTTCTCATCAGGTCGTCCACGAACCCCTTCAGGTCCTCCTTGGGGATCCCATCCTCCGACTGGATCCGCATCTCGATCGCGTACTTCCCGAGCTCGTCCACCGCACGGTGGATCTCGAGGTGGAGCCTGCTGCCCTCCTCGGCAGGGTCGTCGTCGTGCACATGGACGTTCCCGAACTCGTCGCGATGCTCGTGGTGACCGTGCTCATGGTCATGATCGTGATCATGGTGGTCGTGGTCATGATGATCATGATCGTGGTCGTGTTCGTGATGGTGGTGTTCGTGCTCCTCGTCGTGCATTCCCATCACCCGCGTTGTACTGCTTCTTCAGGAGCTCGGCCTCGCGCGCCTCGTCGTACCTGTCCGACTTTCCGGTCTCGATGGCGTCGCACGCGAGCTGGATGCCTTCCTTCGTCTGCGAGGACATCCTTTCGATCCTCGCATTCGGGTTGATCGAGCGGATGACCTCTCTCGTCATCTCGATCTGTTCGTCGGTGGCCGCGTCGACCTTGTTGACGAAGCACAGGTCCGCCTCTCTGATCTGCGTCTCCACCAGCCTCTTGACGGACTTCATCAGCAGCTCGATGCGCGTGGCATCCACCAGCGTGATGACCGGCGCGTGCTCGATATGCACCTCCGTCTTCGCCTCGGAGTATTCCGCGGCCCTCTTCAGGCCCCATGGGATGGCGACCCCGGACGGTTCGACTATGACTATGTCGGGATCGAACGAATCGTGGAGTTTCGCCAGGGTCTCGGCGAAGGTCCCCGCGATCTGGCAGCATATGCAGCCTCCGGAGATCTCCTTCGCTTTCAGTCCGTGGGCCTCTATGAATCTGGCATCCACGCTGATGTCCCCGACGTCGTTCACGACTATCGCGATGCGATGGCCCCTCCTGACGAGCTCATCGACGATAAGCATCAGGGCCGTCGTCTTCCCGCTTCCGAGGAAGCCAGCTATCTGTGAGATCTTCACCTTACATTCCTCCGGTAGCGGCCCCCGCCCGGATGATGGGCGGGGGCCGTCGGGCTTTCAGCCCTTGTTCTTTTCACCTGTTGTTGGAGACGCCCAGGGACTCGTTCCTCTGCTCCACGATCGTGTTGATGTGGTCGGCGAGGGTCCTTTCCTGGACCTTGTTCAGCACATCGGGCGATTCCTGCAAGGGGAATTCGGCATCGCACCTGCTGCAACGGACCTTCGGGCAACCGCGCACGGCCTCCGAGCAGCCCTGGCAGGCGACGGCCCTCGCATACACCAGCGAGAACTCGAATCCGCAGCAAGGGCATCTCAGCTTCCTGACGGAAGCGGTCGTGTTGAACGAGAACCCGCGGGTCCTCATCGCTTCGAAATACGCATTGGCCATGCTCTGTCTCCTCCGTTTTATGGGTCAAAGGGGGTTGATCCCCGCCGGAGCGGGGATCCGGGACTCACATCGCCCCGTACTTGTGCACGGCGTCCATGACGGCCGTGACGTTCTCGAGCTTGGTCTCCAGGTCGGGCGGGACCTCGCATCCGGACGAGATGCAGTACCTGGACTTCAGGCCCCTCTTGCAGAGGGCGGTCTTCGCTTCCTGGCAGAGGTTCTTCGTGGTCTCGGTGATCTGCTCGACGGATGCCCTGACGAACTGCTGCGGGTCGATGTTGCCCATCATCAGGCAGTTGTCGGCGTATCCTCCCTCTATGACCTCGGCGGCCGTGGGGCTTCCGGGGATCAGCGGATAGTAGGCCATGGAATACATGTCCACGCCGAACTTCTTGACCTGGGTGTCGAGGTGCGACAGGTCGGCGCAGTTGTGGATTCCGAGTCCGATGCCCGCGTCCCTGACCGCCTGGTTGCATGCCTTGGCGTACTTGTCGCCCTCGAACTCCGCGTACTCGGGGTCTCCGAGACAGGAGTAGTTGGCCCACAGGTAGTCCCAGCACATCCCCTCGATCCCGGTCTCGGCCAGCGCCTTGACCCCGTTCACGCAGAACTTGGTGGTCTGCTCGAGCGCCTTGTGGACGGTGGCGGGCTCGGTGAACATGTCCATGAACACCCTCTCGGCGCCTCCGGCCTGGGTCAGCGTGAGGAGCGGTCCCTCCATGAACGCGATGTGGAACGACTTGTTCTTGATCTTCGGGTTCAGGAGCCTGTTCATCTCCACGAGCTTCCCGACGCGTCCCTGCTTGACGTCCGGGCACGTGATCTTGTCGTAGTCCTCCAGGTTGTGAATGATGTGCTGGTCGACGAACGGCGTGTTCTCGGTGTCCATCCTGACGTGGGCCCCGAGGTCGTGCGCGGTGATCGACAGGTCGATCAGGGTGACGGTGTAGGGCAGCTTCCAGTGCTCCACGCCCTTCACGAACGACTCGGCGGCAAGCTCGGGGTTGCTGGCCCAGTCCTTGTAGGTCAGCTTCTGGGGCATGAGCCTCCTGCAGAGTCCCAGCGCCAGGGGGGACGAGGCGAGTTCGTCCACGGGCTCGTTCATGATGGCCGCAACGGCCCTCTCGTACGGTGTCATCGCCATGGACGATCACCCCTTCAGCCAGTTGACGCAGTCCTGTGCGTTGTTGTCCCTGTGGTCCGCGCCGATCTCCTCGGCAAAGGACGGGGATGTGGGGGGTCCGCCGATGGTGACAGTGCAGTTCCCGCGGGTGCCGTTCTCCTTGAGACATTCGATGGTTGCCTTCATGTTGTCCATCGTGGGGGTCATCAGCGTGGAGAGGCACAGGATGTCGATCTTGCTGTCCTTCACCGTCTGTGCGATGTTGGAGGGCGGGACATCCTTTCCGAGGTCGGTCACGATGAACCCTCCGGCGGTCAGCATCGTCTTGACGATGTTCTTTCCGATGTCGTGGACATCTCCCTCGACCACGCACGCGGCGGCCTTCTTCGCGTCAGCCAGGGCTTCGGTGGGTATGGCCGGCAGCAGGATGTCCAGTCCCGCGTACATGGAGTGCGCGGCTACGAGGACCTGCGGCAGGTACACCTGGTGGGCGGCGTACTTGTCTCCGATGACGGACATTCCCTTGACGAGCCCCTCGTTGATCGCAACGATAGGGTCGACCCCTTCCGCCAGCGCCTTCTCGGCGGCCGCCTTGGCATCCGCCGCCTTGCAGTTGATGACGGCCTGGGCAAGGGACTCCAGTATCTCTTCTCTGGTCATGCTTCGTTTTCCTCCTTTTGGTTGCTAGAGCAACGAATGAAATACTACCCCCTACGGTATTAATAGGCCGCTCATGGATGGTCGTACCATCCATCGCATTTCTTACATCCAACTATTTTTTTAGTTATCAGTTTTTCC
>CAVABN010000013.1:0-26296 GCA_963586845.1 Bifidobacteriaceae bacterium
TCCGCGGTCACGCTGGCGAAGATGTCGTCCATCGACATCCCCAGGTACTTCCCGAAGTGCGACGGATCGTAATCCACGCCTAGCGCCGGGAGCGACTCCTTCAGGATCGCCTCGATCCCGAACCTGGTGTCGAACAGGGTGTTGTCGAAGTCGAACAGGTAGAGGTCGTACTCCTTCATCTCGTCCCCACGTAGATGTTGACGGCGCCGAAGCTCTTCACGTAGAACCTGGCGTCCTCGAATCCGGCCTTCCTGAAGATGGCGACCATGTCCTCGCCGTACGGGAATCCCTCGATCGACGATGTCAGCCAGTCGTAGGCCGGTTGTTTTCCGTCGATGACCTTCCCCTTGTCGTACTTGCGGCCCTTCTTCTTGATGCGGCGCATGTAGATGTCGTAGAAGAAGCGGATGAACCCGTTGTCGGGCTTGGACAGCTCGGCGACCACGACCTTGCCGCCGGGGGCGAGGACGCGGTGCATCTCGGACACCGCCTTCTGGATGTCGGTGACGTTGCGGAGCATGTATCCCGATGTCACCAGGTCGAAGGACCCGTCGGGGATGTCCAGGTTCAGGGCGTCCCCGACCCTCCACTCGATCTTGCAGGGGAGGTCCAGACCTGATTCCTTCTTTTCCGCCAGCTCGAGCATCCTGGGCGTGATGTCCACACCGACCACGGTCCCCTCGGGACCGGCGTTGCGCGCGACGTGGAACGCGATCTCGCCGGTGCCGGTGCCGACATCCAGGCACCTCTTTCCGGAGATGTCCCCGGCCTTCTTCATCATGAACCTGTGCCAGCCCTGCACCATGTGCATGGACATGATCTCGTTCATCTCGTCGTAGTAGTCGGCGATCTCGGTGAATACGTCCTTGACGTACTCCTCCTTGCCTTCGAACTGGTTGCCTTTCTTCTCCTCCGTCATGTCAGATCACCGGAATCAGAATCTCTTGGATAACATAGCCGACGACCAGCAGGAGACCGAAATGCCAGTTCATCCTGAAGGCCAGCGGCACGAGCATGAAGTTGGCGTGCGGGTCCTCGGCGGACCGCATCGCGTTGTTGTAGAGGACGCGCATGTCGTACAGGGACAGCAGCGCCAGGAGGCACGCCGCGGGCGCCACCCCCACTATTACTAGAATCACCAGCAGGGGGAACGCGACGGCGTTCTCGGCCAGGTACAGCTTCTGGGCCCCCTCGCGGGTCAGATGGCTGCACAGCGTGCGCACCCCCGCGTCCTTGTCCTCCTGGTAATCGCGGGTCTCGTTGCCGCACAGGACCGCGGTGATCAGGAACGAGTTGGGCAGGGAGATCAGCAGCGCCTCCCAGGAGAACGCTCCCCCGGACATCACGCAGTACGTCCCCAGGGGCATCAGGATGCCCATCATCAGGAACACCACCGGCTGTCCGAGCCCGTGGTACTTGTACGCCACTCCAGTGGTGTACATGCCCGCTCCGGCGACCCCGATGAGACCGTAGATGAGGATGTTCCATCCCGAGTACCATATGAACACGAGACCGCACCCGCAGACCGCCAGGAGGCTGACGATGCCGGCCATCTTGACCTTGTGCGGTTCCAGGACGCCGGTCACCAGCTCGGGGGAGCGGGTCTCGTTCTCCACCGTATCGGTGCCCTTCTTGTAATCCCCATAGGTGTTGAGCAGGTTCGTCGCCGATTGGATCAGGCACCCTGCGACGACGATCAGGAGGAACACCAACCATCCGACGGCATCGAAGGCGCTGTCGCGATATGCGACGGCTCCGCCTATCAGAACGGGCACGACGGCGCCGTGCAGCGTCCACGGCCTCAAAGCGTTCCACCAACCGGCCTTGACCGGCTTGACCTGGGGCATGTACGCGGGAACGGCATCACTCACTTAAAAGGTGGGACAGGAACGGCGACGGGTCGCTTTATGTACACGTGCCGATACGCTGGACATGGAAGTCCAGGTTAGACCCTATGAGGAGCGGGACCTGCCGTCCATGACGGCGATCTGGAACCGCGTCGTGATGGACGGGCAGGCCTTCCCCCAGGACGAGCCCGTATCGGACGACGAAGCGAAGGGGTTCTTCGGATCGTTCGAGCATTGCGGGGTCGCCGAGACGTCCGACGGCAGGATCGTCGGCATGTACGAGATCCGTCCCAACAACGTCGGCAGGTGCGGGCACATCGCCAACGCCAGCTACGCCGTGGACCCCGATTCCAGAGGGATGCACGTGGGGAGGGCGATGGTGTCGGATTCCCTCGCGAAGGCGAAGGAGCTCGGGTTCCGCATCATGCAGTTCAACGCCGTCGTGAAGGAGAACGCCAACGCGAGGCACCTCTACGAGAGCCTCGGGTTCGAGCTCGTCGGTGAGATACCGGGCGGATTCAGGAGCCTGGACGGAAGATACCATGACATCTGCGTCTACTACCACGGATTGTAAGAGCAACCTTCACTACGGCAGGTGCCTGATAAGGGCGTTCCTCGCCGGGATGGCCATATCCATCGGCGGATGCGTCTACATGGCCTGCGACGTGAAGTGGGTCGGGGCCATCCTGTTCTCCGTGGGGTTGATGACGGTCGTGGCGTTCGGTTTCGACCTTTACACCGGGAAGATCGGGTACGCGGTCGAGAAGCCCCTGTCCTACATGAAGGACATAGTGGTGATCATCATCGGGAACTTCATCGGGTGCATGCTGGTGGGGCTGATGATGCCCTACGACGCAGCCGGACCCGCCGTGGATGCGAAGCTGGCGCTCGACTGGTACCAGGTGGTATTCAAGGGGGTCATGTGCGGCATCCTGATGTTCATCGCCGTCGACTTCTACAAGCAGAGGAAGAGCTTCCTGGCGATATTCTTCTGCGTTCCCGTGTTCATCCTCGCAGGATTCGAACACTCCATCGCGGACATGTTCTACTTCTGGTCCGCGAAGGTGATGACTCCGGAAGCGCTGGTGTTCATCGGCCTCGTGATAATCGGCAACGGGATCGGCGGGATGCTGATACCGTTCTGCCGGAAGTACATGAACGAACCCGAAGGTTCGTGAGTCCAAACAGGGCCTACGGCATCGTCCGCAGGTCCGATCCCTTCATTTTTTCACGGAATCGGAAGCGAAGAGCTCACGCTCAAGGAAGTGGAATGGAAAAGTGAGTGGTCCCCTTGAGATTCGAACTCAAGACCTCCCGGTTATCAGCCGGGCGCTCCAACCAGGCTAAGCTAGGGGACCGCGCAATCCCCAGGATATTGAGGTACCATAAATACCTTACTGATGCCAGGATAATCTGGCTTCCACTACGACAATCGGTACCGACGGGCTCCAATCCGCCTCCTTATAAATCACATTCCCATCCCCGCACCCATGGAAGATGCCGTCTACAGCGAGGAGAACCCGCTCCTCCCCCGGAACCTCACGTACATCCTCGCGGCCGTGCTGATCGTCGCGGTGGTCGCGATGCCGATCTCCGGAGCGGAGACGTGGATGACGGCCACATCGGCCCTGGTCTTCGCGATAGCAATAGTATTCTGTCTCGTCGCGAAGCTCGAGGTGGACGTCTATCCCGACAGGATGGAGGTCACCCATCTCTTCAGGACGCGCATCTACGGACGGGACGAGATGCTCGAGAAGAGATGCGGCGAGCTCGCCGACATCAGGAGCTACTCGAACTGGGATCTCAAAGGGGTGAAGCGCCTGAACTACACCCGCATCGGCGAGGATTCCGGCGTCGCGATAAAGGTCAGAGGGATGAGGGTCGTCACCGTATCCTCCCAGAATCCGGAATCCCTGTTCGCATCGATCCCCATCGCCATCAAGGAGGATGAAGAGCATGCCTAACGTCACATTCCACTGGATGAGGGTCCAGACCTTCTGCTACGCCACCGAGAGGAAGGAGCTCCTGGAGGAGGTCATGGAGGACCTCCTCGGCGACGCCGACGAATACTCCGAGGACGAATCGATCGGGGAGCACGGCAACGCCATGAGCATCCTCGAGGCGAGGCTCACCCATCAGAGGCAATACAGGAAGCTCTTCACCGACCTGGGCGAGCCCATCAGGCAATGGATCCTCGAGGACATCGACAACAGGATCGACGAGGACTGCGTGTTCTACATCAGGCTCGACAAGCAGAAGGCGGTGCAGGGAATCTACGAGCCGGCCCACCACGGCGACGTCATCGCCATAACCGGGAAGATCCAAGCTCACCCTGCGAGGAAGGAAGTCGCCGCCAGGGTCCTGAAGGAGTTCCTGGCGGGTTTGGATCAGGCTTCCGCCGATCCCTCGGCGTCCTGAGCGACGCCGTTCTTGGCGAAGACGCATTCGACCGCCCTGCGGCCCTTCACCGTCTTCACCGTGATGTCCACGCCTCCGCACCTCACCCTGTCGCCCCTGGCGGGGGCGCGGTTGAGCCTGTAGAAGACGTATCCCATCACCGAGTAGTCCTCGTAATCGCCGGGATCGAAGGTCTCCCCGACCTCCTCCATGGCGTTGTAGATGTTCGCGGTCCCCTTGACCAGCCACGTGCCGTCGGCCTGGGGGGCCACATCCTGCTGGATATCGTCGCTCTCGTCCCATATCTCCCCGACGAGCTCCTCGAGGATGTCCTCCAAAGTGACTATCCCCATCGTGCCCCCGTAGGAGTCCAGGACCACCGCGATGTGGACCTTGGTCTTCTGGAAGTCGTTGAAGATAGCTGCGATGCTCATCGTCTCCGGGACGTACTTGACCGGCTTCACGATCTCCTTGAGCCTCACATCGTCGCCGTTGAACATGCGGGAGTAGAACTCCTTCGCGTAGGCCACGCCGACGATGTTGTCGATGCTCCCGTCGTACACCGGGATCCTGGAGAATCCGGTGTCGGAGAACAGCCTCCCCAGCTCCTCGGACGAGGCGGACGAGTCTATCGCGACGACGTCCATCCTGGGGACGTACACCTCGGACACGGGGGTGTCGTCGAAGCGCATGGCGGACTTGATCAGCTCGCCCTCGGTCTTCTCGAGCACGCCGTCCCCCTCGATCTCGTCGATCATGACGGCCAGCTCGTCCTCAGTCATGGCTGCGGAATCCGTCCCTCCGGCCTTCTCGCCGATGAAATGCGTGAGCTTCCCGAACAGCCAGGACAGAGGAGTGAACACCACTTCCACGGCGCGGACCACGCCGACTACCTTGAGGGCGTACTTCTCGGGCCTCCTCTTGGCCAGGGTCTTCGGGGTGATCTCCCCGAACGTCAGGACCACAAGGGTCATGACCACGGTGGACGCCACGGATCCGGTCGCCTCGCCGAGCAACACAGCGAAAACCAGGGCCGCGATGGTGGTGGCCGCGATGTTCACCAGGTTGTTCCCGATGAGGATCGTCGTCAGGAACTTGTCGTAGTCCTCGAGGATGAGGACCGCGCGCTCGGCGCGCTTGTCGCCGTCGCGGGCCATCTTCTTGAGACGGACCTGGTTCACGCTGGTGAACGCGGTCTCCGACATGGAGAAGAACGCGGAACAGGCGAGCAGGAAAGCTATGAGCAGAACGTAGATAATTGTCAGGGTGTCGATCATATGCTCTCGGCACACTCCGACGGCGCTGTATTTCGAGCCAATTCAATCAAACCGTACGATGTCATTCGTCATCGCATCAATATAAGCATTATGGATGGATGGTTCGTTTCGTCGAAACGGATGACGGCATCTGCGCTCCCGCGTTCCGCTCCGACATGTCGCACATCGCTCCGATCCGCCGCCGCTCGACCCCACCTATTATAAAATAGGGAACTAATCACGCGCGCGATAGAACATGCCCGACATCGTCTACGAGATAGTTGAGAAGATAGCCGTCCTCTCCGAATCGTCCAAAGGCTGGACCAAGGAACTCAACATGATCAGCTGGAACGAGAGGGACCCCAAGTACGATATCAGGGAATGGTCCCCCGACCACGAGAAGATGGGCAAAGGGGTCACCCTGTCCATCGAAGAGGCGGCCATCCTGAAGAAGGCCCTCGAGACCAGGGACCTCTGAGAGAAAGCGATAGGATGACGGTCGACGACGCCCAGTATCTCGAGAGATTCCTCAGAGACGTCGACCTGTCGATGCACGGCCGTCCGGGCTCCGTATCGGAGGACAGATGGCTGGTGAACAACTACGATCCGGACAAGCTGAAGCTCCTCAGGCCCTACCTGGAGTTCGAGGACAACGGCGTGACGGCGGAGGTCGTGACCCTCCTGGGTGATGTGCGCGAACGCGCCGTCATGTCCGAGATCTCCAAGATGCGGGGGTCCCGGGGCGACAAGGTCGGAATGGCCTGCCTCGGGTACCTCACCGCCATGAGGGAGGACGACGAGGCCATCCCGGTCCTCCTCGACATCATGGACCACGACCACGGTCCGGAATTCTTCAGAGCGACGCACCGCATGGCAGCCATAGCCCGCGCCGAGGACCTCCCCCATGTGAGGAGGATCTACGGCCAGGTCGGAGGGAGCATGAGGGACGAGGTCCGCGTGGTGATCGAGAGGATCATCGCCAGGAACCCCGAGCTGGTCCCGAAGAAGGACCTGATCCTCAGCACCCCTGTGTATCCGAACGAGGCCGAGTTCGAGAAATTCCTGGACTCGTCCATCGAGTACCTCGACGTCCGGTACAGGAGCAACGTGTTCCCCAACAAGGACATCAGGTTTTCCACGTACAACAACGTGGCCCGCGCGTTGGGCAAGATGCGCACCCGTCTGTACAACGAAGCGGACAACCTGCAATTCTACGGCGTGGACAAGGAGGACCGCTTCGGGGAGCTCTCCAAGCTGCTGAAGTGGGCTTCGGAGGACCTGTCGAGGAAGAACGTCCTGGATCCCGAGAGGAAGGGACGCTCGAGGACCTGCCCCCGGTGCGGGAACCTGCTGGTCTGCTACAAGGGCATCTGGATGTGCCCCGACTGCGGCGGGGACCTGTGAGATCCGGAATCAACGTTCTGGATTGTCATCATTTCCCCCCTTTTAAATACGGGGAGAGGATAGGGGCCTTCAAGGCGTTCGGGTAACCTCCACTCCCACGGGAGCGGGAGAATTATTGGGATACCTTGAAAATCAAGGAGATAAGGAAATGGCATACGGAGGTTACAGGGACAACGACAGGCCCAGGGAGTTCTTCAAGGCGGTCTGCTCGGACTGCGGAAAGGAGTGCGAGGTCCCGTTCAAGCCCACCCAGGGAAGGCCCGTCTACTGCAGGGACTGCTTCAGAAAGCACCAGCCCGCCGACAGGGACAGGAGCAGGTTCTGAGATCGACCGTCGGGGACCCTTCGGGGGCCTCGGCGAAACCCCTTCAAATTCTCATTTTTCGGTTTTTCCGTCGTCCGGTCGCTGCTTCCTGCGACCGTCCTCGTTCACCAGCCAGGGGTTGTCCACCCAGCTCATGAGCCTCAGCACCGTCAGGCAGATCATGGCGACCGCCACCCCGATGATCAGGAGCAGGACGCCGACGGCCACGGAGCCTTCCGAATAGAGGTACAGGCCGGCCACAGCGAGGAGCACGGATGCCATCAGGACGATGAGGACGATCGTCCTCGAGCGCTGCATGTCCATCGCGGCACCCCGATGGGAGCTCCGGGAAGCCGGTCCCCGCATGCCCCGCTGGGGTCGCGGGAATTGGAGCGGACCGGCCCGGAAATCAAAAATATCACTCCGAGGAGGGTTTCTTGCGGTTCGCGATCGCCAGGATGATGAGGTAGATGGCGGCCGCGGCCACGACTCCGATGAATCTCGAAAGTTCGGTATCCATGCCGACGAATCCCACTGCCCGTAGTTAATGCTGACGTTCCCCCTCGTCCTGCCTGGACTCGCGGAGGTGCTGGACGACCATCTTGATCTCGCCGTCCTCGCAGTAGGATATAGTGGAGCAGTCGTAGGTCTTCCCGGTCCTGGGGATCCTGCGGAGGACCTTCTGGCTCGGCCTGCCGAAGCTCATGGTGCTCACGGTGCAGTCCGGGCAGGGCATGGTGTTCCCGAAGAGGGTGTAGCACTTGGTCCCGATCGCATCGTCCACGGTGATCCCGAAGGCGTTCTCGGCGGCCTTGTTCATCCAGACGATGATGTGCTCCGAGTCGTGGATGATTATGATATCATCTATCACGTCGAGGATCATGTTCATGAGCTTCTCCGTGCACAGCTCCTTCTCGCAGATATCAGAGATCATGGTACCACGTCCGTCCATCGGCATCTGAGCGTAAAAACGGATACGGTTCGCGAAATGTCCGTTAACCCATCCAACCCGACGCGCGGGACATCGCACCGATTCCTGCGGATTCCGCAGGATTCCTATCGTTTATCGGAGAAATATGGCCTGAACCGAACCCAGTTCGCATGAAAAGGCGGGTTGTTTTTTATATTCATACCAGATTCGGAGGGCCTAATGTGCTACGACGTCGTCATCATAGGTGCGGGATGCGCCGGTCTCACCGCTGGCATCTATGCCAGATCGAAACTCATGAAGACCCTCATCCTCGATTCCGGACGCGTCGGAGGCCAGCTGGTCAGCCTCTATCCCGAGAAGGGTATCCACAACTACCCGGGATTCGAGACCATCCAGGCGAGGAAGCTCTCGGACAAGCTCTACGCCCAGGCGGAGTCGTCGGAGTGCGAGATCCACGAGAACGAGAAGGTGGACGAGATCCTGAACGGGGACGAGGAGCTCATCGTCAAGACCCCCGCCGGCGAGTATCACACCAAATCCGTCATCGTGGCCATCGGCATGGGCAGCTTCAAACCCAAGAAGATGGGATGCCCCGGCGAGGAAGAGTTCTTCGGGAAGGGCGTGACGTACATCCTGCCCGTGAAGGAGGAGCTGGTCGGCAAGAAGGTCACCATGTTCGGAGGAGGGAACAGCGCCATCGACATGGCACTGATCGCCGACTCCGTCACGGACACCACCATCGTGCACAGGAGGCCCGAGTTCAGGGCCGACGAGTCCACCGTGAACCACCTCAAGGAGAGCGAGATCAGGGCGATCATGAACGCCAACCTCGTGTCGATCAACGGGACCGACCACGTCGAGTCCGTGACGCTGTCCGTGGACGGCGAGGAGATGGTCGTGCCCACGGACCTGGCGGTCATCAACATCGGGATCTCCGCGGACCTGGAGGACCTGAAGGTCTGGAACCTGGAGCTGAACGATGACGGCCTCATCAAGGTCGGCTTCGACATGAGCACCAGCCGCCCCGGGATCTTCGCCTGCGGGGACGTCGTGAGCTACCCCGGCAAGTTCAAGCAGATCACCACCGCGATGGGCGAGGCGACCACCGCCGTCCTCATGGCGCACAAGTTCGTCAAGAAGCCCTACTGGTCCAGCTGAACCTCTTTGCATTTCTATCCGGCGGGGCGACCCGCCGGCTTCTTCATGAGATCCGACCGGACGCCTTTGCGCCCGGCCGGTGAGGGGGACGCACCGATGTGCGCCCCGTTCCGCCCTCAGGCGGGAGCGTGCCTGACCCCTCTGGTGCTCAGGAGGAACATCGCGACGGCCATCACGAGGGCGACGGCGGCGAACATCGTGAACATCGTGGGATACGACTCGCCGGCCATCGAGAACACCGGGATGCTGATCAGGGAGATCGAGAACTGACCCAGGTTCAGGGCGACCGCGTAGATCCCCATCATCTTGCCGCGATTCGAAGGCGTGGAAGCCTCGACGATGGAATTGACCACCGAAGGCACCATCAGACCGACCGCGAACCCGGAGACGACCAGAGTCACCAGGCACACGGGGACCGTCCCTCCGACGGCGTAAGGCAGGACGAGCGCGAACGCCAGCAGGACGAACGCCGCGGACACGAGCTGCATGGAGCTGAACGAGTCCGAGAACCTCTTGTGGAACATGGAGAACAGCGCATTGCCGAGTCCGTGGAATCCCAGGAACAGCCCCATCATCGTGGCGGACACCCCGAGCTCCAGCTCCATGTACGAGGGCATCTTGGTCGGGACCACGAAGATCACGACCATGCCGATGAATATCGCGAGATACGAAGCGGCGATCATCGTCGTGTCGCCCTTCCCGTGGTCCTCGGAGGGACCTTCCACGGTCTCCGTCTGAGGCTCCCTGATGAACAGGAGCACCAGGACCAGGAAAGGCACCGCGATGAGGTAGACGAGGAACGGGGCGTTCCAGCTCATGTCCGCCAACGCACCTCCGATGACCTCCAGGAGAAGGACCCCGACACCCATTGCCGCGGACTGGAGACCCAGCATCCTCACCCTGGACGCTCCCAGATAGTAGCATCCGATCAGCGACGTGACGGTGCACACGATTCCGGCCAATCCGAATCCCAGGAGGAAACGGAGCACGAGGATCGCGTAGATATCGTCGAGGAAGTACGACCCCGCCCCGGCGATGATGAAGATGAGAAGGGAGAGGACCAGCGTCCTGACCTTCCCGAATTTGTCCGATACCACGCCCATCAGGAATCCGACCATCGCCACTGCGAGATGCGGGAGCGTGATGACGAACGACGTCAGGTCCCTGTGGTTGGCGAAGTGGCTCTCGATGCCGGGGAGGCCGGGCGTGACGGCGGCGCCTCCCATCAGGATGAGCATGGAGCAGGTCAGCAATGCGGCCATCACGCCAGGACCTGCGCAACATGTTGTATTTCTCTGCATGCCCAGTCTCGAAAATGGGCAGATATTTACGGTTATCCATCCAACTCGGGACGCTGGCTATCCGGACGTCGACGTCCGGTACGGGGTCGCACGACAGGTATCCGCCGTCCGACCCTCCAAAAGGTGTGGGTTCGGGTTTCACTCGACGATGGCGCAGGCCGGACACTCGTCGATGCATGCGCCGCAGTCGACGCATTTGTCCTGGAGAATCACGGCTACGTCCTCGATGAGGATCGCATCCTGCGGGCACACATCCGCGCACGCACCGCATGCGACGCATTCGCTTGCTTTCACGGTAGGCATATGCTTCACCTGCGTGAACATACCTGGCGTGCCGATAAAAAGGTTCCTTTGCAACGTCAGAGTCCGACCGAAACTGCACCCGGGGGGCTCGCAACGGTTAACCGTGACCGCGCCATCCACGGGGACGTGAACGGACGCTCTTTCGCCGCGGAGGGGATGCTTTACGACAGGTTCGGCCGGAGGCCCGGATGGGTCACGTCCGAGGACGGGAGGGTCACCGGGATCGGCACGGGGCAGTGCCCCGTGGAACCCGACGCGACCGGCCTCATCCTGACGGATGTGGTCAACATGCACACCCACTGCGCCGACTACGGCCTGACGATCCCCGAGGGGATGTCCCTGGAGGAACTCGTGGCCCCGCCGAACGGCCTGAAGCACCGGTATCTCAGGGAGACGCCGCCCGAAAGGATCGGGGACGATATGGCCCGCTTCTCGCGCGATTCCAGGAGCTCCGGCTCCAGGACCTTCGTGGACTTCCGCGAGGGCGGATTGGAGGGCTGCAGGCTGCTGAGGGCGAACTGCCCCGATGCGGTCATCCTCGGAAGACCGGTGTCGCCGGGATTCGACCCCGAGGAGGTCGAATCCATACTGGAGGTGGCCGACGGCATCGGCATATCCAGCATCTCCGACATGGACCATGGTTACATCGAATCCGTGGCGGACATCGTGCGCGAAAGGAGGAAGATTTTCGCCATACACGCCAGCGAGAGGGTCCGCGAGGACATCGACTTCGTCCTCTCCCTGGATCCGGCCTTCGTGGTCCACATGTGCGAGGCCACCGACGACGACATAGCCAAATGCGCCGAAGCGGAGGTGCCGATCGTGGTATGCCCCACATCCAACGCCTACTTCGGCAAGGTCCCTCCCATAGCGAGGGCCCAGGCCCTGGGGGCCGACCTCGCCCTGGGGACGGACAACGGCATGCTCTGCGGACCGGACATGCTCTCCGAGGCATCCGTCTTCGCATCCGTGGCGGCAACCCAGGGAGGCGACCCCGATTCGTGCCTTCGCGCGCTCACGTGCGTAACTGGGAAGATATTAAATGCCGTCACATCCAATCAAGAATCAACAGGTCCGGGCCCGGCGACGGTCCTCCTCTCGCGGGAATCCAGCGAGTCGGAGGTCGTGAAGAAGGCCGAAAGGATCCGTCTGATGTGAAGGAGGTTCCGAACATGGCATTCACGAACATACTTGTGCCAACCGACGGCAGCGAATACACCAAGGCCGCGGTCAGGAAGGCTATGGAGCTTGCGAAGCTCTCCGGCGGGAAGATCACCGCCCTCTACGTGCTGGACCAGACGATTCTGACCAACATGCCCATGGACACGGCGGTCATGAACGTGTACAACACCCTCGAGAAGGAGGGGAAGGCGGCCGTGGACTTCGTCCGCGACCTGGGCGCCCAGGAGGGCGTCGAGGTGGAGCTCTCCGTGAAGGAGGGGACGCCCGTCAAGGTCATCCTGGACGAGTCCCCGAAGTACGACATCATCGTCATGGGCACCCTGGGGAGGACCGGGATGTCCAAGCTCCTCATGGGCAGCGTCGCCGAGAGGGTCGTGAGAGCATCCCAGTGCCCCGTCATGGTGGTCAGAGCACCGGAGGCTTCCAACTGATGACGACCACGGTTGCCGACGTCATGTCGCCGGCCCCCATCGTCGTCGAGGTCCCGGGATCCAGGTCCGACGCGATCAACATAATGGTCAGGAACGGGCTCACCGGACTCCCGGTCATCCGCGCATCCGATGGGAAGCTCATGGGCGTGGTCTCCAGGAGGGACCTGTTCAGGAACTTCGAGGAGGAGCAGCTGTCCCTCATCATGAAGAAGGGCTGCATGACCATCTCCCCGGACGCCCCCATCGAGGAGGCCGCCGAGGTCTTCAGCACCCACAGGATCCACAGGCTGCCCGTCGTCGAGGACGGGAAGCTGATCGGCATCATCACGCCGACGGACCTGCTGAAGTTCGTCAAGGACATGAAGACCGCCATGACCGCCGAGGACGTCATCCGCACCACCTGCGTCACCGCGTGGGAGGGCGAGCCCCTGGCGTACACCGTCTCGGCCATGAGGATCAGCGACGTCCCCGCCGTGCCCGTGCTGGACGAGCACGGGAAGCTCGTCGGGATATTCACCGACAGGGACCTGTTCAGCGACCAGGCCAAGGATTCGGAGGCGCTCAAGGAGCTCGGCATCGCGGACATCGGCAACATGGCGGGCGCCAGGAACGTGCTCCCGCTGTTCTACTCCGCCACGGACAAGTATCAGAGCGACGACCGCAAGGTCAGCGACGTCATGATCAGGAACCCGTACTCCGTGTTCAAGAAGACCAACCTGTCCGAGGTGGCGAAGACCATGATCTCCAACGACTACGGTCAGGTGCCCGTGCACGGGAACAGGGACGAACTCCTGGGCATGATTTATGATGTTGATGTCATTTGCGCCATAACGGGATCCAAATGACAGATGGAAACGATGCGGGCGCGAACGCCAACGACCTGATGTCCCTCTGCAAGCGCAGGGGGTTCATCTGGCCCTCCTTCGAGATATACGGAGGGGTGGCAGGGATGTACGACTACGGTCCCCTCGGGTGCTCCCTGAGGAACAACATAGTCGACGTCTGGCGCGCCATATACAAGGGACGCGAGGGATTCATAGAGATCGATTCGGAGACGGTCAACCCCCGGGAGGTCTTCAAGGCCTCCGGGCACGTGGACGAGTTCTCCGACTACATCACGTACTGCACCAAATGCCAGGCGCCGTTCAGGGCGGACCATCTGGTCAAGGAGTTCTTCGAGAACGCCGACGTCCTGGGCCCCAGGGAGCTGGAGCAGGCCTTCGTGGACCACAACGTGAAATGCCCCGAGTGCGGAGGGGACCTCGGCCCGGTGGACGAGTTCAACCTGATGTTCAAGACGAACATCGGACCCGGATCCAACCGCGTGGGCTACATGAGGCCCGAGACCGCCCAGGGTATCTTCGTGAACTACCAGAACCTCTACCGCTACAACAGGGAGAAGATGCCCATGGGCGTCATCCAGACCGGCAGGGGATACCGCAACGAGATCGCGCCCCGTCAGGGCATGATCCGCATGAGGGAGTTCAACATGATGGAGGTCGAGCTCTTCGTCGACCCCGAGGACAAGGACTGGCCCAGGTTCAAGGACATCGAGAACGAGACCATCGACCTCGTCCCGAACACCGGCGTCGGGATGATCACCACGACGGTCGGCAAGGCTGTGGAGGACGGCATCATCGCCAACCGCGTGCTCGCCTACTTCGTGTACACCACCAGGCAGCTCCTCGTGAGGCTCGGGGTGGATCCGAAGAGGCTCAGGTTCAGACAGCACGACAAGGACGAGATGGCCCACTACGCCGCCGACTGCTGGGATGCGGAAGCACTGCTGTCCTACGGATGGACGGAGATCACCGGTATCGCCGACAGGGGATGCTGGGACCTCTCCCGCCATGCGGAGTACTCCGGCGCCGACCTGACCCACTTCAAGAGGT
This sequence comes from Bifidobacteriaceae bacterium, assembly GCA_963586845.1. Classification (GTDB taxonomy): domain Archaea; phylum Thermoplasmatota; class Thermoplasmata; order Methanomassiliicoccales; family Methanomethylophilaceae; genus Methanoprimaticola. Next base: position 14,407 of record CAVABN010000013.1, read on the forward strand.
TCGACGAGCCCAGGGAGATGGAGGTCGACAAGGTCCGCGCCAAGCACAAGGCGCTCGGACCCGAGTTCAAGGGCAAGGCCAAGGACATCGCGGCCGCCATGGAGAACATGACCCCGGCGGACGTGAAGGACGGTAAACTCACGGTCACCGTCAACGGGGAACAGATCGTCCTGGACGACAGGTTCTTCGAGGTCGCCAAGGTCAGGGAGAAGGTCGCAGGGGACCGCGTGGTGCCCCATGTCATCGAGCCGTCCCACGGACTCGACAGGATCTTCTACACAGTGCTGGAGCACGCCTACTCCCACGACGACAAGGAGGACTACACCGTCCTCAGGCTGAAGCCGGAAGTGGCGCCCATCAAGGTCGGCGTCTTCCCGCTGATGGAGAAGGACGGCCTGGACGACGTGGCCCGCTCGATCTACGAGAAGGTCCACTCCCACCGCGTCGAGGCATACTACGACGGCTCCGGGACCATCGGCAAGAGATACGCCCGCATGGACGAGGTCGGCACGCCGTGGTGCATCACCGTCGACTACGAGGGACTCCCCGGAGGGGAGCACCAGGGGACCGTCACCATCAGGGACAGGGACTCCAAGGATCAGAAGCGCATCCCCATCGAGGATGTGCCGTCCATCGTGGACAGGCTCATCGCGGGGACGCCTTTCTCGGAGCTGTGAGGTATTTAACACCTCGCAGACTCCGTCAAACCTTTTCCCATTTTCCACATACAATCGGGCCAGCGTTGGCGGAATCCGCGGATATTTTTGCTGATTCCGCAGTTTCGATGCAACCTGTTATATGTAAAGCGTTGCCATCTTACATCCAGAGGTGTAAAATTGGGCGTAAAAGACCTAGAAGACCTGAAGAAGCTGGCCATGCTGAGATCCCAGATCGACGGCATATCGGTCCAGAACATCATGTCTGCCGAATTCCCCACGGTCTCATCGGAGGACCGCATCGCCGACGTGCTTGCGGTCATGAAGGAAACCAAATATCAGGACATTCCCGTCGTGGACGGCGGGGAATACTCCGGGATGGTAAGCTACGCATCGATCCTCAGGAAGAAGAGCGTGACCCTCGACGCCAAGGCCAAGGGCTTCGTCAAGGGCCTCCCGACCGTCGCCAACAACATGGAGATCACCAAGATCGCCGAGATGATGGTCTCCTCGAACAGCAGGCAGCTCCCCGTCGTGACCGGCAAGAAGGTCACGGGCATAATCGAGAGGAACAAGCTGATCGAGATCGTCAGGGACATCAAGGCCCTGAAGGAGATCAAGGTCTGGGAGATCATGAGCAACCCGGTGGAGTCCGTCAAGGCCAACGACCTCATGGACGACGCCCTGGACCTCATGATCCGCGAGGACTACAGGACCATCCCCGTCGTGGACGAGGCGAACGGCCTCGTCGGAATCGTCGGCATGAGGGAGATCATCGACAACAACTGGAAGAAGGACAACAAGACCATCGGGGACCTGGAGAAGAGCTCCAGGTCGCAGATCACGGTCGAGTCCATCGCCCTGACGTCGGTGAAGACCATCGACTGGGACGACAACATCGCCACCGCGGTCGACATCATGGCCGAGAACGGGATCTCCACCCTGCCCGTCATGGAGGGGAAGGAGCTCGTCGGCGTGATCACCGAGTACGACATCATCGAACTGCTCTCCGCATGCCGCGAGAGGGACATGATGTTCGTCCAGATCAGCGGTCTCGACGACAACGAGAAGGAGGTCACCGACGTCATCTACGCGGACATCGAGGACATGGTGAAGAAGGTCTCCAAGATCTACAAGCCCGAGTCCCTGACGATGCACGTGTCCAGGTACAACGACGTCGGAGGCAACCCGAAGTACAGCATCAGCGCCAGGCTCTTCATCAACGGCACGGCCGTCATGAGCAAGGAGGTCGGCTGGGATCTCATCAAGACCGCCGGCGACCTCATCAAGAAGCTCGAGGACGCCGTCATGAACATGAAGGACTCCAAGGTCACCTTCCGCAAGAGGAAGAAGTGATCCCAAGGGGGCTCCGGCCCCCGCTCTTACACCGGGAAGGCCGTCTTCTCGGCTTCCTTTCTTTCAGAGATAAAGGGTTTCCGGGCTTCCGCCCGTAAGACGTTTCTGGAGTCCTCACTCCTCTTTGACCTTCTTACCGCACTTGGGGCACCAGTCCGCGTTGGACGGGATCTGCTCCCCGCAGTGGGGGCATGCGACCGTGTCGGTGGTGACGTCGACGGTTCCGTCGGGGTGCTCGACCTCGGTCTCGTCCTCCTCGTCGAATTTAGTCCCGCACTTGGGGCAGACCTCGGCATCGGACGGCACCTCTGCGCCGCACTCGGAGCACACGAAGAAGTCGGCCTTCTTGGGCTTCAGATCCTCGGGGACCTCGATGTACTCGCCGCACTTCCTGCAGACGACCTCACCGGGCAGGACGGTGGCTCCGCAGGACTTGCAGAGCCCGTATCCCTTGGGGTAGAGCCTTCCCTCCGCCTCCATCTTGGAGCGGGACTTCTCTGCGCTGTTCCTCATCAGGTGGGAGAACACGAGGATGATGTAGAAGATCAGGGCGACGAGCCCGACCGATATCCCCGCGCCGACGGCGCACATCTTTATCTCGTCCCCGGTGGAGAGTCCGGCGTCGTAGGTGAACACGTATCCGGACAGGTTCTTGCTGCCGGAGTCCGAGACCTTCTGGATCACGAGCGTCAGATACTCGAAATCGCCCTTGGACAGGCTCTCTACGACCGCGCTGCCCTTGTACCATCCGTCGGACAGCTGCTCCAGATCGGCGGATTTGATCTCGACCGAATCCAGCCCGCTGTATCCGATCAGGCCGAAGGCTATCCTGGTTATGTCCCCGTACGAGAGCTTCACGATCCAGGAATCGCCGGTCTCGAGATCCGTGGGCTGGACCTCGAAGTTCAGGGTGTACTTCCCGGTGCCCTCGTCGTAGACTATGTCGAGATTCCTGATGGTGTTCTGGTCATCCTCGATCAGGCTCTGATAGTCCTGGCTGACGCCGGTGTACGCGAACGTCCCCACGAGCATGGCGACGATTATGAACACCACTCCGATCATCGCCTTGATCCTGACGGACATGACGTTCATGAAATGGGGGATCATGTACAGCACGACGGCCACGACGAGGAATCCGACGCAGCACGTCCCGGATATCCCCATGACCTCGAGGATGAGCGCTAGGGCAATCGCCGCGATAATGGCGATGACCTGTTTCGTGGACAGGGCCTTGTAGTCTTCGCGGAGTCCCTCGAAGAACGGCTTCCTGCCTTCGGCGATCTCATTCATCGGCAACCCATATGCGCGCGCATTTTAGACTTTCCCCGAAGTCGCCCGAACATCCCGCTCTTATACGGGTTCCCTCTACGGACATGCAATGACCTTCATCGTTCTGACATGCCCCGGATGCGGGCGCAGGATACTCATGGACGAGACCGACGGCTCGGGGCACTGCATGTACTGCGGCGTGAAGATCGATGCCGCCGACACCGACGCCGAATGCCTCGACCCCCAGTCCGCCGAACTGATCGACCTCGTTATCAACGGCACGGGGGACGTCCCGGAATCCTATCCTCCCCAGATCGAGAAGGCGGTCGGACTCCTGATGGAGAACGACGTCAGAGGAGCCTGCCAAGCGTTCTCCGAGGCTCTGGAGGGACAGGATGACGCGACAGCGGGACAGCTGAAGGACTCCATGGCCGAATGCGCCATCAGATGGGTGTTCAGGACCGTGTACGAAGGCGGTGTCTACAACGGGGGGCTCTCGCTCATAGCGCCCCTCCTCACCGTGGAGAACGAACCCAGCACCGACGTCGCTCCGCTGATATCGTCCGTCTTCGACGGCCTGTGCCAATCCCTGACGGTCATCTCGACGCCCGGGGACTGCGTCAACATGGCGAAGTCCCTTTTCTCGCTCGTCGTCGAATACATGAACGTCGAGCCCCGCCTGGTCGAGGAGGGGGAGATGCTCGACGAGTTCATCGGACAGTGCGATGTGCTCCTGGACCTTATCGAGCAGGCGGAACCCGATGACGGGACGTGCGCCGCGGAGATCGCGGGACTCAGGAACACCGTCGACCGCTTCGCCGAGGCGCTGTACGGGATCGTGTCCGCATTGCCCGAAGGGGCCGTCGACGGGATCGACGAGAGGCTGGCGACGGAAGGTCCGACGCCCCTGATGAGCGACGCCGCGTCATTCATCGTGAGCGCCATGACGGCGAACGACCCCGCGGACCTGGTCAAGGGTTTCGAAGGCTGCATCAGGATGCGTCTGAACGTCGGGTGCTGAGCAAATCCCCAAATACGAATCCGAGGATGGGTGGGCGTAATGGCGACGATCGAGGAGCAGATTCAGGAACTGGAGAACGAGATCTCCAAGACGAAGTACAACAAGGCGACGGAGGCCCACATCGGGAAGCTGAAGGCCAAAATCGCCAAGCTCGCGATGGAGGAGGAGAAACGCCGTTCCTCCAAGGGACCCACCAAGGGATTCTACGTCAAGAAAGCGGGGAACGCCACCGTCGCCCTGGTCGGTTTCCCGTCCGTCGGTAAGTCCACCCTCCTGAATCAGCTCACCGGCGCCAAATCCGAGGTCGGAGCGTACCATTTCACCACGCTCGACGTCGTCCCCGGGATCATGCTCTACAACCACGCCAAGATCCAGATCCTGGACATGCCCGGGCTGATCAAGGACGCTTCCCGCGGCAAGGGTCGCGGAAGGGAGGTCATCGCGGCCGCGAGGTCGGCCGACGTCATCCTGCTGGTGTGCGACGTCTTCAACCCCAAGATGGACGTCCTGTTCAGGGAGCTGTACAACGCCGCCATCCGCCTGAACCAGAAGAAGCCCGATGTGGTCATCACCCACTCGGACCACGGCGGCATCCAGGTCAAGCCCACCCTGAAACTCACGAAGATCGACGTGGACACCATCAAGGACATGACCGCGGCCTACGGCCACATCAATGCGACCGTGGTGGTCCGCGAGGACATCAACGTCGAGCAGATGCTGGACGTCCTGGCGGGGAACCGCGTGTACATCAAGGCGATCATGGCCATCAACAAGGTGGACCTGGCGAAGCCCGGGGAGCTCGAAGCGGCCATGAACCTGCACAAGGACTACCGCTGCATCCCCATCTCCGCGGCGACCGGACAGGGCATCAAGGACCTCCAGCAGGCGCTCTACGACACGATCGACATGATCCGCATCTATCTCAAGCCCCAGGGCCAGGAGGCCGACATGGACATCCCGCTCATCGTCAAGAGGGGGAACACCATCGGGGACGTGTGCGAACTGATCCACCGCGACTTCAAGAACAATTTCCGCTACGCCATGATCTGGGGCAAGAGCGCCAAGTTCCCCGGTCAGACCGTCGGCATGGAGCATGTCGTGGCCGACCAGGACGTCGTGTGCATCATCGTCAAGAGATGATACGCGGACCCTGACACAGTTATCTACTTTCGCCGTCATTCGGGTGCATGGCGAAGAGAGATCTCATCTCCGTTTCAGACATGGAGGCCGAATGGCCCTCCCTCGTCGACCTCGCGATCAAGCTGAAGGCCGAGCGCGGCCACCACGGCGACCCCCTCAAGGGCAAGACGCTCGCGATGATGTTCGAGAAGCCCAGCACCCGCACGAGGATCTCGTTCGACGTCGCTATCACAGAACTCGGAGGACACGCGCTCTACATCGACGAATCCAAGATGCAGATGGGCGTCCACAGCGAGACCGTGGAGGACACCGCCCGCGTCATGAGCAGGTTCGTCCACGGCATCATGTACCGCGCCTTCGACTACAAGATGATGGACAAGTTCGGCGAGTACGCCACCGTCCCGGTCATCAGCGGACTCGACAACCTCGAGCACCCCTGCCAGGCCCTGGCGGACATGGTCACCATCAAGGAGAAGCTCGGCGGATTCCGCGGCAAGAAGCTCGTGTACCTGGGGGACGGCAACAACGTCTGCAACTCCCTCCTGTACGCCTGCGCCATCATGGGCATCGACATGGTCGCATGCTGCCCCGCGGTCCGCATGCCCAACGCGGAGATCATGTGGAAGGCGTCGAAGATCGCCGAGAAGAACGGCTCCAAGATCATCGCGTCCCACGAGCCCAAGGATGCCTGCGTCGACGCCGACGTCCTTTACACGGACACCTGGGTGTCCATGGGCGACACGACCCCCGTCGAGGAAGCGATCAAGCTGTTCAACGACTACCAGATCAACTCCGAGCTCCTGAAGCTCGCGAAGCCCTCGTGCATCGTCATGCACTGCCTGCCCGCACACAGGGGACAGGAGATCACCGCCGAGGTCATCGACGGTCCCCAGAGCGTCATCTTCGACCAGGCCGAGAACAGGCTCCACGCCCAGAAGGCCGTCCTGTACACCCTGATGAAGGACCAGTGAAACGCGATCCATAAACAGTCCCCGGGAACGGGGACGTCTTACTTCTCATGAACTTCAGGACAGCGGACGCTGTGAAGAAATCCCTGACGGGGAACCTTTCTCAAAAATGGATGAAAAATAGGATCCCGCCCCGGAGGGCGGGAAGAAGTTTGCTTATCTCGACGGTTCAGGCTTCAAGCCATTCCCTTGATAGCGGAGACGAGAGCCTCCATGTTGGCGTCGGGAGTGGCGACGGCGATTCCGCATCCGGAAGAGATGACGTTGAATCCGGCGTTGGCGGAGCGCAGAGCACCCTCCTTGACCTCCTCGGGGGTTCCCTGGAAGAGAGGCCTGACGGATCCGACGTTTCCGACGAGGACGGTCTTTCCACCGACCTTGGCGGCTGCGTCCTCGGGCTTGACCTTCTCCTCGATGGAGATTCCGGTGACTCCGGTGGCGACCATCTGCTCGAGGATGGGCAGGGTGTCTCCGCAGATGTGGAGAACGGTGTACTTGCCATCCTTGGGCTTGAGGGCGACCCTGACGTGCTTTCCGGCGGCCTCCTCGAACATGTCGGGAGCGAGCATGTCGGTGGATCCGGAAGGCTCGGAGCACTGGACGATGTCTGCACCGGCGTCCATCAGGGCGTGGGTGTAGGCGTTGACGTAGGGGTTGACGGCGTCGACCCACTTGTCGACCTCTTCGGGGGCCATCATCATTCCGAAAACGAGGTTCTCGGTGTTGACGAGGTTTCCGGTGAGGGTGAACGGTCCGGTGTTCCCAGCGACGATGCAGTAGTTCTCGCCGTGAGACTTCTTCATGATCTCCATGGCCTCGAGGGCGACGGCGACCCTTCCGGACTTGATGAAGTCCTCGATGGGCATCATCTCGGAGGGGTCCTGGTACTCTCCCATCATGGGGTCGAAGTGGAAGGGGTGCTCCTTGATCATGGGGGCGGCGTCCTTCTTGTCGACCTGGACGCGGGCGCCCAGGGTCTCGGTCTCAGCGGTAAGGCAGAAAGGAGCCCTGACGCACTCGAAGCCCTGGACATCGGCCTGGGCGCATCCGAGTTTCGCCATGAGGTTGGCATCCTTGTGGGCCTCGGGCCAGGCGGCGCCGACGGCTTCCATCTGTCCGAGGGTGGCGGACTGGGTGAAAATAGCCACAGGGGGCCTGTCCAGGGACTCGTGTTTCATTGCTGCGAGTACTCTCTCTCTAGGAGTCATTGTCATGATAAGTTCTCCTGACCCGCAGTATCGTTTCTCCCTTCTTAAAGTATACGGATTTTCATTGTAAGTAATATCCGCGCGTATCCAGCGGGGGGAACTGCCAGTAACAGAAAGGGTGCAGATGGATGTATGTTCCAACTTACACCTTGATGTCGGAGAGGCTCCGGAGGGTGCCTAGATCCATCAGCCCCATGTCGGTGACGCCGTAGATCCTCGCCTCGGAATAGTCGCAGGACCTGAGCGCCGGGGCCATGACGCACTCCTCGTCTGCCACCAGATCGTTCCCGGACGAGAACGGACTGAACGGCGGGATGACGATCACGCCCTCCTTCTCCGCGTGGACGAAGCAGAGCATCTTCAACCCCCCTCCGACGGCCCCCGGGATCCTAACGGAAGGGTGCTCGTGACCGATTATCACCGGACGCTTCCCGGAATCCTCGTGGCCGTGCTCCAGCCTGTAGCCCATGATGTCGATGTGATCCACTGCCAATATCCCCGACTCGGCGATTATGTTCTGGATGTAGTTGTCGTGGTTCCCCTTGACAACCACGACCTGCGCATCCTCGGATATCATCTCCACGATCGCCCTGACCTGGTCGCTCTCCTCCCTGCCGGCGCGATGGAAATCGTGCTTCACGTCGCCGAGCAGCACCACGCGCTTGGGCTCGTACGTTCCGAGGATGTCGTTGAGGGCGTCGCGGATCGAACCCGTGTTGATCCGGGGGAGGTACATCCCGTCCTGTTCCAGCGCGCGCTCGTACCCCAGATGGAGGTCGCCGATGACGACCGTGGGGCCTTCGTCTAGTATGAGGCATTTGTCGTTGGAAATGCGGACGCCGGGGCGTATCTCGAGGGTTCTCATATGCTGTCCCGTAGAACGCGGAACGGAGGTTAAGGAATTGGGTCGCCGCCCTTGGAAGAGGGCGGGTCATCCCGGTCAGTTTGCGCGCGCTCCCGCGACTGGGGAGACGGCAGCGGGGCCGTCGATAGGCTGCCCGCAGGTGGGACACATCGAAAACGGGTACAGTGATGGGATATCCTTCCCGCAGTATGTGCATCTCATCGGACTCCGAGAAACTGTCCAGCGCCTTAAAGGACGACGTCGCTACCAAAGCAGAAAGTAACAACCACGGGGATTGTTGGATGGGTCGAAATAAGAAGTCTGGCACATGTGATATCATGTCCGTTTTACGACTGGTTTTGCAGCATGATTCCGAAGTCCGAATAGCTCGATCCGACCGCTTCCCGGGGATCCTCGGAGACGCCGTGCCGGAGACGGATCGACGCGCGCTGCGCTGAATGTCCCGCCGAACCTCTTCCTCCGAATCCGACGGGGATGCACCAGGCGAGGCACGCATTGCAAACTCATTCCCCCATTCTACCGGTGCTCTACATCTCCCTATAAGGGCGGTTTCAGTGTTCAAGATAATTATTTATATCAGAATTTCAGAAAAAATCGGATTAGCTGTTGAATCCACCACATATCCAACTACTAATAACGCCAAAAGTCCAGTTTTAAGTTTTGTTTACCCTGTCCTTTAAATACTAACCAACCAAAAAAAGAGTAATTCGTATAAAATTAGATGGATTTTACATCCATCCATATTCAACCATTAAATAACCAACATCGGGATGAAAGAAACAACCCGGATACGGGCAGATGGAGCGTTTACCGCCCCTAAGGAGGAATAGCAAATGAGCAAGGAACAGATTCTCGAGGATCTCGCCAACGCGGTCGTGAACTGCAAGGCGGATCTGGCGAAGAGCGCTGCCGAGGCCGCGCTCGCAGAAGGCGTCAGCCCTGTGGAAGCGATCAACGAAGGACTCGTCAAGGGAATGTCCGTCGTCGGAGAAAGGTATGCGGAGCACAAAGTCTACCTGCCCCAGGTCCTGGTCTCCGCCAGGTGCCTCTACAGCGGACTCGACATCCTTCTTCCGGCGATTCCGCAGGAGGAGCTCGCCGACGCCAAGAAGGCCGGAACCGTCGTGGTCGAAGGAGATGTGCACGACATCGGGAAGAACATCGTCAAGACGATGCTGACCGCCGGCGGCTACATGGTCACCGACTTCGGCAAGGACATACCCTCCGCAACTGTCGCCGGACAGGCGAAGGAGCTCGGACTCGACGTGCTGTGCATGTCCACCCTGATGACCCCCACAATGGACAGGATGCCCGAGATCATCAACCTCATGAAGGAGAACGGGACCCGTTCCAACTGCACCGTCACCATCGGCGGACCTCCCACATCCCCCTCCTTCGCGGAGGAGATCGGGGCCGACCACAGGGACAACAACGCCCAGGACTGCATCAACTGGCTGAAGGCGAACTGAGATGGCACCGATGACACCCTACGAGAGGGCCCTCGCCACTCTCGCCAACGAGAAGGTCGATGAATTCGCCGCGTACCCGCTGGTCTGCGGTCTCCAGAGGAGGCTCCTCCCCGGGACCGTCACCTACCGCGAGTGGGCCACCGACGCCAAGAAGTGCGCCCAGTCCTTCGTCGAGGGATACAACAGATGGAAGTTCCCCTTCACCGTCACCCTGGAGGACCTGTCCGTCACAGCCCACGACCTCGGAGCCAACGTCAGGCTGGATTCCGAGAACACCCCGTTCGTCGACGGCCACATCATCCACAACATGGAGGACTACGAGAAGATCGTCGCCCCCGATGTGACCAAGGGACGTACCGGGCATCTGATCGAGATGAACGGCCTCGTCGCTCCCCAGCTGAAGGACAAGAGCTTCGTCATCGCGTTCCTGGAGGGTCCCCTCCTCACGCTGTCCCAGTCCGCAGGCGCCGAGAGGCTGTTCATGGACATGTTCACGGACCCCGCACCGGTCCACAAGGCCCTGGAGCAGACCACCAAGATGTGCTGCGACGCCGTCGAGAAGATCGGCGAGACCGGGGTCCAGGGCATGTGCTGGGACTATCTGTGGGGCAACTACTCCGTCCTCGGCGACGCCGAGTACGGCGAGTTCGAGGGCGACAAGTACGCCAAGGCGACCAACGAGGCCACCAGGAAGGCCGGGCTCGGACTCGGTATCCACAACTGCGCCGACATGCCCCACCTGGATACCCAGATCAAGAAGTTCGGGGTGGACGTCTACTCCCTGGCATACTACCCGCTGGTCCCCGAGAGCCCCAACATGAGCAAGGTCGTCGAGGACGGCTACGCCGACAAGTGCACCATCTTCGGGAACATCGACCCGCAGATGTTCATGAGGGCATCCGTCGAGCAGATCACGAACACGACGAAGGACCTGTGCCAGGAGGCCAAGACCGCCCTGTGCAAGCGCGGACTGAACTCCCATCTCGCCATCGCATCCGGTTGCGAGGTCCCGCCTGATCTCGAGTGCAAGCTCGAGAACGTGACCGCCGTCATGGATGCGACGCACCAGTACGGAAGGATGGAGTGAGCTGATCGGCGATGTCGTCCTACTTCGATGCCATGAGGACCTACGGGTTCTCGAACAACACCACGGCATCCGTGAGGAAGAACTTCACCTGCCCCAGGTGCGGGTTCGCGTTCTCGCTCGTCTACGCGAGGACGTTCGCCTGCCAGGGGTGCTCCGAGGCGGCCCTCGGATGCCCCAAGGTCAGGTGCGCCAAATGCGACTGCGAGTTCCCGATCGAATCGTCCTCCGACGTGTTCGGGAAGGTCCAGGAGAGGACCCTCGCGGACCACATGGGCGGCATCGTTACCACTCGCAACGACGGCCTCGGCGTTGTCTCGACGAGACGCCGAGGTCCGATTCCAAACCTTTTCCGAAACCGTTTTCTGTTTCCTCCAAACCACAAACCGAAACCCGGGAGGGAGGGGCGCCCGCGAGATCATCCGCGCGGAACCCCTTTCCCTCCGCACATATTTCACTTTCAAAGGGGGAGTTCCCATCAGGATAGGTCTCGGACTCGATACGGGCGGCACCTTCACCGATGCCGTGATAATGGATCTGGAAGAAGGAGAGGTCCTGTGCAAGGCCAAATCGCCGACCACCCGCGAGGACCTGTGCATAGGGATCCGCAAGGCGATCGGCCTGATGGATCCCGGATACCTGTCGAAGGTCGGGGTCGTCTCGTTATCGTCCACCCTCGCCACGAACTCCATAGTCGAGGGGAAGGGCGCCAGGGTGGCGCTGGTGTGCATCGGATGCGAGTACGAATCGTCGTACCCGGCGGATTTCTGCGTGAGGATCGGCGGTAAGCATGATTTGAACTCTAATTCTCGGTTTTTGGGGTATAACCCCAGACCAAGCTCCCGATCCAGCTT
>CAVABN010000014.1:0-25503 GCA_963586845.1 Bifidobacteriaceae bacterium
AATCCATGGTCGTCGCCGACGGGAGGGTGTGCACCATCGGGTCCGGCGTGTACAATTCCCGTTCACTGTGGGCCGACTACGGGCTGAACGCCGTGGTCTACTCCGAGGACATCGCCAGTCAGGCCGAGGACGAGTTCATGAGGGAGCTGGAGGGCGCGGTGGAGTGCGAGTACCGCGACTACGTCGGGAGGAGCATTGGGGACAGGCTGAGGATGACCTTCGCCAGGATGCTGATGTTCCTGAACCGATGGGATGGCAGTTTTTTCGCCAATACCTATATAAATCAGCCCCTGTTAGCCGACCCCTACAGGTGTTCAAATGGCAGACTTCAAAGTCATAGTGAACGATGTCAAGACAGGAAAGTCCTACAACATCGCCGTCACCGGTCACCACGCGAACTCTCTGATTGGCGTATGCATCGGAGAGGTCGTTGACGGAGTTTTCGTGGGCCTTCCCGACTACAAGCTACAGATCACGGGCGGTTCCGACCGCAACGGTACCCCCATGAGGGGAGACCTCCCCGGAAACAAGAGGGTCAAGCTCCTCCTGTCCGACAGCCTCGGGTTCCATGAGAAGTACCCCGGCGAGAGGAGGAGGGTCGCCATCCGCGGAAACGCGATCTCCGACGCCATCGTCCAGGTCAACATGAAGGTCGTCGAGTACGGGCCCAAGACAATAGAGGAGATCCTCAACCCCGCACCCGAGGGCGAGGCTCCCGCGGAGAACTGATGAAAGTACCGAAGCAGCCCGAGATCAACATCGGGATGATCGGGCACGTCGACCACGGGAAGACGACCCTTACGAAAGCGCTCTCCGGAGAGTGGACCGACCGTCACTCGGAGGAACTGAAGAGAGGCATCTCGATCCGTCTCGGATACGCGGATGTCGCCTTCTACAAGTGCCCCCAGTGCCAGGGCGCCGCCGCCTACGGGACCAACAAGAAGTGCCCCAACTGCGGTTCGGACACGGAGTTCCTCAGGGCGGTGTCGTTCGTCGATGCACCCGGGCACGAGACCCTCATGGCCACCATGCTGTCGGGAGCCGCCCTCATGGACGGCGCTCTGCTGCTGGTCGCGGCCAACGAGAAGTGCCCCCAGCCCCAGACGAAGGAGCACCTGATGGCCCTGTCGATCATCGGGATCGACAAGATCATCATCGTGCAGAACAAGATCGATATCGTCACCAGGGAGCAGGCCGTCGAGAACTACAAGCAGATCAAGGAGTTCGTCAAGGGGACCATCGCGGAGAACGCTCCGATCATCCCCATCTCGGCCAACCGCGGCGTCAACATCGACATGCTCATCGAGGCCATCGAGGAGCACATCGTCTCCAAGATCAAGAGGGACCCGGACGCATCCCCGCTGATGCACGTCGCGCGTTCCTTCGACATCAACTCCCCCGGCGCCAAGCCCGAGGAGCTGAAGGGCGGAGTCCTCGGAGGGAGCCTCATGCAGGGGACCCTCAAGATCGGGGACGAGATCGAGATCGCGCCCGGCAGGAAGACCGAGGTCGCCGGAAAGGTGGTCTACGAGAACATCCGCGCCACCGTCACCTCGCTGGAGGCGGGCGGGAAGAGCGTCAAGAAGGTCGTCCCCGGAGGACTCATCGCCATCGGGACCGGTCTGGATGCGGCCATCACCAAATCCGACGGTCTGACCGGCAGGGTCATCGGGCGTCCCGGGGAGCTCCCCAAGGTCGTCCACGACTTCGAGATGAAGACCGTCCTGCTGGACCGCGTGGTCGGATCCTCCGCCGAGCTGTCCGTCGACGAGATCAAGAGCAACGAGCCCCTGATGCTGAGCGTCGGGACGGCTACGACCGTGGGCGTCGTCAAGAGCGCCAGGAGCGGTTCCGCCGAAGTGGCCCTGAAGATCCCCGTGTGCATCCTGCCCGGGCAGAGGGTCGCCATCTCCAGACGCATCTCCAACAAGTGGAGGCTCATCGGATACGGTATCGTCGAGTGACCCGCATGCAGACGGTCGTCCTCGACACAAACGCCTTACTGATGCCTTTCGAGATCAGGATCAACCTCGACCTCGCCCTGCAGGACCTGCTCGGCGAGGCGAGGATCGTTGTGCCCGGCCCGCTGGTCGGGGAGTTGAAGCACCTGGACCACAAGTTCGCGGGTGCGGCACTGGCCCTCGCCAGGAAGTACGAGATCATCCCGACCGAGCTCACCGGCGACAGCGCCGTCGTCGAGCTGGCGAAGAAGGAGAACGCCTACGTGCTCACCAACGACAAGGAGCTCCGCAGGCGTCTGAGGAAAGAGAGGATCCCGCTGATCTACCTGAGATCCGGGACCCATTTGACTCTGGAGACCTACCGATCTCAGAAGAGCGGGCTGGGGGGATCCTCCTCGCCCTGCGAGGGGTCCCACGCCTTCTTGCCGGCGATCTCAAGACGCCTCTCCATCAGTTTCTTCCCCACATCGGACACGCCGTAGACGGGGACGGCCTTCCCGGCCTGGAGGACGTCGGATCTGCTGTGAGCGACCTCGCGGAGGTGCTTGGAAGCGCAGGCGGTGATGATGTCGCACTCGTCGAACGCCTCCTCCGCATCCTCGGCGGATATGCCGGTGGTGTGGACCAGCGCTATGACCGCGTCGCGGCCGTGCTTCGCGCGGATCTTCTCCACGTCCCTCATGGACGCGGTGGTCACGGCGATCCTCTTGAATCCCATGGCGAACGCCTTGTCGGCTCCCGCGACCATGTCGATGGCGGCCGTCTCGGGATCGAGCATGTTCTCCGCTCCGACGGCGTCCACTACGGCCTTGATCGGTTCGGTCTCCCTGATACCGGAGATCCTTCCCCCGAGACCCTGCACGATATCCGGATCGGTGACCACGGTTGTCCCGCATCCGTCCGCCGCAAGGACAACAGCATCGAACACCCCGTCCCTCAGGCCGGTGCTCAGCGTCTCCGAGACACCGAAGGACAGGAAGTCCTTCATGGTGGTCTCCCTGTCCTCGGTGCACATCCCGAAGGTCCTGATGCGGTACTCGATGTTCTCTCTGATCGAATCCTTGTCGAGGGTCTCGATCCCCCTGTACTTCTCGAACAGGGGGCATCTCTTCACGACGGGTTCGGTCACGTCCGTGACCTTCCCGTCCTCTATGGTGACCCTGCTCATCCCCAGACATTCCATGACATGTCTGCTCACGGGGATCACTCCTGGACTTCGGCGCTGACGATCTTCACGTCCTGGAGGGGCTTGTCGTTGCGGTCGGTCTCGACCCTGCCGATCTTGTCCACGACATCCATACCGGAGACGACCTCGCCGAACACGGGGTGCGCGTAGGGCGTGCGGGGGTCCTCCTTGTCCAGGTAGGTGTTGTCGACGGTGTTGATGAAGAACTGGCTGCCTCCGGAGTGGGGCCTGCCGGTGTTGGCCATGGAGATTGTGCCCCTCCTGTTGGAGTGGCCCTTGCCGAACTCGTCCTCGATGGTGTATCCGGGTCCGCCCGTTCCGGTGCCGGTGGGGTCGCCTCCCTGGATCATGAATCCGTCGATGACCCTGTGGAAGATCACGCCGTCGTAGAATCCCTCTTTGCAGAGTTTGACGAAGTTGCCCGTGGTGATGGGCATATCGTCGTTCATCTTCAGGACGATGTCGCCCATGCTGGTGTGAAGGATGACCTGTGTCATGCCCCCGTGATGGGAGCCGGGGCGATATAATGGCCTCGGCGCTTCCTGCGGCCGGTCATCGAGAGATAGGCCAGCAGGCTCTCGATCTGGATCCTCTCCAGGGACGAGCTCTGGTATCCGGAGCCGCATTGTGCGATGCGGCAGTCGGTCTCGCCGATCTTGTCCATGAGTCTGACCACGTCCGTGTCTCCGAGCCCGATGGACAGCGCCTGGCGCTGGATCGAGTCGATCACGTCCCTTCCGGACATGCCGCCCTCGATCATCATGGTGTCCAGGGTGTCGCGGGCCTTCATGAAATCGCCGGATAGGGCGGCCTTCATCATGGATGCGGCCGCGCTGTCGGCGGGGGTCTCGGTGAGCTCGAAGATCGCATCGAGGTCGACCTTCTTCCCATTGCAGGCGGCGGTCTGCAGGATCCCGAGGGCCTTCCTGATGTCCCCTCCGGACGCCATGGCGATGCCGTCCGCGGCGCCTTCGGCGAGGGAGACGTTCTCCAGCCCGGCGATCTCCGTTATCCTCCGGGAGAGGGCCTCGCGTGGAACGGGATTGAAGCGCACGGTGTTGCACCTGGACCTCACGGGATCGATGATCATCGACGGGTGGTTGCATGCGAGGATGAACGCGCAGTTGCCCGAGTAGACCTCCATGGTGCGTCTCAGCGCCTCCTGGACCTCCTTGGACAGGGTGTCGACCTCGTCGATGAACGCCACCCTGAACCTCACGCCGTCGATGGACGTGGTGGTGGCGAACTCGCGGATCCTCCAGAGCGGGCTGGAGTCCTTCCTGACGACGGTCTTCGTGGTGGTGTTGCCGTCATCGTCGTCAGTCTTCTGCTCCACGGGCCTGGATTTGGTCAGGTCGGAGGCGTCGATCTCCAGGAAGTTGCCTTCGGTCATCCCGCCGAGGACCTCGCGGGCGAGGATGAGCGCGCATGTGGTCTTCCCGCTGCCCGGCGGTCCGGCCAGCAGGAGGTGCGGCAGGTTCCCTCCGGCGGAGAAGGATCTCAGGCGGTCCACGGCCTGCGGCTGGCCTATGACGCCGTCCAGATCCGTCGGCCTGTACTTCTCCATCCAGATGGAATCCATGGTATCGCAGGGTCATGGCGGGGACGGTATTTGGATTGGATGGTGTGTGTTCCTGCCGTACGGTTCACGGAAAACGGCTCGCGAACGACATGTTTGCGGGGCCGTGAGTGCCAGGGCGGACGAGGGGACGCCGACAATAAATATGTTGCTGTCAAACATCTAATAGTTGTTTAATATATTATTTATCGGGAAGAAACTCCTATATCCCGTTGATTCGTTACAGTGCTCATGGGAAAACCGAGATACGATGACCTGGCCGACGATCCCGATTGGCGTGTCATCGAGCGGTCGTCGCTGGAAGGCGGCGTCGTTCTGAGGGAGACGATAAAGGAGGCCAGGCGCAGGAATTCCAAGTCCTCGAAGTTCATGATGTTCTCATGCATCCGCGATTCGATCTTCATCGTACCCTGCGAAGTCGGATCCGGTCTTCCTCAGATAGATCCCGGATCCATCTCCGAGGGGGACGTGATCACATTCGAGGAGGATGTGCGTTTCAAGCCGGCGCATCTGGTCACCGGGAACGGGGACAAGCTCCTGCCGTTGTTCTCCGGCGATGATTGTCTGGGGGACAGCTTCGATGATTGCCCCCTCCGGTTGTCGATGTCGTTCGAGGATTGCGTCGACATGGCGAAGAAGTCGGGCATGGACCTGATAATCGACGCATTCACGGATCAGGTGGTCATCCCGATCGATCTGGCGGAGATATTGCTGACCATCCCGACCCGCATCAAGGATTGAACCGTCCTTTCAATCCGACTTTTGCATTCTCGCGTACAGGCCGTTTTCGACATAGTCGATCCCGTTCCGGAAAGGGGGAGAAACAGGAGTGCTGAATCCAGTTGGATACGAATCTACTCATAGGTTCGAATCCACTGTTTTCATTTGGAGGCGCTAAAGGCCTCGAAACGTCGAAACAATAGAATTGTTTCAGAAGATCTGGCTAGACAAGTGGCGGGCCTGAAGGGATTCGAACCCTTGGCCGTCCGATTAAGAGTCGGACGCTCTACCTAGCTGAGCTACAGGCCCACAAGGTCGCTGATACCCTGCTTATACATAAACCTATCTTTTTCAAAAATCATAGGCTGGCGACCCCGCCGAGGGTCGGAGGTCGCCGCGCCTGGCTCTCCAGGCCCGATACCTTCGCTCCGCCCGCGCGCGCCTGCGATAAATTAAAAGCGCACGCGCCATAGGTCGGAACGATGACAGTCGTCGAGATCAGGATCGAGCTCAAGAAAGGCGTGGCCGATCCGGAAGGCAAGAACACCAAGAAGACCCTGGAGTCCCTGGGATTCAAGGGGATCAACGACGTGAAGACGGTCAAGGTCTTCGAGGTCGACACCGACCTCCCGCCCGCGGACGCGCAGGCTCAGGCCGAGGAGATGTGCAGGAAGCTGCTCGCCAACCCGGTCATCCAGAACTTCAGGGTATCGGTGAGATGAGATGGCTTGCGGGATGAGCAGGCGCGACGCCCCGTTCGACCTGTGCGACGTGACCGTCAGGGGAGCGTCCGACGAGGACCTCGCCCAGCTGTCGAAGGACATGAGCCTCGGGCTGTCCCTCGACGAGATGAGGACGGTCAAGGCCTATTTCGAGAAGGAGGGCAGGGAGCCCACCGACGTGGAGCTCCAGGCGCTCGGACAGGCGTGGAGCGAGCACTGCTGCTACAAGAGCTCCAAGCCGATCCTCAAGGAGTTCGTGTTCGGCATCGATAGGGACGACGTGCTCTCCAAGGGGGACGCGGGCGTCATGGTCTTCGACGACGAGTACGGATACGCGCTGAGGATCGAGAGTCACAACCACCCCTCGGCCATCGAGCCCTACGGAGGGGCGGCCACCGGCATCGGGGGCATCCTGAGGGATGTCGTTTGCATGGGCGCCCAGCCCATAGGGCTGGCCGATCCCCTGTGCTTCGGACCCATCGACAGGGAGGTCGACCTCCCGGCGGGGGTCAAGAGCCCCAGGTACCTGATGAGCGGCGTGGTCTCGGGCATCCGCGACTACGGCAACAGGGTCGGTATCCCGACCATCACGGGCGGGTTCTTCTTCGACGACAAGTACACCGGGAACTGCCTGGTCAACGTCGCCTGCCTCGGCATCGTGAAGAGGGCGGATCTCGCCAAGAACTACGCCGGAGGCCCCGGGGAGGTCATGATCCTCATCGGCGGGCTCACCGGCAGGGACGGGATCCACGGGGTCAACTTCGCCTCCGCGGATCTGACGTCCACTTCGGACGAGGATTCCAGGGGCGCCGTCCAACTGGGCGACCCCATCATGAAGGAGCCCGTCATGCACGCGTGCTTCGAGATCAACGCCAGGCATCTCATCACCGGGATGAAGGACCTGGGCGGAGGAGGATTGAGCTGCGTCGTGGGCGAGATGGCCCTCGACGGCGGATGCGGCGCGGATGTGAATCTGGAGAAGGTCCCACTGAAGGAGCCCGGGCTCGCACCCTGGGAGATCTGGGTGTCCGAGTCGCAGGAGCGCATGATGTGCACCTGCAAGCCGGAGAACGTCGACGCCGTGCTGGAGGTTTTCGACCTCTGGGATGTGCCGGCCACGCCGATAGGCGTCACCACCGACACGATGCACACCCGCCTGTTCTGGGACGGGGAGCAGATATTCGACATGGACCTGGAGTTCCTGACGGGAGGGCCCGTCTACGAGCGTCCCTACGAGCTCCCGACCGTCTCCACGAAGGCCAAGGAGGTCTTCCCGCGCATCGACGACGATAAGGAGGCCATCCTGGCCATGCTCTCGGATCCGAACGTGGCATCCAAGGAGTGGGCCATCAGGCAGTACGACCACGAGGTCCGCGCCGCCACCGTGGTGCACCCGATGGTCGGACCGCTGAACGAGACCGGACCCGGCGATGCCAGCGTCCTCAGGCCCGTGCCCGACAGGTGGAAGGGTCTGGCGGCCGCCATCGGCTGCAACCCCTGGTTCACCGAGGCCGACCCGTACAGGGGCGGCATGTCCTGCATCGACGAGACCTGCAGGAACCTGGTCGCCGTCGGCGCCAGGCCCAACGCGTTCACGGACTGCCTGAACTTCGGCAACCCGGAGAACCCGGTCAGGCTCGGCGAGTTCAGGGAGGCGGTCAGAGGGATCGGGGACGCCGCGCGCGGACTCGGGATCCCCATCCCGTCCGGTAATGTCAGCCTGTACAACGAGGCACCCGGCGGACACCACATCCTGCCCACGCCCATGATCCTGGGATGCGGGCTCATCGACGATGTGCGCAAGTGCGTCACCGCCGATTTCAAGAAGACAGGCAGCTGCATCTTCGTTGTTGGAAAAACTCGCGACGAGATGGGCGCGTCCCTCCTGTTCAGGAAGTTCGGAGGGGAGCAGGGAGATGTCCCCGAGGTGGACATCGACAGGCTCAAGAGGCTCACCGACAAGCTGCTGAAGGCCATGGACGAAGGCATCGTCCTGAGCTGCCACGACTGCTCCGATGGTGGGATCGCCATCGCCGTGGCGGAGATGTGCATCTCCGGTCACGTCGGCGCGGAGATCGACACGTCCGCCATGGACGGCGAGGACTTCAGGGTGAAGCTGTACTCCGAGAGCAACAGCCGTTGGATCGCGGAGATCGACGGGGCGGACGTCACCAGGTTCACGGAGATCATGGGCGACGACGCCGTCCTGCTGGGGATAACCAAGGGCGACTGCCTGAAGATCAAGGACAACGGGACGATCGTCCCGCTGGACGAGATGAGGAAGGCGTGGAGCGAGCCCGTCTGGAAGATCATGGGGGGAGCGGAATGAGGCCCGAGGACGTGAAGGTGTGCGTCATGCGCATCGAAGGCACCAATGCCGAGGACGAGATGGCCGACGCGTTCACAGCCGTGGGCGCGCAGGCCGAGAAGGTACACCTGAAGCAGCTGACCGGACAGTCGTCGGAGATGAGGCGCAGGAGCCTCGAGGATTACGATGTGCTGGTCTTCGCCGGCGGATTCTCCGCCGGGGACTACGTCCGCGCGGGAGCGCTGTTCGCCGCCAGGGTGAAAGCCTCCCTCGGACACGACATCCGCTCGTTCGTCGAGGCGGGCAAGCCCGTCCTGGGCGTGTGCAACGGATTCCAGATCCTCGTCGAGCTCGGCCTCCTGCCGGCGTTCGAGGGCACCATGAGCGAGAGTCCGACGGCGGCGCTGTACACCAACGATTCCGGCAGATTCGAGTGCAGACCCACGGTGCTCCGTAACGATAACCGCGGGAAGTGCGTGTTCGCATCCGGTATCCCGAAGAAGGCCACGCTCGTCATCCCGTCGGCCCACGCCGAGGGGAGGCTCATGAGCGACGACCCCGACTTCGTGCAGAAGCTGGAGGACAACGACCAGATCGTGTTCAGGTACGTCCGTCCGGACGGATCCGATGCGGATTATCCGTGGAACCCCAACGGTTCGCCGTCGGATATCTCCGGCATCTGCAACCCCGCAGGGAACGTCATGGGAATGATGCCCCATCCCGAGCGTGTGATCTCCAGGTTCACCCATGCGGACTGGACCCGCGGATACTCCACCGAGGACGGGGACGGGAAGATCGTCTTCCAGTCGGTCATCGACTCCCTGACCAAACACTGAGAAAACCGCCCCTCCGGGGGCATTTCCCTTTTTCAATCATCCGATCCTGAGCCTGAGGTCCGGATCGTACACCAGGTCGAGCTTGTCCGTCAGCGAGGTGTAGTGGTAGTTCAGGCTGAGGTCCCTCTTGCCGACGGACTCGTCGGGGACCTGGAACACGACCGTGTATCCCCACGTCCTGCCCTCGTTGATCGTCAGTTCGTTGTAATCCGGGTGGAGCGCGGTGTTGATCGGGTCCAGCTCGAAGGTCATGCGGTCCAGCGTGAGCGTCCACGCCAGCATCAGGACGTTCGTGCTGATCCCGTTGGAGAAATTGTCGTTCTTGACCACCACTTCGGCTATGACGAAGGTCTTGCCGGCGGTCGGGGTTATCTCGAGTCCGGTGTCCGTGGTGAACGATTCCGCGTAGGTGATGTCGTAATCGTAGCTCCCGGACGGATCCTTGTGGACGTACCCCCAGGTGACGGCGTACCCGATGCCCAGGGCTAGGATCGCCACTATGATGATGACCACCAGCTTCTTCGAGGGCATGCGACCTGCATCCTGCAGGTCCGATAAAAGGATGGTCCCGATCCGTGCGTGGCGTCACGATGGGATGCCGTGCGGAATCGAAGCGTCCACCTATATCGTGAAATATCCCGCGACCATTCGAGGGGCCAGTGTTCTCAGAGCTAGCCGACAGCATATCCCGTCGCGGGAAGGTCATACTCGCGATTTGGATCGTGGCCGTCCTGATCCTGATACCCCCGGCGGTGAAGTCGTTCGAGACCATGGGGTACGGGATCGACGGGATGGCCGATCCGGGCAGCGGTTCCGCTGAAGCCGAGAGCATCCTGTCGAAGTACTTCGACGATCCCGCCATCGACCCGGAACGCACGCCCTACATCGTGGTGTCCTACGATTCCGGGACCGGCTACAGGCAGCTCCAGGGGGATCCCGACGTGGACCTCCCCGCTTACGTCCAATACCTCAGGACTTCATTGCTCGGGGACACCGATTGGTTCTCCAAACTGGATGCGACCGCGGGGGCTCTGAACGTCGTCAGGACCTACGGCGATGCCGATTCCGGCGCCATGCTCCTGTCCCTCGCGTACGCGTCCTCGTATTCGGTCACAGAGGTGATGGAGGACACCGGCAATCTCCGTACGAAGGTGACCGAGATCACCGATTCGTACATGTACGAGCTCTACGAGCCCGAGGTCGGATTCGCGGTCTACGTGACCGGCGACCCCGCCGTATCGTACGACATGGGCGTCGTATCGGCTTCGGCGTTCATCGCCACGGCGATACTGGCGATCCTGGTGACGATGATCCTGACCGGTCTGTTCTTCGGGTCGGCCATGTCCTCGTTCGTCACGCTCTCGTCGATATCGCTCTCGTCGATCATCACCATGGCCGCGGTATTCGGGTACTGCTCCCTCTTCGGGGTATTCTTCGTGCCCGGGTTCCTGACGTTCATCTCGGTCATCGCGATGAGCTACTGCCATTGCGTGTACGTCGTGGCGTCCTATCGCGGATGGATAATGTCCGGGATGGACAGGGACAAGGCCCTGACCGAGGCCGTGAAGCACACCTCCGGACCCATAGCGACGATTTCCGTCTGCATCCTGGTGTGCATGGTCGCGCTGGCCTTCGTCGGCGACGGCATCGTCTCCACGTTGGGATTGTGCATGGCCACCGGGACCGCGGTCACCATGCTGGTGTCCCTCACCGTGCCCGCATCCCTCATCCACGTCACCAGGAACGAGATGTTCTGGGAATCGGACGGGAAGGTCAGGGTGCGCTTCATGCAGAGGTTCTACAGCGACACCGACAGCTTCTTCGCGAAGGCGTCGGCCGCCGTGGTCCGTTTCACCTCCACCCGCGGGACCGTGGTCCTCATCGCAGCCGTCCTGGCGACGGCCGGAGGGGCGTACTACCTGTCGGAGTACGGGATGAACGACGAGACGCCGTACGACATGTCCGATTCCCTGGCCACCGGGGATTCCAAGGTCGGATTGGACATCATCAAGGGGTACTCCGACGGAGGGGTGCTCCATCCGTTCACCGTCATCGTCGGATACGACGACCCTGTGGCGAAGATAACATCCGATTCCTCCGGAAGCTATCTGGAATGGACCTCGGCGGATGCCGTGTCCAATCTGAAGAAACTGTCCGATTCGCTGCGTTCGGTCGATCCCGACAACATCGCCCGCATCTCGGAGGTGTTCGTGTGGAACGATCTGGTGGCCGATGCCCAGGCGACCGGTCTGACCGATTACGACGACATCATCTCGTACATCGGCGATTCGGTGGGGTCGTTCGACGGTTCATTGACGCCGCAGTACGACGCCGCCATACTCAAGCTGAAGCTCAAGGGCAACACATCCGAGGCGATCGTGACATCATGCGGTCCCTCGATGGATTACATGATGAACTCCGCCCTGGGGACCATCGGATACGAGATGCTCTCCACCAAGGACATCATCGTCTCCCATCTGGCGTTCAGGGTCTACACGGCCGAGTCCCCCGTATGCGTTCGGTCGATCCAGACCATCGATTCGATGGAGTCGGTGCTGGATTCCTTCCGCGGGACCGACGGCGTCGAGGGGGCGTGGCTCGGAGGGGCCGGGGTGGTCTACGACGAGACGATGGACGCCATGGAGACCGGATTCGTCCATTCGGCGGTCATCGTCATGGTCACCCTGCTGTTCGTCCTCTCGATTGTGACGTTCTCCCTGTCCGTGCCGTTCAGGGCCATAGTCACCACAGCCATGGGCGCGGTGTTCTCCCTGTGCGCCACGGACATCCTGATGAGGGACATCTGGGGCAGCCTGTCCCTGACCGTCCAGGTGACCATGCTCGCGCTGTGCATCGCACTGGGGATATGGCTCAACATGGTCCAGGAGCAGCACATAATCTGGTGCAGGAGGCACGGCATGACATGGAAGGAGGCGTCGTCGGATCTGATGACCGGCCTTCAGCCCGTCATCGTGATGACGGCGGTGATCCTGGCCGTGTGCTTCGGATCGTTCTTCTTCTCGGGCATCCAGATGCTCTCGCAGCTGGGCTTCGCCCTGGCGCTGTGCGTCCTCATCGACGCCTTCGTCATCCGCACCCTGGTCTCCCCCGCTATGTGGAGCAAGGCCGGCAGGCGCAGGAAGGTCTGATTCCCAGTCCTCCACCCACTCGGGGGCGTCCAGGTCCTTCCTGTCCACCATGAAGTAGCAGATTATCCAAGCCGATATGACTGCTACGCCTCCCGCTATGCAGCATTCGCGGACGGTGGAACCGAAAAGGGCGATCAGGTCGTCGAGGTACTCGTGCATGTGCTCCAGGAGCCAAGTGGTGACATCTCCGACGGCCTCGCCCTCGACGGTCTGGATGTACTCCCCGATGGATTTGCGGACGATGCCGTTGTACACCGCCATCCCCAGGATGATCCCGACGAAACGCGCGGACATCAGCATCCCGGTCAGGGCGCCCTGGTGCTTCGTCGGCGTGACCGCCTGCAGGCTGGTGACCATCTCCGTGACGATCAGTCCGAATCCCAGCCCCATGGTGAACAGCGAGAATCCGACCCCGGCGATCCCTCTGGGCATCAGGAAGTAGGCGCCGATGAAGGCGATCATGACGATGAAGGACCCGACCAGCGTGAGCGGGCGGATGCCTTCCTTGTAGACCATCTTCATCCCCATCAGGGATGTGACCACTCCTCCGGCGATAAGGCAGAACAGCATCTTGCTGGCCTCGTACAGCGTCAGGCCGTAGGAGACCATCATGAACATCGTGATGAACTGCAGCAGTCCGATACCGCAGAATCCCACCAGGAACATCCCGGACAGCAGTCCGATGTCGTTCCTCGTGATCCCGTGGGGGATGATGGGGTCCTTGGCCTTCTTCTCCACCCAGATGAGCAGGAACACGAGCACGATGCAGAACTCGGCGAAGGCCAGGCTCTCCCAGCTCAGGAGGTCGAAGGACTCGCTCATCATCTGCGTGTACGTCATGACGGCCGCGATGGATACGAACGTGAGGATCAATCCCGGAACGTCCCTGACGTAGTCGCGGGGCATCTCCGGGAGCTTCCTGTACGCCACGGTCCCGCAGATCAGGACGGCGAAGGCGCTCACGGGGACCAGGATCTTCCAGTTCCCCTGCTCCAATCCGAAGTAGTAGCCCACCGCGGTACCGAAGATGGACCCCAGGCTGAACGTCAGGGTCATGATCTTGTGCGGATCCAGCCTCTTGCTGCGGGGGAACACCTTCCCTATGAAGCTGAGCGCCGTGGTGAAGAGGAATCCGGCACCGATGCCCTGGACGATCCTGAACGCGATCATCATCTCGATGCCCTCGCACAGGCACAGTCCGATGGAGCTCCCGAAGAACACGGACGTGCCGGTCAGCACGGCGTTCCTCGGACCCAGCCTGTCGACGATCGTCCCGGCGATGATGACGGTGGCGACCTCGGCGATGATGTATCCCGATAGGAGCCAACCGGTCAGATCGGACCCGGTCTCCGCTTTCAGGAGGTATTGAGGGATGCGCATGTACATCCAGTTGAGACTGGACACGAAAACGCAGAGTCCGAGGGCCACGACGGCCACGGTCCCATCCCTCTTATTCATCATGCCCCGACGGAATGCGACCTGTATCATAAACAATATCGTTTTTCGTTCGCACGAAACCAGGCTCGCGCCATTGAAATAGGTGTTCGTCGTCCGACCGGACGATAAGATGGCCCGGAGCAACGCAGTTTTGGCAGTCGCGGCTATAATAGCGATGGCGGGGGTCTTCGCCGTCACGCTGACGACCGAGGGCGCCTTCGATGAACCCGGGCCTTTCGCGATACAGTACGAGCTGTACGGCGGGACCAACGATCCGCTGAACCCGACCGTGTACGAGGCCGGCGACGAGTTCGGATTCGAACCGGCGACCCTGGACGGCATGGTGTTCACCGGCTGGTACACCGATCCCGTACTGACGAAGAGGATCGGATCCGTAGGTGCGAGCACCAGGGGCGATCTGACCCTGTACGCCGGATGGGAGAAGGACAGGAGCGGTTCCTCGTTCACGTTCGACGTGTCCGGCTACACCGACGACGGCACCCGCACCACCAAGTACACGGGCACCGAGAAGGTGTCCCTGGCGTACTACAGCGGATACAAGCTCTCCTACTACGTGCAGACCGATTCCCAGTTCTCCGAGACCACGTACAAGTTCAACAAGATCGAGAAGCAGTGGGACGAGTCCCTGACGGACGCGTTCTGGGGCAGCAGGGTCCTGAGCGCCGGGAACCTCGTAGGATCGGAGACGATCACCGCGGCATCCGGCGACGTCGACTGCTGGATCTACGAGTCCACATCCTCCGACGGGACAGTCGTGAAGATCTGGAAGGGCATGTCCGATGGCACGCCCTACAAGGTCACGGCGGACCGCGAGGGATATCACCGCACCATGACCCTGACGGAGTCGGGCCAGGGCGAGGTCAGGGAAGAGGTCCAGTTCTTCCTGTTCGGAGGGTACGGGATGATCACGTCGCACGGCGGATCGTCCAAGCCCGGGCAGATCGCGACCATCTCGACGGACGTGCCGGAAGGCGCCGTTTTCGTCGGATGGTACGACGCGGACGGGAACCTGGTGTCTTCGACGGAATCCTTCGAGACGGAGGTCGGCATCGAGGACATCGAACTCTACGTCCGCACGGCGGGATACGATGTGGAGGTTATGGCGGGCACGACCACGACCCTATCGGTCGGATTCGCATTGACATCCGCGACGTGGAACGTCGCCTGCGACACCGCAGGGGTCCACGACCTCATGGACGGAGTCCCCATGACGTACGCGTTCCAATATCCAGGCGAGTATGAGATCCTGGTCGACGGGACCATGGCGGACGGCACGGAGCACCAGTGGCATCTGACCGTTCTCTGCTCCGGCACGGTCGGCGTGCAGTACTCGTGGACGTACGCCGGCGAGGAGCTGACGTACACCCTGGACATCGTCTACGGCGATTACGCCGCCGCGAGGGATTCGATCCCGGTGTCTGAGAGGCGCCACACCGACGCCGACGGTGACATCAGGTTCGTCACCTATTCCGATCCTTACGTCGTCAAGATCGCCGAGGGCCTGAAGGCCATGGCATCCGAGAGGAGCCTGTCCGAGGTCGAGACGGCGGACTTCATCCTGACCTTCGTCCAGGCGCTGGAGTACCGCTCCGATGCGGACCAATACGGCGAGGACGAGTACTGGGCGCTCCCGGTCGAGACGCTGTTCCTGAAGTCCGGCGACTGCGAGGACACGTCGATCCTGTACAGCGCGATGATGTCGTCCCTCGGATACAGGACGAGCCTGCTCCTGTTCCCCTCGCACATGGCCGCCGGTCTGAACATCGACGGCGTCACGGGACAGAGCTACCTCGGGCAGCTGAAGTACTACTACTGCGAGACGACCTCGACGGGCTACAGCATCGGTCAGAAGCCTGCGGATGTCGACAACAGGGCATCCGCGGTGATCGAGATCCCGCTGTGATCAGAGATTCACCTTGACATCCACGTGGACGCCGTCCTCGAGGCTCAGCGTCCTCCTGAGGTGGTACTGGCAGATGATCTCGATGATGTCCACGTAGTGCGACCTCTCGGGGACCACTATGGCGCAGTCGATGTTGCGGATCTTCGCCTTGTAGGCGACGACGTCGCCGAAGCTGCGACCGCCCTCGCTGAATCCCGCTATGGGGACGCCGGCGATGCTCTTGATGACATCCAGCTTCCCGACGTCCTCCGGGTCCACCTGGACGTTGAGCGTCCCCTCGAAGGGAGTGAAGCCGAGCTTCTCCTCGAACTGTTTCAGGTAGCCGCTCTGGCAGATGTAGTATCCTCCCTCGCCCATCCCGGACTGGACGGTCCCGTGGATGGTCATGTGGTCGGTGAGCTCGAATATCCTGCGGTACTCGTTGTACTCCTTCTTCAGGTCCTCGATCCCCTTGGACGTCAGCTTGATGCGCTGCTTCCGGGCCCCCAGGTCCCTGACGATGTACTTCTCGTCCAGAAGTTCGAGGATCCGCTTGGATGCGGACTGCTGACTCATCTCCAGCGTGTCCCCGAGCTCCCTCGAGGATATGGCGATGTAATCGTCCATTGCACCCAGCAGTGCGAGCTTCCGAAGCGCGAAGGAGTACTTCTCGTCCATAATCCAGGTGATACGCTCGATGGATAAAAGCCTACTCGAAAAGAGGTAGGAAGGGAAGATGGGCGTTGGAGTACGCCCTGTTTGAAGATCTTCAGATGACCCTGTTCCCGTCGACCCACTTGGTGGTGTTGGGGCAGGCGGCCACGAGGATGCAGCACACCGCGATGACGGCGAGCAGGAGGCTGACCCAGAGGAAGGTGGCCTCGTACAGGGCGCCGACGATGGTGACGGCCATGGCGAGTCCGCTGATCACCAGGACGGTGTTCCCGCAGACCGGGCTGTATTTGGTGAAGGTTCCTGCGACGGCGAAGAACATCACCGCGGCGAGCATGTTCAGACCGACGACGTACATGTCGTCGAGGGCCCCGGTCCAGGAGTATGCCATCGCAGCGAGGGCGACGACTCCTCCGAGCATACCGAGGGCGGATCCGATCTTCATTTTGTTGGGGATCTGTGCCATTGTAATTCCTCCATTCAGACGGTCTCGATGTCGACCTTGACGTCCTTCTCGGCCTTGACGGAGAGGATCATCTTGACGCTCTCGGAGAGGACCCAGATGAGTCCGCAGATGGCGGCGACCGCTTCGGTGTAAGCGATGTCCTTGCCGACGAGGCAGGCGATGACCATGGCGAACAGGATGACGCCGACGAGCCCGTTGATCCTCTTCCCCTCGGTCCAGTCTCCGTGGACGGAGAGGGCGACGGCGAGGGCCAGGAACACGAAGAGCAGGTAGGCGGCGATGTCGTGGACATCGGCGTTGCTCTCGGTGGTGAAGTATCCGACGCAGGCGAGGGCGATGCCGGCCACGGCGCACATGATGCCGCTGGCGCAGCTGCTCCCGTCCTCGCAGAGGCTCTTGCCGATGCCGAAGACGAGGCAGAGGATTCCGCTCACGATGCATCCGTACTTGAACGCATCAGCGGTGAAGTCGTAGGTCGAAACGCCCAGCTCGCTGAGTTTGCTCTCGCCGAGGACCCAGGTGGGGTCGTTCTCGGCCGCAACGATCCATACGATGGCGAAAAGGAACGCCATGATGAGACCGATCACCGCGAAGGGCGCGGGGTTGCGAATCGCATTCATGAGGCCTGGAAAGTCGTGCGCAACTTAATATTAATGCTGTCCGATTGAAGCTGGATATCCTGGAGCGTCTGGGAATGAAGTACATTTTCTTCGTCGGAACCGCGGGAAGCGGCAAGAGCACCCTGGTGGGCGCGTACAAGCAGTGGCTGGACGACCAGGGGGTCGATTCCATCGTCGTGAACCTGGATCCCGGCGCGGACGCGCTGCCCTACGGCGCCGATGTCGACATCAGGGAATGGATCAACCTCGAGGAGACCATGAGGGAGTACAACCTCGGTCCGAACGGGGCGCAGATCGTCGCGGCGGACCTCATGGCGGCCAACATCTCGAAGATGACCCAGATAATCGCGAGCTACGGTGTGGACTACGTCCTCGTGGACACCCCCGGACAGCTGGAGCTGTTCGCGTTCAGGGAGTCTTCCCAGCTCATCGTGAGGGCATTCGGAGCAGAGGATTCGATGATCGTCTATCTGTCCGACCCGTCGCTCTGCCGCACGCCCAACGGGTTCATCTCGGCCATGGTCCTGGGGGCCCTGGTGGAATTCAGGCTCCAGCTGCCGACGCTCAACGTCCTGTCCAAGTGCGACACGCTGTCTGACGACGACGAGCAGAGGATGCTCGACTGGTATCAGGTCTCGGATGCTCTGTACGGCGATCTCCTGGATTCCGACAGCCAGCCCGAGACGGTCATAGGCATGGAGCTGTTCAAGGCCGTCGAGAACGCTGGGGTCTTCGGGGAGATGAGGGCGGTTTCCGCACAGGACGGCACCGGTCTCGAGGAGATCTACGCCGCGGCGCAGCTGAACTTCTTCGGCGGCGACGACCTGGGCGAGCGTTGAGAATTCTGAAAAATGAATCCGGGGGCAGGGGGGATCCCCTCCCCCGATGTTTACCGTTCAGCCGAACATGTGGGCGGGAGCGGGCTTGGCCTTGTTCCTTCCCGATTCCGAGACCTTCTCCTTCGCTTCCGCGAAGTCCTTCTCGGTGATGTGGTCCCTGTCGGCGCGTATCGCGAGCATACCCGCTTCGGTGCAGATGCTCTTGATCTCGGCTCCGGAGAACCCTTCGGTCGCCTCGGCGAGCTTCTTCGAGGACACCTTCTTGTCCACGTTCATGTGCCTGAGGTTGATCTCGAAGATCTGCTTCCTTCCGTCGACATCGGGCAGTCCGACGTCGATGATCCTGTCGAACCTGCCGGGTCTGAGCAGGGCGTCGTCGAGGATGTCGGGCCTGTTGGTGGCGCCGATGATTTTCACGTCACTGGTGGGTGTGAACCCGTCGAGTTCGGATAGCAGCTGCATGAGCGTCCTCTGGACCTCGCGGTCGCCGGACGTCGCCACATCGAGACGCTTGGCCCCGACGGAGTCCAGCTCGTCGATGAAGATGATGCTCGGAGCCTTGTCCTTGGCGAGCTGGAACAGCTCGCGGACCAGCCTGGCGCCCTCCCCGATGTACTTCTGGACCAGTTCGGACCCGACCAGCCTGATGAACGTCGCCTGGGTGGCGTTGGCCACCGCCTTGGCCATCAGGGTCTTGCCGGTTCCTGGCGGACCTACCAGCAGGACGCCCTTGGGGGGCTCGATACCGACCTTCTCGTAGAGTTCGGGCCTGAGGAGCGGGTCCTCGACGGCCTCCCTCAGCTCCATCATCTGGTGCTTCAGGCCTCCGATGTCGTCGTAGGTGATGTCGGGCTTGTCGATGATCTCGGCACCCGACACGACGGGATCCACGGGCGTGGGCAGGACCTCCATGAGGGACAGGGTCTGCTTGTTGAGGGAGACCCTGGATCCGGGTATGAGGTCGTCGGTCGGAACGTATTCGGACACGGACACGACGAAGTCCGGGCCGGTGGAGCTCTTCACGACCACGCGGTTGTTGGGCAGCACGTCCCTGAGAGAAGCGACGATCAGAGGCGGGCTCTTGAGCCTCTCCAGCTCGTTCCTGAGCCTGGAGAGGTCCTTCTGCAATCTGAAGAGTTCACTCTCGGAGTAGCGCTTCTCGGTCTCGGCGTTCTGGAGGTCCTCCATCAGCCTGACGTTCCTCTCTTCGAGGGTGACAATCTTGGCCTTCAGGTCGGCCACGTCGTCGTTATCGCCCGTCATATATTCTCCGTCGGGGTACAGTAGACGTTCGTTATAACCGTTGTCCTGTTTTTCACACGCGAATGTTCGCGCGCGCAAGCTGGCCGAGCGTCCCACTGAAAATGATAAAATCATGGTCATCGATGCGCCTGGCATGATATGCGAGATGTGCGGCAAGGATGTTCCGCAGACCCGCGAGGCCATAATCAGCGGTGCCAGACTCACGGTCTGCCCTTCCTGTCTCAGGTTCGGCGAGGCTTCTGGCACTTCGACCTCCTCCAGGCCGGGCGCCCCCGTTTCCCAGTCGGTCATCGACCAGAGGCTGGAGAGGCGCGAGAGGAGGATGCAGTCCAAGGACATCTACGCCGGTACCACGACGATCGAGCTCGTCGACGACTACGGCGGCGTGATCAGGAGGGCCCGCGAGGCCAAGGGGATGGACCTGAAGACGTTCGCGAACGAGATCCAGGAGAAGCAGGGAATCCTCGCGAAGGTGGAGTCCAACAACCTGGTCCCCGAGGACAGGCTCATCAAGAAGATCGAGAAGGCCCTGGACATCAAGCTCACCGAAGCGGTCCAATCCGGCGGATCCGTCGGGGGCGGCAGCTCGGGAGCGATGACCCTGGGCAACTTCATCAGGAAGGAGTGATCCGGGAATCCCGGACCTGCCCGTAGACCCGGTCGACGTACGGGTCCACGGGCACCCCTCCGTCGCGCAACACGATCAGCGCGGCGACGGAGATGTCGACGTCGAGCCTCTTCTGTATCCTGTTGCATTCCTGGATGAACTCCCTGCGCTGCATGCCGGCGCCCACGGCGACGTCCATGAGCTGGGGGAACATGTCCTCCCCGCTGTCCGCGGCAGGGGTCTTCTTCGGTGCCTCTGGCACTTTGGCCGAGAGGATGTCGTTCGGGGGACGGTACGCCAGCGGGACGTCCACGGACGAGATGTCGAAGGAGGGGCGTATGTAACCGTCCCTGCTCGTGAGGACGCCCTTCTCGGTCATGGTCCTCAGCAGGGCCTTCGCGTCGGTGGGGGTCATCCATTTCTGCCCCAGCGAGACGCCCATAACGAACTCGTCGGCCGTCGCGACGTCCTTGCCGATCGTGCGGAAGAACGCCGCCGCGCACATCTCCAGTTCCCCGGTCATGCCCTCCCCCAACCCGTCCGCCGAAATAACGGTTGCCGTCTCCCGCACGCTCTCCTATATACGCGCGTGCGTTGTTTGTGGTTTATACTAACAGGGCGGGCAAACGCTTATATCGGACATCGGATTACGAGGCCAACATCCCACATGGTGAGACTATGAGCTGCGTGAATAACTACACCAGATTCGAGAGGGCCAGGATCATCGGCGCCAGGTCGCTGCAGATCTCCTACGGGGCTCCCGTGCTCGTGGATTATCCCGAGGACATGCTCGACCCGATCGACATTGCCATGCTGGAGTTCAAGAGCGACATGATACCCATCACCGTCGTCAAGAACTGAAGAAAGAGGAATCACTATGGCAGACGACGACATTCAGCCTATAGACAGCAACGAGCTCCTGGTCCCCGAAGAGACCTACCTCACCTCCGGTGTCCACATCGGTACCCAGCAGAAGTCCGCGGACATGAAGGAGTTCATCTACAAGGTCAGGACCGACGGACTGTACGTCCTGGACATCAAGAAGACCGACGACAGGATCAGGGCCGCCGCCGCGTTCCTGAGCCGCTTCAACCCCAACAGGGTGCTCGTCGTCTGCGCCAGGCAGTACGGACAGAAGCCCGCCAGGGAGTTCTCCAAGGCCATCGGCGCACCCGCGTTCGCCGGAAGGTTCGTCCCCGGGACTCTGACCAACCCCGCCAACCCCAACTTCATCGAGCCCGAGGTCCTGGTCATCACCGATCCCTCGGCCGACAAGCAGGCCCTCAACGAGGCCCTCAACCTGGGGATCCCCATCGTCGCCCTCTGCGACGCCAACAACGAGACCCGCAACGTCGACCTCGTCATCCCCACCAACAACAAGGGAAGGCGCGCTCTGGCCTGCATCTACTGGCTGCTCTCCAGGCAGCTGCTCGTCGACAGGGGAGACATCAAGGACCCCGCCGACTTCAAGCTCGAGATCGAGGACTTCGAGGCCAAGCTCGTCATGTGAGCGGGCCCCGGGCCCCAAAAAACTTCTTCACAAACCCCTTACCCCCTTCTATGAGAGATCCTGCAGTGGCGGGACGCTTCTACCCGTCCGATCCGGAAAGCCTCAGGGCCGTCATCGAGGATTGCTTCAGGAGCCCGCTGGCCACCGGTCTTCCGGGCGATGCCGGCGATTCCAGGAGCATACGCGGGGCCATGGTGCCCCATGCCGGCTACATGGCGTCCGGCGCGGTCGCATCGGACGTCTACCGCAGGCTGAAGGAGGACGGGCGTCCCGACGCGTACGTGGTGATCGGTCCCGACCATCACGGCATGTGCAGGATCAACACGATCTGCGGGGAGCCGTTCCTGACGCCCTTCGGGCCGTGCCCGGTCCACGAGGACATCTGCAGGAAGCTGTCGAAGCGCGTCCCGGACATCCCGGAGGCGCACGCGTACGAGCATTCGGTCGAGGTCCAGGTGCCGTTCCTGCAGTACATCGACCCGGACGCGAGGATCGTACCGGTCATGATGAGCGACCAGTCCCCTTCCGCGGCCGTCGCATTGGCATCGGCGCTGAAGGAGGCCTGCGAAGGGTATGACGTCGTCTATCTGGCGTCGACCGACATGTCGCATTACATCCCGAAGGCCGACGCGGAGCGTCTGGACGGCCTGGTGCTCGACCAGGTCCGCAGGATGGATTGGGAGGGGATGTACCGCGCGGTCGCCCGCAACGGCGTCACGATGTGCGGATACGGACCGACGGCGGTCATGATGATGCTCTGCGAGGGATGCAGGCCGGAGGCCGTCAGGCATTCGGATTCGTTCGAATCCTTGGGATTGGACCCGGACTCCGTCGTGGGCTACGCCTCGGCCGTGATGATGGAGAATCGATCCCGGGGAGACCCCGGGGAAGGGTTTAGAAGGGGCCCAACGGCCCCGCTCAGATGCGCTTGAGGTATCTGAGGTTCGGCTCGTAGACGAGTCCCCTGTCCATGAGGATGTTGGAGATCTCCTCGAGCTCGATGCTGCTGATGCCTTCGGCCTCCGCGCGCCTCTCCAGCTCATCCCTGGGGGCGCCCTTGCCGTCGGTGTCCAGCTCGTCCAGGAGCTGGAGGACGATGTCCTCCATCTGACCGTGGTTCTGGCTTCCCGAGTCGTTGTCGTCCATGTCGATCTCGTCGGGGGTGTCGTCGACCCCCTCGGGGAACCCGAAGTCCACGTCCTTCTCGGGCAGGAGCCTGCGGAGGGCGTTCTGGATCGTCTTGAGGTACACCGAGGAGTCCGGCATCTCGTAGTTGTCGAGGGCGCACAGCAGCCCCTCGGCCTGGACGGGGCTCATGCCCATCTTGATGAAGTCCTGGATCTTCGCGTCGGGCATCGCCACGGCCTGCTTCATCCACTTGAGCCTGGCCCAGGTGGATTCGGCGGTGTCCAGCAGCCACTCGTTCAGCGTGGTCTCGTCGATCTTGATGATGCGCTCGGGGCGGACGGAGACGAAGGTCTTCCCCTCGTCGTTGGTGTACGCCCTGACCCTTCCGACCGCCGCGACGAAGCACGGGGGCTCGATGTCGGCCATGGCGGCCACGGCCTCGGGCTGGAACCTGCCGACGTTCAGGTAGAACTGTCCGTTGACGTCCTGGACCCTCGCCCTCCACTGGGGCTCGTCGTCGGTGCCGCTGTTGGCCTTTTCCGTCATTGTTCCGGCGATCAGGACCCTGTTGATCTTCGCTCCCAGGGGGGACACGAGGTAGGAGGGCATCTTCTCCTCCACGGCCTTGATCTCGTACGTGGCGGAGTTCACCTCGTTGGCGAACACCCTCCATGCGGTCTCCCTGGGGTTCGCTTTCGCGTTGCCGTTGCTTCCGTTCATAGTGCCGCCTCCACCTCGGAGAGGAGTTTCTCCGCTTCCCCTTGGACGTCGACCTCCACGTCGGAGGCCGACCTGACGATCATGCTCGGTCCGAAGTCGTCGCTCATGACGTTACCGGTGATGCGGACCCTGCGGAGCAGGATCTTCCCCATGAGTTCGCGGATCACAACGCCCTCGCCCCTGGCGGCCGCTAGTCCCATCGCGGCGGTCATCGAGATGCCGGTGAGCTTCTCGGTGTCGGCGCGGTTGACGATGGCGCCGATAGCGCCCGTGCCGTCGTCGACCACGAGCTTCATCCTCATGTCGGGGACCCCCTCCACGGTGCCGTGGACGGAGCAGATCCCGTTGAACATCGAGCGGTTGCAGGTGGGGCACCTCTTGATGAGGCCGCTACCGTTCTTCACGTCGACGACGACCCCTTCGATGGTGATGTCGAGCCCCCCGCCGATCCTCGTGACATCGGCGACGGTCTTCTGCGACTCGCCGGCGTCCACCGCGATGTCCGTTTCGATGCGCTCGACGGTGGCCCTGTCGCCGATGTTGAGCTGGGGTATGCCCTTCCAAGCGCGGATGTAGCAGTTCTTGGCGCTGATGGACTCCCCCTCCTTGAGCTCGAAGTCGTGCCATGCCGAGTACTGGATCTTCCCGGTCTCGTCGGCCATGATCCCGGAGAAGACGATCTTCTCCTCTCCCCTGCTGTTGATCTTCCTCGCTTCGACGGACAGGATCTTCCCGGTCACGTTGACGCTCCCCATGCCGTCGCGTATGTCCCCGATCTTCACGTCGGAGGCTGAGAGGGATGCGCCGGAGTTCGGGACGTTGAATTCGACGCCGATGGCGGTCTCGATCCTCCCGCGGTTCCCTATGTTGATCTGCACCCTGTCGTTCCAGAGCTTGCAGTAGCAGTTCTTGAATGTGTATGCGGAACCCTTCTCGAGCTGGACCGCTCCGGGCTCCCAGACGGTGAACGACGCCGTCCCCGTGTCGTCCCCGAGGATCCCGGAGACGATGGTCTTGTTGAGACCCTTCACGGTGATGTTCTTGGTCTCGACGTAGACGATCTTGGCGACCACGTCCACGTTCGCTTCCGTGCCGGTGAGGTCGGCGATCTTCTTGGCGACGTTGCTCGCCGTGGCGAATCCGGAGTCGTTCCCGCCGTACTTCCTGATGATCCCGCGTTTCGCGGCGTTGACATCCACATGGTAGTCGTCGAGGTACTTGCGCAGCTCCGTCTCTATCTGCTCGTCGTCGATCTTGTCTCCGAGCACCCTTTTTATCTCTTCTATGTGGGGTGTTAGTTCAGTTCTATCCATTGAATCGACCCGTCCCGTGCAGGACCATCGGACATGCACCCCTCTCTATATGAGAGATTTGTGTGCATGCAGTGTGACCCCTTCCAGTGGAAACGGAGGTACGAGGAGGGGCGATCGAGAGGAAGGGTCGCAGGGGTGCGATTCCAGCTTAGGTCGGCGACTTAAGTTGCGACATAAGTAGGAAAAGATTCAAACGATTGCGAGTACTGCACGACCTGGTGTTCGTGTGGCCATTCCGATGGACGTGAGAAGTCTGATTGCGGGCAGTGCGGCACGGATGTTCAGTACCGAGCATGTGAGCAGGTGGGATTCGGAATCCGTCCTGCACACCATCTGCGCGTTCGCCAACGACCTGGACGCATACGGCGGAGGATACATCGTCGTTGGCGTGGACTATGAAAACGGCTACCCGGAGGTCGTCGGCCTGGACCGCGGCGCCATCGACGGTATGCTGAAGGAACTGGTCGGAATGACCAATCTGATCGAGCCGTACTACAGTCCGGTCACCGAGTTGTGCGATGTGGACGGGAGGACCGTCCTGGTGCTCTGGTGCCCCACCGGGCC
>CAVABN010000015.1:0-24685 GCA_963586845.1 Bifidobacteriaceae bacterium
GCTTCTATATCTATATGGATTGATATCAAGATTATATCGACTAACTATATACGCAGGATTCGATTAGACGGGATTCGAGGTGCAAGAACCTTGGATAACAAGATGATGGCAATAATCGCCGTCGCAGTGATCGTCATCGCCGGAGTCGGGGCCTACACGGTCCTCAACGGCAACGGCGGCAGCAGCGAATCGAGCACGCACGCTCTCAACCTCGACGGGGTCGAAGCGAAAGAGGACAACGTCGTCAACGGCACGTACGAGATCAAGAGGAACCTCGTCCTCGTCACCAAAGGAGAGGCAACCGGAAACGTCGCCGCCTTCCTGAACTGGATCACCAGCGAGGAGGGACAGAACGTCCTCGGACAGGAATTCGTCAAGCTCCCCTCAACCTCTTACACCACGGCCACCGCGCCGGACAAGAACGGAAAGACGTCCATCGTCATGGGCGGATCCACCTCCCTCAGCGAGACGGCCGAGAAGCTGGCCGCCGCTTACATGGCCAAGTACAGTTTCATGACCATCAGCGTCCAGGGCGGAGGCTCCGGAGCGGGCGAGAAGTCCTGCGACTCCGGTCTCTTCGACATCGGAATGCTCTCCAGGGACATGGGATCGAAGTACGAGGGCAACCTCGTCCCGAGGACCATCGGACAGGACGGAGTCGCCATCATCGCGAACATCTCCGGAGTCCAGAACCTGACCATCGAGCAGGTCGCCAAGATCTTCAGCGGCGAGATCACCAACTGGAACCAGGTCGGCGGACCCGACAAGAAGATCCTCGTGAACATCCGCGAGGACGGATCCGGAACCCGCGAGTGCTTCGACAACGCCATGAAGGCCGCCGTCTCCGGATGGGAGGCCACCAAGAACGCCGTGTCCAGCAGCTCCACCGGAGCGGTCATCACCAACGTGCAGAGCGCCGAGGGATCGATCGGATACATCAGCATCGGACAGATCGCCAACATCTGAGCGTGGTTCGAATGGAAACAAGTCAGCACGGCCTGGGCAGGGTCGGCAGGACCGATAGCGACCGGGTCATGAAGATCGTCCTGATGGCGGTCTCCTCCCTCGCCGTGCTGGCGGTCTTGCTCATAATCCTGTTCACGTTCGGGAACAGCTTCACCTCCATCAAGGAAGTGGGCATCCTGGACTTCATCTTCGGAGGGGACTGGCGCCCCTCCTCCGG
The DNA here is from genome assembly GCA_963586845.1 of Bifidobacteriaceae bacterium. Lineage (GTDB taxonomy): Archaea > Thermoplasmatota > Thermoplasmata > Methanomassiliicoccales > Methanomethylophilaceae > Methanoprimaticola. Next base: position 1,184 of record CAVABN010000015.1, read on the forward strand.
CGACTACGGGGCTCTGCCCCTGATCGCCGGCACCCTGCTGGTGACCGCCGGCGCGATGGTCATAGCCGTCCCCGTCGGGATCGCCTGCGCGGTGTACATCTCGGAGATAGCCAACCCGAAGCTCAGGGGCACCCTGAAGCCCGTGGTGGAGCTGTTCTCCGCCATTCCCTCCGTGGTGTTCGGGTTCGTGGGCATGATGCTCGTGATCCCCGCCCTGAGGGTGTTCTTCCCGGACCAGCAGCTGTTCAGCAACTCCTGGCTCGCCGCGTCGATCGTCCTCGGTCTGATGGCATTGCCCACCGTGATCTCGGTATCCGAGGACGCCATCCACGCCGTCCCCCGCTCGTACAGGGAGGCCTCCCTGGCCATGGGGGCCACCAAATGGGACTCGATCGTCAAGGTCGTCATCCCCGCCGCGATATCCGGGATATCCGCGGCCGTCATATTGGGGATAGGCAGGGCCATCGGAGAGACGATGGCCGTCCTAATGCTCACCGGGAACTCCCCGGTCATCCCCGACCCGCTGTGGAACGTGTTCTCCCTGATCAGCACACTGACGGGAACCATCGCCCTGCAGCTCTCCGAATCCATCGCGGGATCCCTCACCCAGTCGGCCCTGTTCGAGCTGGGCATGATCCTGATGATCATGGTTCTCCTGATCAACCTGGCCTCCAGGCACGTCATCAAGGCGTCCAAGCGCAGGACCGGGGAGTGCGGGAAGCCCTCCCTCGTGTCGAGGATTTACGTCAGGGTCCTGCCGGAGAACATCCGCGAGACCCTCTCGCTCAACAGACAGAAGATAGTCATAGGCGGATTCCTCGCGCTGGTCTTCATCGGCGTGTGGATGTTCGCATCCCTGGTCACGACCGGCACGATGGCCCTCGTAGCCTCGATGGGCGTCACGGTCATAATCGGGGCCGGCGGAAAGATGCTCAACGACGCCAAGCCCACGGAGAAGGAGAAGTTCTGCATGCGCGGGATCACCCTGGTCATGGGCGCCGTGGTGCTCGTCCTGGCCGTCATAATCGGATACATACTCATGAAGGGCCTCCCCGCCATCAGCTGGGAGTTCCTCACGACCGGTCCGGCGCCCGGCGGAAGGTCCGGGGGAATATTCCCCGCGATCGTCGGTACATTGGAGCTCATAGCCGGAACGGCTCTGATAGCGTTCCCGCTGGGAATCCTCACAGGGATCTACCTCAACGAGTACGCCAAGGACACGAAGTTCACCAGGATCGTCAGGGAAGCCATCGATCTCTTGAACGGCACGCCGTCCATCGTCTTCGGTATGTTCGGCATGGTGTTCCTCGTGACATACCTCGGACTGGGCTACAGCATGCTCGCCGGTTGGATCACATTGGCGTTCATGATCCTGCCCGTGGTCATCAGGACCACCGAGGAATCGCTCAAGGCCGTCCCCATGGACCTCAGGGAGGCCTCCAGAGCCATGGGCGCCACCAAGTGGACCACCATCCGCAAGGTCGTCGTGCCCGCGGCCATGGGAGGCATCGTCACCGGAGGCATACTGTCCACGGGACGCGCTGCCGGAGAGACGGCCCCCATCATGCTCACGGCGGCGGTCATCTCGCAGCCCAACCTGGCCGGATCCATCTTCGACCCGGTCATGGCCCTCCCGCTGCACCTGTACCACCTGGCGATGGACCTCCCCGGTACCACGTCCCTGCAGTACGGGACCGCCACGGTGCTGCTCGTCATAGTCCTGCTGTTCTTCATCGCCGCATCGGCGGTGAGGAGCCATTACAACAAGAAGGTCAAGTGGTGATTGGAATTAGATTCATCATGAAGAAGGAGGACGCGGCGCCCGCGAAGGCCCCCGTCTGCGACGAGGAGTCGGCGGATGTCAACCACACGGAGTGGCTGAACAACGCCGATCCCATAATCGCCTCCGTCCCGGAGGACGAGAGGTGCATAGACATCAGGAACGTGAACCTCTGGTACGGCGCCAAGCAGGCGCTGTACGGGGTCGACCTCCCCATCAGGAAGAAGTCCATCACGGCCCTGATCGGTCCCTCCGGATGCGGGAAATCCACCCTGCTCAGGAGCATCAACAGGATGAACGACCTGGTGGAGGGGTGCAGGATCGAGGGCAGCATGCTCTTCGGGGGCGAGGACCTCTACGCTCCGGACGTGGACCTCAACGCCCTGAGGACCAGGATCGGGATGATCTTCCAGAAGCCCAACCCGTTCCCCATGACCATAAGGGAGAACATCACCTACGGTCCGAAGATCCACGGGGTCAGGGACAGGAAGGAACTGGACGAGATCGTCGCCAAGTGCCTCCAGCAGGCCGCCCTGTACGACGAGGTCGCGGACCGTCTCGACACGTCCGCCCTCGGACTCTCGGGAGGACAGCAGCAGAGGCTGTGCATCGCCCGCGCCCTGTCGGTGGATCCCCAGGTGATCCTGATGGACGAGCCCACTTCGGCATTGGATCCCATCGCCACCTCCAAGATCGAGGACCTGGCGGTGGAGCTGAAGAAGGATTACACCGTGGCGATCGTCACCCACAACATGCAGCAGGCGTCCAGGATCAGCGACTACACCGGGTTCATGTACATGGGCAAGATGATCGAGTTCAACGAGACGGAATCGATGTTCAACAAGCCGGAGAAGGCTATGACCGAGCGCTATCTCACTGGAAGGTTCGGATGATAACATGAGGAGATTCGAGGACGATATCGATGCGGTCGTCGCGGAGACCTGCGACATGGCCAAGCTCTCCACGGACATGCTGGAGAGGGCCATACAGGCCATAACCGACGGCGACCTGGACCTGGCGGATTCCATAATCGCGGACCAGGCCAAGATAGAGAAGATGGACGACGACATCGAGGATGCGGCGATCAGGATCCTGTCGCTCTACCAGCCCACGGCCGGGGATGCGAGGACGGTCGCCACCGTGCTCAAGTCGATCACCCATCTTGAAAGGATCGCGAAGTACAGCACGAACATCGCCACGGCCACGAAGTACCTGGCGGACAAGCCCGTCTACGAAGTGGTGGACCTCATCGGTCCCGTCGGGGACATGGCCCTGTCGCTGGTGAAGCTGGTGGTGAACGGGTTCGAGAACAGGAGCGTCGACGGGTTCGACAGGATCGAGGGCATCGACGACCGCCTGGACGAGGCGATGCGCAGGGACCTCGGGGCGATAGTGGAGTACATCGACACCCACGAGGGCAGCGCCGACGTGTGCATCTACTACATCTCGGTGCTGAAGTTCCTCGAGAGGGTCGGCGACCACGCGTGCAAGATGGCCGAGAAGGTCTGCTTCATGGTCACCGGCAAGCGCGCGACCATATTCTGAAAAGATTTCCCCGGGAGCGGACTCCTCCGTCCGCCCCCGGTTCATGCATTGAACGTGTTCCTGCTGGCGTAGAGCAGCGCGGTGAACACGAGACCGAAAACGAACAGGATGATGCCTATCACGGCGTAGAGCGAGAAGCAGCATACCCCGAGGCATGCGACGCTCGATGCGGCGCAGAGTATGACGCAAGTCTTCCAATCCTCGGCCTTCTTGCACTTGAAGTAGCAGAATATCGCGATGGCCCCGCTGACCGCCAGGAAAACCATGCTCAGCGGCATCAGGACCGCCATGTCCGAGGACCAGGCGGGGAAGTATTCGGACACGTCCATCCCTGCGGTGCCGGAAACCATGTCCAGCATCTCTTGGTATCCCTCCTCGGTCAGCCCGATGGCGCTGACCGCGTCTATGAGGCCGATCACGACGGCCATTATCCCGTAGATCAGGATGAGGAACGCGAAGGACGGTCCCTTCTTCACCCTGTATCCTCCGGCGGGGTACGGGTTCGCGTACCCTCCGACCGGCGACCCGCACTCCTTGCAGAACGACGCCCCTTCCATGAGCTCCGCCCCGCACCTGGTGCAGAACCTGTTGCCTTCCATGTTCGAGGGATGAATGGCGCCTGTTCATTACCGTTGGGGTCGAAGCTTCGGGATGTTCGGGTCTACATTTCGAAGGGTTTCGTGTCATACTGGATGCACTCGCAACTGTTATCAGCCGGTCCCGTGTCGAACGGAATATGACTCGCGGGAAGCAGGACGACGACCTGTCGCCGGACCTCCTCAGGAGGGATCCGGAGTGGTACTATTGGCCCGGAAGGCTGGGGTACACCCACCCCATGTACTTCAGACTGAACTTCGAACGCCCGATCAGCCGCACGGAGTACGAGGCGTACTGCTCCACGTTCCTCGAGGTGTACCTCTGGCTGCTCGAGAAGGTGGACAGCAGGGAGCTCATGATCTGGGCCACGCAGATGTTCGTGAGGAACCAGAGGGACATGGCGTACTTCGCCAGGTGGAACTGCATCCTCTGCGACCTCAAGGACCTGGCATGGATCCCGAAGAACCTGGCGCTGTTCGGGGAGATGGTGCTGCTGTCGCTGATGAGCAGGGATTGTCCCGACGGGGGTCTCGATCCGAAGGCTGTGGCGGAGCAGTCGCGCAGGATCCTGAAGAAGAGGGACTTGGAGTTCGAGACGACGCTGGAGGACGCGTACAGGGTTCTGGCGGGGCGGGTCCGGACGGGATCGTGACATCCGAGGAGGATGGAGGGCGGTTCTCGCCCCGCCTCTTCGGCATTCGCGCTACACGAATCGGTACACAGCGCATCACGGATCGGGATGTCGCATCGGTATCGGTCCGGACGCGGGATTAAATACGATGATGCCATCGACCGAATCACGGAGTTCAGGAAACGACGTTTGTGCGCTTCCTGCCGTGGGAGGAGTTTCTCCTCCGGGCCGTACGGGGACGATGGTCGGACGTACGGGATCGCATCTGGATTCTGAAGAGAATTATCATTCCAGTTAGCAACGCTTATATACAACATCACCCTACCTCGCGCCCGTAGCCGTTCCGCGGCATTGATCGCGGTGCGGTGTGAGGTATCGATATGGTTACCGTCTACGACGTTCCCGCCGAGGCACTCATACTCAAGACGGCCCAGAAACTCAAGGAGAACCCCAACATCGTTCCCCCCGAGTGGGCAGAGTTCGTGAAGACCGGCAGGCACACTGAGAGGGCCCCCGTCCAGGACGACTGGTGGTACACTAGGGCCGCCTCCATCATGAGGAAGCTGTACGTCAAGGGTCCGATGGGATCCTCCAAGCTCGCCGCCGAGTACGGCGGATACGCGGACAAGGGCTCCATGCCCAACAGGGCCGTGAAAGGAAGCCGCAACATCGCCAGGAAGTGCATGATGCAGCTCGAGGCAGCCGGTTACCTCGTCTCCAAGGACAAGGAAGGCCGCGCAATCAGCCCCGCGGGGCAGTCTCTTCTGGACAACACCGCGAAAGAGGTCTATGACGAAATGAGGGCTTGAGGAGGAATCGGCATGGAAGACCCCGAATTGGAAGCGCTCAGACAGAAGAGGATGGCCGAGCTCCAGCAGCAGGCCCAGAACCAGGCCGCCCAGCAGGAGCAGGCTCAGAGGTTCGAAGCCCAGAAACAGGGCGTCCTCAGGCAGATCCTGACCCCGGAGGCGCGCGACAGGCTCGCCAACATCAGGCTCGCCAACCCCGCCATGGCGGAATCTGTCGAGAACCAGCTGATACAGCTCGCCCAGAGCGGCAGGCTGAGGGGAGTCATAGACGACGCCATGCTGAGGAACATCCTTGCCCAGATCGCCCCGCAGCGCAGGGAGATCACCATAGAGAGGAGATAATCATGTCAAGCACAAAGGCCCCCGCAATGAAACAGAGGCTTAACAAGAAGGTCAAGCAGAACCGCCGCGTTCCCGCTTGGGTCATGATCAGGACGAACAGGCAGTTCCTCCGCCACCCCAAGAGAAGGTCGTGGCGCATGAGCAAGATCAAGGAGTGATTTGGATGGCAGATGAGATCGAGAGGATTATGGTCATCCCGCTCAGGAAGACCAAGCAGGCTCCCCGCACCAGGAGGGCCAACCGCGCCGTCAAGGAGGTCAGGGAGACCGTCATGAGGCACATGAGGGTTTCCGACGAGAACGTCTGGATCGACGCCAGCGTCAACGAGAAGCTGTGGGAGAACGGTATCCGCAACCCCCCTTCCAAGATCACCGTCAAGGCCGTCAAGTTCGACGACGGCCTCGTCGAGGTCTCCCTCGCGGAGTGATTCAAATGATGAGGCTCTCGCGCTATTCCGGCAACCCGAACATCGCTGTGTTCGCAGCTGCGGGCGAGAGCCTCGCCCTTACCGCCGCCGACGCCTCCCCCGAGTTCGTCAGGACCCTGGAGGAGACGCTCGGCGTCGATGTCTTGAAACTGTCCGTCGGAGGGTCCTTCGTCGTGGGGTCCCTCGTGGCCATGAATTCCAACGGGGCTATCGTCTCCGAGCTGGCCGACGACGGCGAGATCTCCGTCATTTCTTCGAAGATCAACTGCACCAGGCTCGGCGACCGTCTCAACGCGGCCGGCAACAACATCCTGGTGAACGACAACGGCGCGATCGTCAGCCCGGAGTACTCCGAGGAGACCGCCAAGATGATCGGGGACATCCTCGGCGTGGAGGCGGTCCGTTCGTCCATCGGCGGAATCAACACCGTCGGGTCCATCTGCAGGGTCACCAACAAGGGATGCGCCTGCCACATGGACGCTTCCGACGAGGAGATCGCTCTCATCCAGGATGTTCTGAAGGTCGAGGCGATCCGCACCACCGTCAACCACGGCAGCAGGGCCGTGGGTGCCGGCATCGTGGCCAATTCCAAGGGCGCCGTCGTCGGAGACGAATCGACTCCGATCGAGCTCGGGAAGATCGAGGAAGCCCTCGGTCTGTACTGATTCTCAACGGTTGAACACCCAGCACTCCTTGTTCTCGGAGAAGTCGTCCGGGAGAAGGTCTATCTCGTTCCCCATGTAGACGACCGCCTCCTCGGGTATCATGTCGAGGAAGTCGTCCAAGGGGGAAAGCGGCATGGAGAGTCCGCCCACCCTGTAATGCATCGGGACCGTGATGCGCGGGTTCACCTTCTTGATGAACTCCTTGATCTCCGGCATGGGCATGGTTATGACCTCGCCCACCGGCACAAGGAGCATGTCTATCCCGCGGATGGCCGCGACGGTGTCGTCGTCGGGGACGCATCCGAGGTCGCCGCAGTGGCAGATCGAGATGCCGTCCATCTCGAACCTGTACATGGTGTTCCTCCCGCGGTCCTCCCCTCCGACGTGGTCGTGGAAGGTGGGGAGTCCGAGGAACTCCATGCCCTTGACCTCGAAAGGACCGTCCCTGGACATGATGTCCGTGTGCTCCCCGCGGATGACGCGGGCGGCGCAGTGGTCGTAGTGGCCGTGCGTCATGAGAACGATGTGGGCGGATGCGTTGGGCGCTTTGATCCCGATGGATTTGCCGTCGTGCGGGTCTATGACCACGGTCCTCTCCGAGTCGGAGAATTCGAAACAGGAGTGTCCGTGCATCACCATCCGCATGCCTCGGCCATCGGCGAGTGCGATATAAGCCTTGGCGGGGAAATTCGGACCCGCCGCGAGCACATCATCAAAATGAATATTAAGCGCGGGAAGGATTAGCACGCATGAAGAAGACTCTGGTCCTGGTCGTCGACAGGGACGACGACTACGGCGTCAAGGGGAAGGTGAACACGCCCGTCATAGGCGTGCAGAACTGCCTCGACGCGGCCACAGCCTTCGGAATAGCCGACCCCGAGGATTCGGATCTCAACGCTCTGTATGCGGCGGTCAGCGTCTGTCTGGAATTGCAGGAGGACGGCCGTCAGGCCGACGTCGCCCTCATCTGCGGGGACGAGAACGTCGGGCACAGGTCCGATCTGGCGCTCGTCGCCCAGCTCGAGGAGGTCCTCGACGAGATCGAGCCCGAGAGCGTCGTCCTGGTGGGCGACGGCGCGGAGGACGAGTACATCTACCCGATCATCGCGTCCCGCGCCCATGTGGATTCCGTGAAGAGGGTCTATGTCAAGCAGGCGCCCGGTCTGGAGGGGACATTCTACATCCTCAAGACCATGATGTCCGACAAGGACAAGCGTAAGAGGTTCCTGGTCCCGCTGGGATTCATCATCGTCCTGCTGTCCCTGTTCTTCGTCATACCGGGGCTGTTCGTCTACGCCGTCGAGAAGAACCCGTCGCAGCTGTCCAGCATGTCCGGTTCCATGGCGTTCTTCGCCATAGGTCTGATCATCCTGCTCTACGGCTACGACATATCGGAACGGTTCTACGGCCTGCGCAAGAAGTTCATTGCCTCCATGGCCGGACGCACCACGCCGATCATCTTCCTTTTCATAGCGGCGGCTTTCATCATCATCACCGGCGCGTACTCCGCGATGGAGATCAACAACCTCTACCTGAAGAGCGATGCCCTGAAGGTCACCTACTTCATCTCCGCGATGGTCTGGCCCGCGATCATCTCCATCGTCATCTACGAGGCGGGGATGCTCATCGAGAGGTTCCTGGAGGAGAGGGAGGTCGGGGTCTCGATCATCTTCAGCTGCATCGGACTCGCCAGTCTCGGTCTCGTCATATCCGGGATCCTGGACATCGCCATGAACTACATGGGGATCGGATACGGGGTCAAGGCCGGGATAGTCGAGATCGCGTGCGGTATCGTCCTGTCCGTCTTCAGCAACTACCTGAAGTCGCGCCTCGAACCCCTGTCGGAGGAGGCGCCCGCGGATGAGAGCGTCTGATTGGGAAGCGCTGTATTCCGAGATACTCGGGGACATGGGTTACTCGAGGGAGGACGACGAATCCACGGTCCGCGTACTCAAAGCGGTGACGGTCAACTGCGACCTCGTGGATCCGGACGACGTGCGCGACGTGTTCTCCGGAATCTGCACGGTCGCCGGGGATGCCGATTGTCTCGAGAGCGACATCGAACTCTTCCCTCCGACCGGCACGCTGGTATCCTCGGGTTCCGCGGTGCGCAGGCTCCTGGATGCCGGATTGACCCCCGACGTGGTCGTGACGGACCTGGACGGCGACATGCCCTCCCAGTTGGAGGCAAGCTCCCGCGGCGCGCTGACGTTCGTCCACGCCCACGGCGACAACGCCGACGCGGTACGCGAATGGGCCGGGAGGTTCAGGGGACCCGTGGTCCTCACCACCCAATCCCGTCCGGAATCCACGGTGTTCGATTTCGGAGGATTCACGGACGGCGACCGCGCCGTGTGCATCTCGCAGGAGATGGGCGCCTCGTCGGTCCGTCTGATCGGGTTCGATCTGGACCACCCCCGTTCCAAGGACGGGAGGGACCCGGCCGTCAAGCTGAGGAAGCTCGCATGGGCCCGCAGGATCATCTCGTCGCTCGACATCGACGTGCTCAACGCCGACGGCACCCGCTTCTCCGGATGATGTCCGGGCCCCGGACGGGCTCCGACGGACGCGCCGAGACCAGCCCGCCACGGCTTTTATAGAAGTAGGGCATGCCACGGTCGGGGAGATACGATGAGTGTAGCGTATGCCGTTCTTTTGATCCTGCTCATCATCTACATACCGATCTGGGTGTGGGCATGGCGCAGACCCGAGGCGGCCGCGAAGTGGCATCTCCAGAAGTACGGCCCGTGCATCATGATCAGGACCCACCTGGGCCTGAAGGCGATGGACCGTCTGGCATCGTATCCCCGCGTATGGCGCGTCTTCGGATTCCTTTCGAAGTTCATCTCCGCCGCCCTGTTCCTGATGATGATGTACATGCTGATCGTGTCCATCATCGCTCTGCCGGCGAGGCTCTCGTCGGGGTCGTCCATCGGCATAGAATACGCCCTGGCCATCCCCGGGTTCAATCCGATCCTCCCGCTCAGCTACGGCATCGCCGCTCTGCTGATCGCCATGGTGGTCCACGAGATGGGCCACGGCATCCAGGCACGCGTGCACGGCATGAAGGTGGATTCTTCGGGAGTCCTCTACGGCGTCGTCCCCCTGGGAGCGTTCGTGGAACCCAACGAGAAGGACCTGAACGGGGCATCCAGGGGAGCGCAGCTCGACGTCTACACCGCAGGGATCACGATGAACACGATCCTCGCGGTCGCGAGCATACTCATCATGATATTCGCATGCGGATGCGTCTCGTCCGATTACGGGGACGCCGCGGGAGCCTACGCCATCGACGCCGACTCCCCCGCATACTTCGCCGGTATTCCGGCATCCGGATTGATCATCGGCATATCGGATTCGGAGGGGAACATCCTCGCCGGCGAGGACGCCTACGGGCATTCCGCGGGAAAGATCTCCACGGTGTCCCAAGGCACCGCCGCATACATCGATTATCCGTTCGATCCGACCCAACGTTACATACTGACCTATCTGGACCACGGCGATACGAAGGCCACCCAACCGATCCAGATGGGCGCTTACATCAAGACCATCGGCAAGGACAGCCCCGCGGACAAGGGCGGTCTGACCGTCGGGACCTTCTTCTACTCGATGATCCACGAGAACGGCGAGGAGGTCCTCATCCACGGTCCCAACGGCTTCAAGGACTTCATGAACGACGCCGCGATAGGCGAGAAGATCACCGTCGTGACCGTCGACTACGTCGCCGACGGGGAGATAGCCAAGTCCTATCACGAAGTGACCCTGGGGAGCCGCGGTTCCGTCAGCTACATCGGCATAAGCGCCACGACCGCGGGGATGACCCTGACCACTCCGGACATCCTGATGGACAAGGCGGTCAACCCGTTCTACGGCGCGAGCACCGGGTACGAGCACGTCACCGCGTTCTTCTCCTACCTGTCCGGGCCGTTCAACGGGATGGACCCCATCTCCGACGAGGTCAAATGGTGGTACGACGCACCGATGGGAGGCATATTCTGGGTGATCGTCTCGATGCTCTACTGGCTGTTCTGGCTGGACATCCTGCTGGCGATATCCAACGCTCTGCCCACCTTCATCCTAGACGGAGGGTTCATATTCGCAGGCGGTCTCAACTGGGTGCTGGAGAAGTTCGGCGTGGCGGACGGCGAGCGCCGTTCGAAGCTGACCGACAGCATAGCCGGCAGCGTATCGTCCATAACGCTGTTCATGTTCATGCTGGTCATACTGGCGATGGTGATCTGAGAAGGGGGTGTTGGCAATGATGGAGATCTACGAGATGAGCGACGGCCGTCCCGTGAGGACGGACGAGATAAAGCAGGACGTCTGGATCAATCTGGTCGCCCCCACGGCCGAGGAGATCGAGCTCGTGCAGAACGCCCTCCGCATCGACCGCGAGGCCCTCACATCCGCTCTGGACGACGAAGAGGGTTCGAGGACCGAGACCGATCCCGATTACACCCTCATCCTCGTGGACGTCCCTATCCGCGAATGGAGGAACAGCAGGGAGGAGTTCACCACCTACCCGCTGTCCATCACCGTGACGGACACGGCTATCGTCACGGTCTGCCTGCAGGAGCTCTTCGCGCTGACGAACATCGCCTCCGGGAAGACCAAGGGCAAGAGCATCTACGACGTGTCCAACCGCGCCCGCTTCGTCCTCCAGATCCTGTTCAGGGTCGCGATCAACTATCAGACGGACCTCAAGTACATCGAGGTCAAGAGGATGGCCATCGAGGAGTCCATCCGCAAGGCCACCAGGAGGGACGACCTGTTCGAATTGCACGAACTCGAGTCCAACCTGGTCTACTTCAAAACATCGCTGAGCGTGAACGCGTCCATCATCGACAGGATGAGCAAGCAGTCCCGCTTCGTCTCCACGGAGGAGGACAGGGATCTCATGGACGACGTGATAATCGAGACCAACCAGGCGCTGGAGATGACCATGACGTACAGTCAGATCATCAAAGGTACCAGGCAGCTGGTGGAGGCGGACCTCAACAACTCCCTGGCGCTGGTCATGAAGTTCCTGACGTCGATCACACTGATCATCGCCATACCGACCATGCTCGCCAGCTTCTACGGGATGAACGTCGCCCTTCCGGGGGACGGGAATCCGTACATGTACATCATTCTCCTGGTGGCGATGGTGGCCTCGTGCGTGCTGTCCATCTGGGGGCTCAAGAGGAAGGGACTATGGCGCTGATAAGCGAACTGTCGGATGCGATCAGGAACTACCCCGGGGTCACGAGGAAGCACGCGATCCACAAGATCGTGGACCTGCTCCCCACATCGGACTTCCCGCAGGTGGCCGCCGCCCAGGGGGAGGACGCCGCCGCGATCGACGTCGGCGACCAGTACATCCTGTTCGCGGCTGACGGCATCATGGAATCCCTCGTGAGGACCGACCCGTACTACGCGGGATACTTCGCCGTTCTCGTGAACGTCAACGACATCGCCGCCATGGGCGGGAGGCCGCTGGGGATGGTCGACGTGATGTCGATCGTCCACGGAACGGTCTGCAAGGAGATCATCCGCGGGATGCAGGACGGGATCAGGAAGTTCGACGTCCCCATCGTCGGGGGACATGTGCATCCCGACTGCCACTACAACGCCATCGACATCTCCATCGTCGGGAAGGTCGCCAAAGACGCTCTGCTCAGGAGCAGCACCGCCGCTCCCGGCGATGACATCGTGTTCGTGATAGACACCGACGGGTTCTACCCCGACAACCTCCCCTACGCGTTCGTGACCACCGTGGACAAACCCGACGATCTGGTCAGGGCGCAGATGGAGGCCGCTGCGGTCGTCGGGGAGAGGCATCTCGCCCATTCCTGCAAGGACATGAGCAATCCCGGGGCCATAGGGACCCTCGGCATGATGCTGGAATCCTCCGGCGTCGGCGCTCTGATCGATGTCACCATGGTGCCGATGCCCGAAGGCGCGGACCCCATCAGGTGGCATCTCGCCTATCAGGGATGCGGCTTCTGCTTCGCATGCCCGCCCGAGAACTCCCAGGCGATCATCGACATCTTCTCCGAGGTCTCCTGCAAGGGGGCCGTGGTCGGCAAGGTGGACGACACTGGTCTGTTGAGGATCACCGACGGGAACGACACCGCTACGGTGTTCGATTTCGAGAAGGACATCATCACCGGATGCGGTCCCAAGAAGTTGTCGAGAAGCGCCTGACCGCAGGGGTTGACCCTTCCTCCCTGTCCAAGTTGACCACTTCGCTCCTCGACCCTGCCACCCCGCAAACGTCGGTAGTCCAGATTAGGGCTGCTCCCGTCAGGACCTGACCCGGTTCTCCGGTTGATGCATGAACCGCGACCCTCCGGTCGCCTTCGTTGCAAACTCCGGCTCTGCAGGACAAGATTTCATTGTCGCTCTGTGGGCTTGGATAGTTCAGCGGGGCCGTCCCCTGCTGTCGCCCCCGCGTATTGACGATTTCGGGTGTAGGGCACGCCAAGCGCCCCGGCCAAGCCAGACGCCACCCCATGAACGGTATCGCATTTAAAGAATGGCATGAACGTTCCGAAATCGGCGTTAGGGTGTACGCCAGGAGGTTGACGGTATCATCCAGCTCCAGCTAGCCTTTAAGTACTACATCGTCATGGTCATCTAAGCGTGCTAAGTGCTAGCACGGTTCACACGGTGACATCATGGAGATATTGGGATTGTCGGACCCTTGGATCATAGGCGGCTACGCGCTCAGCGTACTGAGCGTCATATTCTGCTGCGCCTATGCTTATTTCAAGGGCATCAAGGCGGAGGATGAGGGCGATGAGTGACGGCGTCGATCTCCTCACCTTCGGCGCGATGGTCGCCGTCTTCGTCGTCATCACACTGATGCTGGGCGTGTACGGGTACAGGAACACCAAGAACAACGGCGATTTCCTGCTCGGTCGCAGCAAGGCCGGCCCCGTCATCATCGCTCTTTCCTACGGATCCACGTTCCTCTCCGCTTCCGCGGTCATAGGATTCGGCGGTCAGGCCGCCGTCCACGGGATGTCGCTGATCTGGCTGTGCTTCCTGAACCTCTTCGTGGGTCTGATCGTGGCGTTCCTGATCTTCGGAGGGCCCACCAGGCGCAAGGGGCGCCAGCTCGGGGCATCGACCTACGCCGATCTCCTCGGGAAGATCTACAAATCCAACGGGATCCGCGCCTTCACCGCGATCCTCATCATCGTCATGATGCCGATCTACGCCGCCGCCGTCCTGAAGGGAGGCGTCAACTCCCTGGCGACGATCACCGGACTCAACGATTACTACGATTTCATCCTGATCGCGCTGTCCATCATCGTGGCCGTGTACGTCGTCTACGGCGGCATCATCGCCGTCATGTACAACGATGCCCTGCAGGCGGCGATCATGTTCGCCGGCATGGCGGTCATCCTGGTGGTGACATACAGCTACTTCGGCGGAGTCACAGCCGGCAACGGCGCCCTCGTCGACCTGTGGAACACCAAGTTCTCCGAGATGGAGCACATACCCGGCACATTGGACGGATTCAACGGCTGGACCAACTTCTCGTCGTTCGGTTCGTCGGAATGGATGACGGTCGTCACGACATTCCTGCTCGGGGTGGGCATCGGTGCTCTCACGCAGCCCCAGCTGGCGGTCAGGTTCATGTCCGCCAAGTCCGACAAGGACCTCAACAAGTCCCTGCTCATCGGATCCATATTCATGATCGTGATCGTCGGGTCCGCCTACACAGTCGGGGCGCTCAGCAACGTGTACTTCTACGACGTCCACGGGCAGATAGCCTACGACTACATCTCCGGCCTCGGCCTGGGAACGGATTTCATCATCCCGCAGTTCATCCTCGAGATCTTCGAGGGGATGTCGTTCGGCGATGTGTTCGTGTCGCTGTTCCTGCTGTCCCTCGTGTGCGCCGCGATCTCCACGATCAGCGCGCTGCTCCACACCATCGGTGCCGCGGGCGGATACGACCTCTACACCCTGTACAGGAACAGCAAGGGCAGGATGAAGGGCGACTCCCAGAGCGTCAACCTCAACAGGATCTGCATCGTCATCGTCATGGTGCTCATGGTGGTCTACTGCTACCTCATGCCCAAGGACATCATCGCAAAGGCGACGTCCGTCTTCATGGGCATGACCGCCGCCGCACTGCTCCCGGCGTACTTCCACGCGCTGTACTCCGATAACCCCAACAAGAAGGCGGCCATCGCGAGCATCGCCGTGGGAACCGGGTCGTACCTGTTCCTCGCGCTGTTCATCAACAGCGGGACCAGCGTGTTCCTCCCGGTCTGCAAGCTCATCACCGGGCAGTCCGTGCTGTTCCCCGATTCCGTCCTGGCGTCGGTGGACCCGCTGGTTTTCGCGCTGCCCCTGTCCATAGTCGCGATGGTCGCTGGTCTATTGGTCTTCAGGTCGACCCGGCCGTGTCCGGAGACCGTTTGAAACCCCGGCGGGGTATTTCCCGCCCTCTTATTTATATATCAATTATCGGGCACACACTGCCTAATCGTCCAAAACCCCGTGTCGGTGGATGCTTGAAGAACTTTTGACCTAGATAGTGTACGATTGAGCTTAAATGTGTTACTACGAACTTTAAATGTCGCAGTTTAAATAGTATAATCCGTAATAAGGCTAAGCGTCTCACAATATGTGTACGCGCAATATGGAGTGACATCATGACCCAGAAAGACACTGCTAGCGTGACAGCGCTCGAAGAGAAGCATATGATTGCGATTCTCGTTTTCCTGTCGACCAACGGTCCTAGCAGGAAGATCGACATCTACGACGGGGTCTCTTCCAATCCCAGGATGCCGGACAAGCTCAATCTCCTCGAGGACATGGGACTCATCAGCCAGGAGATGGACATGATCACGCGTTCCACGATCGTCACTCTCACCCAGCAGGGCGATCAGGTCGCCAGCCTCCTAATCGCCATCGACAAGTGCATAAAGGCCACGGTCAAGCCGCGAGCCCCTTAAGTACGATACCAGTATGGCGCTCTCATGGAGAAAGCGCTGGAACTGAGGAACGTATCGATCGTCAGGAACGGCAACTACATACTCAGGTCTGTCGACCTGGATATCTACAAGGGCGAGAGCGTCGCCGTCATCGGACCCAACGGTTCCGGGAAGACGACGCTCATAAAGCTCCTGAGGGGCGACATCCGCCCGTATTACGACGAGGAGGATCCGGCGTTGTTCCGGATCTTCGGTCAGGAGAGATGGAACCTCTTCGACATCCGCAGCAGGATGGGAGTGGTATCTATGGATCTGCAGGCCATGTTCCGCCCGGACACCACCGTACGCGAGGTCATCTGCTCCGGATTCTTCAACAGCCTCGACGTGTACAGGAACCACGTCATGACCCCGGAGATCGAGGCCGCAGCTCTGAGATCGGCCGTCGTCCTGGGTATAGACGATCTCATGGAGAGGCCCATCGAGAACCTCTCCCTCGGGGAGATGAGACGGGCGCTCATAGCCAGGGCGCTGGTCACCGGTCCGGATCTGCTCGTATTGGACGAGCCGATGACCGGTCTCGACATAGTCATGAAGTCCAAGTTCCGCTCGATGTTCGACATCCTCATCGCATCGGGCGTCAGCATAGTGATGATCACCCACGAGCTCACCGACATCCCGGTGTCCGTGGACAGGGTCGTCATGGTCAAGAAGGGCGGGGTCTATTCCGACGGACCCAAGGAGGAGCTTCTCACCGACGCGAACATCTCGGATCTCTTCGGCGAGGATATATGCGTGGAATGCTCTGACGGCATCTACAGGATGCACCTCAGAGGTTCGGTGGTGGAATGAAGCACATATGCGGGGAATGCGGGGCTCAGATCGACGAGGGTATGGATTTCTGCCCCCGCTGCGGCTGCATGAAGGACAAGTCGTACGTCATCGACGATTCGGGCATGACCGCCCGCGTCTGTCCCCAGTGCGGCGAACCCGCCGGCCGCCTCGACGAGTTCTGCGGGAACTGCGGATGCAAGCTCGGTCCCGCGCAGGTCATGCCGATGCCCTTCCCCCGCATGAGGAAGAACGGCAACCTCGCACTCATCCTCGCGATCCTCCCGGGATTCTTCAACATCTTCGGATTGGGTCACCTGGTGATGAAGAAGTACTCCAGGGGATTCATGTTCCTGGGGATCTCGCTCATCCTCTGGTATCTGAACGGATGGCAGCTGTCCAGCGCCAACATGACCGTTATGATACTCGACCTCCTGGTCTTCTTCTACCAGTCAATGGACATCTTCAGGGTGATATACGCCCCGGGGGACGATTGAATGGATTGGACCGAGAAGTACCGCCCGCAGACGCTGGACGGGGTCCTCGGCAATCCTTCGGCGGTCAACGCGCTGAGGGAATGGGCGAAGTCCTGGGAATCCGGGATACCTCCGATGCGCGCCGTGGTCCTGATGGGACCTCCCGGCGTGGGTAAGACCACCTCCGCCGAGGCATTGGCGAGGGAGATGGGCTGGGGCGTCGTGGAGATGAACGCCTCCGATCAGAGGAAAGGGTCGGCGATAGAGGGGATAGCCGTCCGCGGTTCCCAGTTCAACACCTTCGATTCCGACGGCTCCTATCTCAACGCGGGGACCGGTGGCAGGAAGCTCATCATCCTCGACGAGGCGGACAACTTCTTCGGCAACAACGACCGCGGGGCGATACCCGCGGTGAACGAGCTCATCTCGACGACGAAGCAGCCCGTGATCCTCATCGTGAACGATTTCTACGGTCTGAGCAGGAAGAGCAGCGCCATAAAGACAAAGACACTCCAGATAACGTACAAGCGCCCGCAGGCATCGACGATCGCCAAGGCCCTGTACAGGATAGCCGAGAACGAGGGCGTGGAGGTGGATCCCCAAGCGATGGAGACCATCGCCGAGAACGCTTCCGGCGACATGCGCGCGGCCATCCGCAATCTGGAATCCATGGCCATAGGCGAGGATTCCGTCACCGTCGACATGTCGGACAACCTGTCCCGCAGGGACTCCCGCACCGACCTGTTCGGGATGCTCTCCGCGGTGTTCAGGAGCAGGGACCCCATGAAGGCCAGGCGCGCCGTTATGGAGGTGGACGAGGAACCGGGCACCAAGTTGCTGTGGATAGACGAGAACCTCCCGTCCGAGTACATCGATGCCGGGGATCTCGTCAGGGGATACGACAAGCTCTCCCGCTCGGCGATCTTCCTGGGAAGGGCCGGCAGGCGCCAGTACTACGGCTTCTGGTCCTACGCGTCGGACCACATGTCCATAGGGCTGTCTTCCGCGAAGATGACCGACAAGACCGGCAGGGACAGGATGAGGTTCCCCTCGTACATGACCAAGATGTCCCGCAGCAGGTCCGTCAGGGGGACGAAATCGTCCCTGGAGATGAAGATCTCCATGTTCATGCACTGCACGGCCGGGAGGGCGGATTCCGATGTGATCCCGTATCTCTCGGAGATGGCCTCTTCGGATCCGGAGCTCAGGGCCGAGATAACCGCGGACCTGATGCTCGACGAGAACGAGCTGGGATTCCTGATCGGGAAGAAGGCCGATTCCAAGGAGGTCAAGGCCGCCATAGCGTCGGCGGAGGAGATCCTGGAGGCCCGCAGGACCTCGAGGAAGGCCGTTCCGGCCTCCGAACCCGTGCACATAGATCCTCCCATATCCGTTCCGGAACCCGTTCCCGAAACGGCCCCCGCACCCGTCGCTCCCGCGAAGCCCAAGGCCCAGCGCAGCCTGTTCGATTTCTGAGTATTCGGACTTCCGCACTATAACCAAGTGGGCCATTTCTGTTCGATTTCATGCGCAGTTTGCTTCCAGGTCATATTACGTTTCGTCCGCTATGCAGGTTATGTCTTACGAACAGCAAGGTCGGGAATCTTGTATTGGCGATGGGAAAGTAGATGTTCTAACGGCCCCATTCTCAGGGCATGAGGCTGTACCATGGAAGCGATCAAGTGGTTGAGAGACCCTTGATACTCAAACCGAATCGTACGATGGATTTCGGTGGAGGTTTCTATGTTACTGAATCCTTCAAGTAGGCCGAGAGATGGGCTAAAACCATCAAAGAAAGGCGCGGGTCCGAGCATGCCTTCGTTTCAGAGTACGAGTATAGCGAGTCTGAGGAACTCAACATTCTCAATTTCAATAGACCGACCGTCGAATGGTTGGATTTCGTTGAAAAGAATCGTAAAGGCTATGAAGATCATGATAATGATATAGTCATCGGACCTGTTGCTGATGAGGGCGTCTACTTCGTTCTAATGTTGTATGAGACGAGAGCAATATCGAAAGAAGAGGCGATTAGCAGGTTGAAGACCTCAAAGCTCGATGGTCAAGTACTGTTTCATTCTGTGAAATCCCTCAGAAGCATAGTTTATGTCGGTTTCCGGGAGGTGGTCTGATGGATCCGATAAGGTGGGAATTGATCAAAGGATCTCTGGTAATAGGTGTCGTACAATTCGCGATGGAGAACAGAGGATGGTCCGAAGACGAGGCCCTCCGCAGATTTTACGATTCGAAGGTTTACGCCGATCTGCAGGATGAGAAGACGAAATCGTGGTACTTCAGCGTGTATCAGCTTTCGAGGTTTTTCGAGGATGAATTGGACGGAGGCACAGCATGGAAGGACCTGTCCTGAACGCACCGGATACCCTTAAACTCAAGGTTTTCTGCATCGAGGCATACCGCGATAAGCATGGACTCACCGCCTCCGAGACCATGGATATTTTCGACCGGTTCGGGGTCCTGGGTTTCCTCGAGAATCCCACTCTCCAATGGCAGAGGATCGAGGATACGGTACTGGACGTCGAAGAATACATCTCCGTTCGTTCTTGACGTAGAAATGATCGATATTCGGGAACCATGGCTGACTCGTGTCGAGATGGCCTGAGATTACCATTCGCATCATGCGCGGGTTGATATGCCAGTACGCGATGGTGCGTCACGATGGACCAGGGCTACCGCGATCTCCTCATCAAGCAGCAGTACAGGCTCTACAACGACCATTCGGCCGTGAAGCTCTGTCATTGGATGAAGGAGAGCATGCTCCACGAGAGGCACTGCTACAAGCAGGATTTCTACGGCATCCGCTCCCACCGCTGCCTGCAGATGACGCCGGCCATCAACGAGTGCAGCCACCGCTGCACATTCTGCTGGAGGGTCCAGGAGCACGATTTCGAGGTTCGCGACTGGGCCGAGCCGAAGGAGATGCTCGACAACCTGATCGCGCAGCAGAGGAAGCTGGTCTCCGGTTTCAAGGGGGACCCCCGCTGCGACAAGAAGATGTTCGAGGAGGCGAACAATCCCGATCAGGTCGCCATCTCGCTCGCCGGGGAGCCCATCACATATCCGTATCTGTCGGATTTCCTCAGGGAATGCCACAGCCGCGGGATGACCACGTTCATGGTCACCAACGGGACCTATCCGGAGAGGCTGGAGGAATTGGACGTCCTGCCGATGCAGCTGTACGTCACCGTCGCCGCTCCGAATCCCGAGGTCTATCGCAGGGTGTGCCGTCCGAAGATATCCGACGGATGGGAGCGCATAATGCGCACATTGGAGCTCCTGCCCTCACTGAATACCCGCACCGTCATCCGCCACACGCTGGTGAAGAACGAGAACTTCGGATGGCTAGACGAGTACGCCGCTCTGGACCGCATCGCCGATCCGGACCTCGTGGAACCGAAGGGATACGTGTTCGTCGGAGGCTCCCGCACCAGGCTCTCCATAGACTGCATGCCGTCCTTCGCCGAGATCAAGGACTTCTCCAAGCAGTTGGGCGACAGGATCGGGATGCAGATCATCAACGAGCGCGAGGACAGTCGCGTGGTGCTCCTCGGACAGCCCGGCATGGAGACCGACGTCAGGAAGCTGCACGGCCTCGATCCGTATTGAGAATGGAGAACGGCCCCGGAGGGCCGTTTTGAGGTTTCAGAAGTACCCGCCGTAGCAGAGGTACGCGATCAGGATTATGTGCAGCACCAGGAAGACGTAGACGAGCTTGAACTTCAGCTTGAGCGTCTTGTGGTGGGCGACCCTCATCCCGATGACAGCCCCCCAGGGCCCGAAGAGGGCCCCGAGGAGCAGAGTGGACTCTTTCGTGCGCCACTTGGAGTTCTTGGCCTTGTACTTGTCCCAGACGTACATCGCGAAGACGACGACGTTGATGACCAGGTAGATCGCCAGCAGACCGATCTGCATCGGATCAGAGCCTCGACAGGAACTCGTCGACGGCGACGGGGAAACCGGCCTCGTTCATCTCGCAACCTTTGGTGTTGAAGTACACAGCGTCGGGGATCCCGAGCTCCTCCGCGATCTTGTCGCGCTGAGCATCTCCCTTCTCGCCGTTGTACATGCACTCGATGAACAGGTACAGCTTCTTCCCTGCCAGGGCGTCGCGGTTCGCCTCGAGGAACTCCTTGACCGGCTTGTACGGTTTTCCCGCGTGGACGCCGGTGCCGAAGACGACGGTGTCGAAATCGGTGAGGTTGATCTTGGTGATCTGCTTGAGGTTGAATATGTCCGCGCCGATCTGGCGGGCCATGTATTCCGCGACCTCTTTCGTGTGCTTGGTCATTCCGGTGGCGTAGATGATAGCCTTTCCCATCCTTTCAACTCCCTTTCAGAGCTTCTTGGCCAGCGCCTCTGCCTCGGCGAGGACGGCGGCGTTGTCCTTGGCGGGTCCGTTCGGGCCCTCCCTGTAGTCGATGTTACCGATTACATCACACTTAAGGAATCCGCTCATGACGCCCTTGATGCCGTTGGCTATGTTCTCGGCGCCCGCTCCGGAGCCGGAGGTGACGACGGTGACGACCTTCTTGCCGTCGCCGAGGTTGGAGACGAACTGCCCCTGCTCGTTCATGCCGACGAATCCGTAGAAGCGGTCCTCGAGCATCCTGTACTGGGAGCAGGACTGTCCGAAGTAGTCGGGGGTGGCGATGATGATGGATCCGCTCTGCCTCATGGAGTCGAGGATGGGCGTGATGTCGTCCTTCTGGACGCACTTCCCGGCCTTCTTGCAGGCCATGCAGGCCTGGCAGCCCTTGGCGGCGATTCCGTTGAGGTTGAAGACGTCGACCGTCTTCCCCTCGGCCTTCAGGGTCTCGACCATCTTGCCGACGATGGCCTGGCAGTTGCCGTTCTTCCTGGGCGATGCTATGATTGCTGTGACTTCCGACATGGTTTTACCCACGGGGTTGATTTGAATTTCAATATAAGTATTTGCCTACATAATGTTATTAAGGTACCAAATGTTACCGACACTCGGAGGGAACGGAACGGAAGACTGCCAATGCATGCTGGAACAGATCAAGGCTAATCCGAACGTCAGATACGACTGCTGCATCGATGCCGCCATGTCCGTCATCGAGGGACGCTGGAAGTGCACGATACTCTGCCTGCTCTTCAAGGAGGGGCCGATGCGCTACGTCGAGCTCCAGCGCAGGATAGGGCAGATATCCTCCAGGATCCTCTCGAAGCAGCTCAAGGAGCTGGAGGAGGACGGCATGATCCTCCGCACCGTCGGAACCGACCGCAAGCTCAGCGTGACCTATTCCCTATCTTCCAAGGGCATGTCCGTGCTGCCGGCCCTCAAGGCCCTGGCGGAATGGGGGGCCCGCTACCAGATGATGCAGGTCATCGTCCCTGCCGAATCCGTTCCGGACAAGCATCCCGCAGGCGCGGCATCCGACTGATGCTCCCGGGTTCCAGATGCCCCGAACGCGGATTATTTCAAGTCCGTCAGAGATTAGCCCGATGACGGAACATGGCATACAGGCTGATAACCATCGGTGAGGACAGGTCCAGGGAGCTTAGGGGGAGGTGCTCCAAGCTCAACACCTTCTCGATGAAGGCGGACATCAACGGCGTCTGCATCACCCTCTGCACCGAGAACCACGATTACATCGATATGTGGTCGGACAACTTCTACCACATGTCCGACGGGGTGCGCTCCCACGCGAGGATATTCTGCCTGAACGACCCGGACACCGACCTCCACGCTGAATACGAGGTGTCCACCCGCACCATGTTCCTGTTCAACTTCGATTACTACGGTTGGGTGAAGAGCATCGCCCTCGGGATGGCCGGGAACATCCTCGAGGACTCCCATTCCGTCTTCTCCGTCCACGGGGCCGCTCTGGACATAGACGGCGCCGGGGTGACGCTCATCGCCCCGTCCAAGACGGGCAAGACCACGCAGTCCTGGGGGCTGCTGCGCAACGAGCACGCCCACCTGATAACCGATGACTGGTATTTCGTCCAGTTCGGGAACGGGAGGCCGTGGGTCGAGGGTTCCGAGAAGAACTGTTACATCGACGCCGACATCGGCGACGTGTGGAAGGAGTACGAGCCCCTGGTGAAGGACGTCAGGTTCGACAACAAGGGCAGGGGGATCGGCAACGTCAGATGGGTCGCCGGCGAGGATTCCGTGGTCAGGGGCACCCGCATGCGCTACGTGTTCCTGCTCAGGAGGGATCCCGCGTATCCCGCGGGGGTCGCCCCGATTTCGTGCGAGGATGCCTTCGGGTATCTGAAGGAGCACGACTTCTGCAACCCTCATCAGCTGCTCCGCGACGAGCCCCGCATGAAGCGCAGGGAGGAGTTCTTCCGCAGGTATCTGTCGATGTGCGAGACCTTCATGGTCAACACCACCATGCCCGCGGAGGAGACGCAGGATGCCATCCAGGATGTCCTGAGAACGAGGTGTTCGATATGATCGGCAAAGGGAGGGGGCTGAAGG